>NZ_JAVDUA010000027.1:0-98487 GCF_031456105.1 Pseudomonas sp. BE134 | reverse complement strand
TGCCTATCGCGAAAGGCTAAAATCGGCCAATTTCTGCCATTGGGGACAGACAAAAAAAAGGCCAGTTTCTGACTGTCCCCACCGGCCGCTTAGGGTCGTTTTCTGCCTCTCGCGACGGACAGGAAACGACCCAAAGGATCCGCTCAGAAGCGTCTTCGATCTCTGGACTATTTACATATCAATAGGGCTTATCGCCGATAATGGCCGCGCGCTCCATCATGCGATGGCAAGGCGGGCCAACGGATTAAAGCGGCAGTGTCGCCTTGCTCTCTCGGTAGGCGGCGGCCCAATCCGAGGGTGTCTTGCCGAACTGGCTGCGGAACCAGCGTGAAAAGTCACCGGCTGAGGAAAAGCCGAGGAGTTCGGCCACTTCGTACAATCGGCGTTTGCTGTTGGCCAAGTACTCTTCGGCGAGTTCAGCGCGCACAGCGTTGATGATCTTTGTGACGCTTTCTCCCTCGACCGCCAAGTGTCGGCTAAGGGTACGTCGATGCATGCCAAGATGCTGGGCAATCCCATCGACAGAACACAGTCCGCTGGGCAGCAGCATCTTGACGATCTGGCGTACCCGCTGCGCCGGCTCGTCGCGCTGGGTAGTCAATTGCATGTCCAGCGATCGCTTTATTTCGCGATGCAATGCTGGGTCAGCCGCAGGAATGGGCATGTCCAGATCGCGCCTTCGGCAAACGATGGCATTAAACTCCTGGGAAAACTCAATGGCTGTGCCCAGCACGATTTCCCGGCGCATCCCCCAATCAGGATCGGTCGGCACGCTCGCCAAGCGCAGTGTTCCCCTACCCCATCGCTCATTGATGGAATCCAGCACGCCCATGACTTTCTCAGTCGCGACCGATTGAGAGATGGAAAACAGGTCATCGGTGTACTCGCCTTTCTGGCAAAGGCTGAGCAGTAGCACCTCTGCTTTGCTGTACTTGAACCCTGGTTGGAACACACGATCAACAGCCTCTACCGCCGCCTACGTCATCAATCGAACATCATCAGTTGGGTAGCTTCGTCGACCCGGACTCGATCAATCACCTCACGGCCATATTTAGCCACCACATGAAAGAGGTCGTAGATCACTCGTGCGTTCGGGCAATGCTGGCGAACCTCCAGGTCAAACGCGGTGTTCATGTCCATCGCGACCGCTTCAATTTGAGCGCAACCTTGCGACCCCAGCTCTTCGAAGAACGGCCTGACTGCCGCTCGGCTGCGGCCTTCACCGATCCACAGCACTCGCCGGGTATCGGCATCCATGACAACGGTGGCGTAACGATGACCTTTGAATAACGCGAACTCGTCCATCACCAGGCGTGGTGGTTGCGCCTTGGGCAAAACACTCAACGCCACTTGCAAGGCTCGACGCTCCAGCAGTCGAACGCTATCCCAATGCAAACCAAACAGCTGAGCGACATGTAACGTGGGAAGGCGCTCGCAAGCTTGAATGACGGCATCGGCCAGACGGCGCGTCATCCGGGCATAGCGATCCAGCCAGCTGACGGCCTCCATACGTTTGCCGCAATCACGGCAACCGACACGTCTAAGCAACACGCTGAGGCGCACCACACGGCCGAGAATAGGCAAATCACGAATGACTCGTTGGCAGTACTAATGCGTGGTTGAACAAGGTTTTTGACAGCCGCCGCAGGATGGAAATCGGGTGGCCTGGGGTGTCAAATCAATCTGAAGGGCGTCGCCATCAGGCTTGATCGTGACGACAGAAAGCCCTCCAAAAAGGGAAGAAAAGTATTAATATCGGGCATAAGAACGCTGGTTTGTTAGATGTGTTTGCTCGCACGAACATCATCAACCAAATCGGCGTTTTTGTTTCTGTGTTTCGGGATTCCGTGAAGAACCTTATATGCGTTGTTGCTAAGCGCTGAAGGTGCATGCAGTACTAAATGTACTGTTTGCTCGCTGAAATTCCATGCTCAACTCGCCCCCATCTATCCGGCTTCGTCCGAACCGCCTATCCGAACGTACCGGGCTTCGTCATAGAAGTTCGATTAATTAACCAAACGCTGACACCTTCATGAAAGCGACAGACGTTAATCACTCGATAGCTAGTTTCAGCAATGCGAACTGCGGTTCTGTAAAACAAAATGCGACTTTCATGCAATCCAGGTCAAATAAAAATGCACTTCCCCCTAATGTTTCTGAAGTAAAAATGAGACTTTCAACATACAAAGTCGCATCATTACTCTCCGAAACAAAGAAAGCTAGAAATTTCAGTCAATTACAGTCGATCGCATTAATTCTCGATTGCCGCACCTAGAACTCCGAATTAACAAATTGAAAACTAGAGAACTAATTTTTTGAAAAAACGGTTTCCGTACTTTCGAGAAATTTTAGTTGTAGTCGGTCATTTATCGGTTTGGTCTCCCAAGCCACGTGTATCTACGTAGCATTAAAAGTCCGGAGAATCACCAGCCGATGATCGACGGGCTTTAGGTTGCTAGCCACAGAGCACAGAGCACAGAGCACAGAGACAGTGCTCACCCTCCCTCATTGGCTCCAGAGGTCATCGGCTTGGGCACATAGGCGGTGATGCCTGCATCGTGACAGGCCAGGATTTATTCGCTTTTGAAGTAACCTCGATTAGCCGACAACGTATCTGACGCCATCGCCTCGCGAGCCTGCTTGGCCATCGAGCTGAGTTGATCGCGGTCGGAACCGACGTTAGTCACCTCGTGCGCAACGATCAAATGGTGTTGAGTATCGACCGCTGTCTGCACGTTGTAGCCGACGATTCCTGTGCCGCGCGTCATCATGGAACGGGCGTCTGGATCGGTCAGTGAGACCTGTTTATCCGGCGATTCATTGAGCTGGATTTCGATCGCTTGAAGCTCCTTCATTTGAGTTTTGAGCTTGGCGATTTTCTCTTCCAGCCGCACTACGTCGTCCGCACGACCACGCCAACGCCCGGCACCGGCTGGCTGCAGCGTCCCGACGCGGCGCTGACGCGTGCCATCGCTGTAGAGAAAACGTTCGAGGATCAGCTGCTGGCCTTCTTCGCGGCTCTCGATTTGAACATGGAAACGCTTGACCACTTCACCCGAGCGATTCTGGAACAGACCCCGAGCCTGTACCGGCCTTGAGAAGAACGCCACGAGATCCAGCGTCGGTTGCTCTTGGGCGTATTGCTCCACGGCAACGCTTTGCACCTGCGCCGCATTGCGATTGTTTGGGCCATAGAACCTGCTTGACCTTACTACCGTGACAAGGTTGAGGATAAACCAAGGCCACAAAAAGCCGGATACATCAGTATCTCTACGACTATTTTTCGTGAGGAATCATCTATGAAATCCGTTGAGTTGCAAGTACAGGGCATGAGCTGCGGCTCTTGCGTCAAGCATGTAACCGAAGCGTTGCACGCACTCGATGGAGTCAGTGAAGTGGCCGTCGATCTGCAATCGGGTCGGGTGAAGGTCGGCGGTGATTCGGACTGCAATGTATTGCTTGCAGCCCTGGAAGAAGCTGGCTATCCCGCGCAGTCTTCGGCAAATGCCGTCCAAAAAGAGAAGAAAACCTCAGGTTGTGGCGGGAACGGCTGCGGTTGTTGCTGTCAGTAAGCGCTCTGTTTAAAACTGGAGAACCCCTGAAGACCAACCAGACAGGGCCTGTCGAAGCATCACAAGCCAATGGGTACTGCTCAAGCGCAGCACCAGTCGGGCTACCTTTTGCCAACCTTACGGAAATGTAATCACCGGCCTTCCGTTCATGTGGCATCTTGCGCGCTAGATAGCGGCTGGCACCGCACTCCTGAAGCGCACCCTGGCCGCACTGGGGCAGCGGATCCGCATTTGCCTGGATTCTGACTTATTGGAAACCCCTCCATGCATTCCAAAACATCAAGACGCACTTTCGTGAAAGCCTTGGCGGCAGGTGGGGTACTCGCGGGCTTTGGGCTGTGGCGCAACCCGGTGTGGGCCATTACCAGCCAGGGGCAGCCGAATGTGCTTGCCGATACTGATTTCGAGCTATCCATCGGTGAGATGGGGGTGAACTTCACGGGCACGCCCCGCACCGCCATGACCATCAACGGCAGCCTCCCAGGTCCGATACTGCGCTGGCGCGAAGGCGATACGGTGACGTTGCGGGTCAGGAACCGGCTCAAGGAAGACACCTCGATCCATTGGCACGGCATCATTCTGCCCGTGAATATGGACGGTGTACCGGGTCTGAGTTTTCACGGCATCGAACCGGGCGGCATGTACGTTTACTCGTTCAAGGTCAAACAGAACGGCACGTACTGGTATCACAGTCATTCCGGTTTCCAAGAGCAGGTCGGAGTTTATGGGCCTCTGGTCATCGATGCAAAAGCCCCCGAACCCTTCACCTACGACCGGGACTATGTGGTGATGCTCTCCGACTGGACTGATGAAGACCCTGAGCGGGTCATGAAAAAGCTCAAGAAACAATCCAGTTACTACAACATGCACAAGCGCACTGTCGGCGATTTCATTGATGACGTGAGCAAAAACGGTTGGTCTTCCACCGTCGCGGATCGAAAAATGTGGGCTGAAATGAAGATGAATCCCACGGATCTTGCCGACGTCAGCGGCGCCACTTACACCTACTTGCTCAATGGGCTGGCTCCCGACAGCAACTGGACAGGTATTTTCAGGCCTGGCGAACGGCTGCGTCTGAGATTTATCAATGGCTCGGCCATGAGCTACTTCGATGTGCGCATTCCTGGCCTGAAGATGACCGTCGTCGCAGCAGACGGGCAATACGTGAATCCGGTCAGCGTCGATGAGTTCCGCATTGCCGTAGCCGAAACCTTTGATGTAATTGTCGAACCCACCGGAAACGCATACACCTTGTTCGCCCAGTCGATGGATCGCACCGGTTTTGCAAGAGGTACGCTGGCTGTACATGAAGGGCTTTCGGCCCCTGTGCCGCCCTTGGATCCACGTCCGTTGATCACGATGAGCGACATGGGCATGGGTGATATGGCTGGCATGGATCACGGCAATATGACGGGCAAGGACCAGGACTCGATGCAAGGCATGGATCACAGCCAGATGCCAGACTCGACAAGCATGTCTGGCCACTCGATGCACAGCATGAACGGCACAGTTTCGATGGAGCCGCACCCGGCCTCGGAAGCGAATAACCCACTTATCGACATGCAGGCGATGAGCCCCACGCCGAAACTCAATGATCCGGGCATGGGACTGAGAAACAACGGTCGCCGGGTACTGACTTATGCAGACTTGAAGAGCACCTTCCCGGATCCCGATGGCCGGGAACCGAGCCGCACCATCACCCTGCACCTGACCGGACACATGGAAAAGTTCTCTTGGTCTTTTGACGGTGTCAAATTCGCGGATGCCGAGCCGCTCCATCTCAAATATGGAGAGCGCATCCGAGTAGTTCTAGTCAATGACACCATGATGATGCACCCCATTCATCTGCATGGCATGTGGAGTGACCTGGAGGATGAAAACGGTGATTTCATGGTTCGCAAGCACACCATTGACATGCCGCCAGGCAGCAAACGCAGCTACCGCGTGACTGCCGATGCTCTGGGGCGATGGGCGTACCACTGCCACCTGATGTATCACATGGAAATGGGCATGTTCCGCGAAGTCCGTGTGCAGGAGTAGGAGCCAGACATGAACTTTCAACGAACCGCTAAACCGATACTCGCCGGCTTGGGCATCCTGGGGATGGGGATCATGCCGCTTGCGTATGGGGAGAACGAGCCGATGCAAGGTATGGACGGCAAACAGATGCAGGACATGGATCATTCCCAAATGCAGGGTATGGATCACTCCCAAATGCAGGGAATGAAACCCGCCGCGCCCCAGCAAAACCGTACACCTATCCCGGCGCTCACTGATGCTGATCGCGCAGCGGTGTTTGAAAGCCATGCCGGCCATCAGATGCACGACCGCTCGATCAACTCGTTTTTCCTGATCGATCAACTCGAATGGCAAGACGCCAACGAGGGCAGCGCACTGCGTTGGGAAGCCAACGGTTGGATTGGCGGCGACACCGATCGTCTTTGGCTACGCAGCGAAGGTGAGCGAACCAACGGCGTGACTGAAAGCGCTGAGCTTCAAGCGCTCTGGGGGCACGCCATCAGCCCTTGGTGGGATGTGGTCAGTGGTGTGCGACAAGACTTCAAACCTGGCGCACCCCAGACTTGGGCTGCACTTGGGCTGCAAGGCATGACACTTTACAACTTCGAAACGCAAGCCACCGCCTACCTGGGCGAGGCAGGCCAGACCGCGCTGCGGCTAAAGGGCGAATACGACATTTTGCTGACCAACCGTTTGATTCTGCAGCCCACTGCTGAAATGAACCTCTATGGCAAAAACGATCCACAACGTGCCACAGGCTCCGGACTGTCTGACACAGAGGTTGGCCTGAGACTGCGTTATGAAATACGCCCCGAGTTCGCTCCTTACATCGGCGTAACCTGGAACCACGCCTACGGAAAAACAGCGGATTACCTCCTTGAAGAAGGTGAAGAGCGCAGCGATACACGTTTTGTCGCCGGTGTGCGGATGTGGTTCTAAAACTGAGAGATACGTGCATCCCAACGCAACTCAAACAAAAAACCCCGATCCACGGCTCAGGCCGTTAGGAGCTTTGCATGTCACCTCTGAAAACCCTCATCACTGTTGCTGCACTCAGCACCGGTCTGTTGTTGAGTGGTGTTGCCCAAGCGCATCCAAAATTGCTGTCCTCTACCCCAGCCGAAGGCACTGCGGTGGCTGCACCAGCAAAAATCGAATTGAATTTCTCAGAAAATCTCACCACCCAGTTTTCCGGCGCAAAACTGATCATGACCGAGATGCCGGGTATGTCAGCGCACTCCCCCATGGGTGTCAAAGCCAGTGTCGCGGGCAGCGCCGATCCGAAAATGATGGTCATCACCCCGGCAGCACCGCTTCCACCCGGCACCTACAAGGTTGAGTGGCGCGCCGTATCTTCCGATACACACCCAATCACAGGCGCCATGACCTTTAAAGTCAAATGACCCATGGATGATTCAATCTACATCAGCCTTCGCTTTGCGCTCTATATCGACTTGATGCTGCTCTTCGGGCTGGCCCTGTTTGGCCTGTATAGCCTCAAAGGAAAGGAGCGCGCAGACGGTGCCGTATTGAACTTTGGGTCGTTGCTGGTAGGAACGGCAGTTATCGGCATACTGTTATCGATGACGGCCATGCTGCTCATGGCCAAGACGATGAGTGGTGTGCCCAGCGTCATGGAGCTGCATTACCACATCCTGCAAATGATGCTGATGGAAACTGACGTCGGGTTGACCTGGATGGTTCGAATAGCGGCATTGACAGTGGTGGTCATCGCCGCCCCGCTCAATCGTCGGGCACCGGCATTGAGCCTCTGGCTGGTCTCACTATGCGGGGCCATCGCCTTGGCGACGCTGGCCTGGACAGGACATGGCGCTATGGATGAAGGCAGTCGACGCTACCTGCATTTCACCAGCGATATCGTTCATCTTCTGGGTGCCGGCAGTTGGTTGGGCGCGCTCGCCGCATTCGCGCTTTTATTGCGCGCAAATAACCTCACTGGCGATCTGCAGATACGATTGCTGGCTCGAACGCTGAGTGGTTTCGAATCAGCGGGGGCAATTATCGTCGCGACCCTGGCTGTCACCGGAATCATCAACTATCTGCTGGTTGTCGGGCCAGCATTCGAGACGTTGACCACTAGCACTTACGGGGCCCTGCTGTCTTTAAAGGTCTTCTTGTTTGCGGGGATGCTGGTATTTGCGGCGGTGAACCGCTTTCACCTGACCCCGCTGCTCGAGCGATCCATTCAGGCAGGTACTCACACCGTCGCCATCAACTCATTACGCCGCAGCATGATTCTAGAGTTCTCGGTCGCGGTTATCATTATGGGCCTGGTTTCCTGGCTCGGCACCCTCAGCCCAGAGATGGAGATGTCAGCTGAGTAGGGGCTCTCATTGAGTACCTTTGTTGTCTCCCTACACTCGGTGCAGAGTGCCTCCCATTTTTTGGTCTCCAAAGGAGCCCGCTATGCCCTTAGGTAAACGTGAACTTGCACGGATTGAGCGCCGTTTAATTACAACGCTTACCGATGCATGCGAGACAGCAAAAGGTGAGATCAAAGGCTTTACCTGGCTTACCCACACAGCAGATTTGAATGCGCTGCCTGAAACCTTGAAGGTGACCTGGGTATTCGAAACGCTAGCCGAAAAAAAGCTCGCCCAGGCTAACGCGAAGGCGCGGATCTTTGAGCTAACAGCGATCGCGCTAAACGAGGCAGGCGTTGATTGGGGCCCATCAGATCACACCGTCCGATTCGACTCTGAGGAGGAGTGCCAACGCATCCATGGTGGCGATTGGCAGAAACGCCTGGCGCAATCACGCGTGACCAAAGGTTTTTGACGATGGCTAAAGAAATCTAAAATCCATGCATTTCGGTTTGCCAGTTGAGCGGCGATCTTTGTGTGAGCTGCGGACGTAGCAAGGAAGACATCAGGAAGTGGAAACGCATGAAGCGGCCTGAGAAAATGGCCGCGGTGCAAATATCGAACCTCTCCCGAGGTGATAGGTCTGCTCCTGTATATCTCCTCGGAAATAATCCCATGTCTGCGCAACACACCCTTGTCGTACTCGCTCGGGGCGGATATGCCGCTCGAGGTGTTCTGTATCTGATCATAGGTATCTTCGCTCTCCTGGCGGCTCAAGACTCGACAAAACCGAAGGACAGTCACAAAAGCCTTGAGGCGTTGTTAAGCCAGCCATTCGGATATGTCCTGGTCGGGCTAGTGGTGGCTGGTTTGCTAGCCTTTGCCGGGTGGCGCGTGCTGCAAGCAATTGGCGATGTCGATCATCACGGTACGAAACTCAAGGGGTTGGTGATTCGTGCAGGTTTGTTGGCGGGAGGTTTGGTTAATGGCGCTCTTGCGTTTTTTGCATTGGGCCTACTCATCACCGGAGTTAGGAGTTCAGGCAGTTCCGGAGGTGGGGAGACAAAGGATTTACTGGCGCATCTTTTGTCTTGGGATCATTCAAACGTGTTGGTTTACCTCGTGGCGCTCGTCCCACTAGGCGTAGGTATTGCTCACATCATCAAGGGATGGAAGGCTTCGTTCGAGAAGTACTTTGAGGCTGACGAAGACGTGATGCGCTATATACGCCCGGTGTCTCGGATTGGACTCATAGCCCGAGGTGTGGTGTTTATTGAGATAGCGCTGCTACTGGCGATCAGCGGCTCCCGTTATAAAGCCATGGATCCTCCTGGCATGAAGGAAGCCCTCGATGCTCTCCAGAACCTGCCAGCCGGAGGTTTGATTCTGATGGTAATGGCTTTGGGGTTGATTGCCTTTTCGGCTTACTGCTTTTCCGAAGCCGCTTGGCGCAAAATAAACATGGATGTGCCTGGGGTACCGACATCATAGTCGCTACGTGATGCTGGTGTAGGTTGCCGGTAACACGCCGAGGCGGTCATCAACCCCTGATCGAAAACGCCCATGAGCTCCACCAGAACTTTGCAATCGCTGAGGTGAGAAGGAGCGCCGGCATCATTCCGTTCCCTGCGGTGGATCGGTCTGCAACTCTCGCTAATCGCATCGTCCCCCTGCCCCATCGTCCATTGATGGCATCCAAAACGCCCATCACTTTCTCAGTCGCTTCATGCTGAGAGATCGAAAAGAGATCTTCGGTGTACTCGCCCTTTTCAACGGAACGTCCCGCTAGAAGCTATTGCTGAATCTTTATCACAGGCCTGCGCACTACTCGATGGGTAATCAATCCAGGCACCGTGCACTAAAGTGAAACCATACCCACAAGGAATAAATAAAAATGACGAATGTAACAATAGTGTGAGCATTTCCAGTCCTCGCGCCGCCCGGGCGATCAATGCGCTGCCCGGCGAATTGCTCCCTGCATTCGCCGGTTTTGCTTTGTTCCTGTGCCTGTTCGGTGGTTATTTCATGTTGCGGCCCATTCGCGATGCGATGGGTATCCAGGCCGGCGTCGACAATCTTCAATGGTTGTTCACAGCGACGTTCGTACTGATGCTGGTGGCCGTGCCGCTTTTCGGCTGGCTCAACTCCGTAGTGCCGCGCGCGCAGTTCGTCGACTGGGTCTACGGTTTCTTCGTGCTTAATCTCGTTGGCTTCGCGTCAGCATTCGCTCGGCACCCTGACAGCGTGTGGCTGGCCCGCACTTTCTATGTATGGATTTCGGTCTACAACCTGTTCGTGGTGTCAGTCGCCTGGAGCCTGATGGCCGATGTGTTCGACAGAGCCCAGGCGCGGCGCCTGTTCGCCTTCATCGCGGCGGGTGCCAGCGTTGGTGGTCTTCTTGGGCCAGCGGCCAGTGCGCTGCTGGTCAACTTTCTGGGTCAAGCCGGGCTGGTACTGGTGAGTGCGCTCCTGTTGGTGCTCGCGTTGGCGTTCAAGCGCTACCTGATGGCCTGGCGGGCATCAGGCGGTGCCGGAAGACCCGGCGCGGCGCCTGGCGAAAACCCACAGCGGCCGGTGGCGGGCAACCCCTTTAGCGGCCTGACCAAGGTGCTGCGCTCGCCTTATCTGCTGATGGTCTGCCTGTTCGTGGTGCTGTTGGCCACCACCAGCACCTTCCTGTATTTCGAGCAGGCCCGGCTGGTCTCGCAACGTTTCCCGACGCGCGAAGAACAGGTACGCGTGTTTGGGATGATTGACGTCGCCGTACAGGCCGGCGCACTGGGCTCGCAACTGTTCATTACAGGCCGCCTGGCTCAACGTTTTGGCCTGAGTAGCCTGCTGGTAGTGGTTCCCGGCCTGGTGTGCGCAGGATTCATTGGCCTTGCCTTGGCGCCCAGTTTCGCCATGCTCGCTGGCGTGATGATCGTGCGCCGTATTGGGGAGTACGCTTTTGTCCGCCCTGGGCGCGAGATGTTGTTTGCGCCACTGGATGCCGAAACCAAATACAAGGCGAAGAACTTCATCGATACCGTAGTTTACCGGGCGGGTGATGCTGTCAGCGGTTGGGCCAAAAGCTTCCTTGACCTGCTGGGACAGGGTGCCGTGTTGGCCGCTGTGGTCGGCGCGCTCTGCGCGGGCGTGTGGGCGTTGACAGGTTGGTATCTTGGAAGAGAGCGGGTACTTGCCGGTGCCATCGGGGCACCCGATACCGACAAGTAACCCGATGCGGCGCGACTCCCCTCTCAACGACAAGTAAAAACAGTACAAAACCCCTGATCGCTTTAATGCCCGCGAATATAGTGCTCCAGTTGCCGGATCAGGTCGGCCTGCTCGACGATGGCTTCTTTCACCAAATCACCAATCGACAAGAGGCCAATCAGTTGATCGCCTTCCACTACCGGTAAATGGCGCAGATGACTGTCGGTCATGACCACCATGCAACGCTCAATGCTGTGCTGACTGTCAGCCGTCACGACCGGTGCGCTCATGATGGCCCTGACCGGCGTACCGACCGAAGAGCGTCCCTGTAGAACGACCTTGCGCGCATAGTCGCGTTCGCTGATCACGCCAACCACCTGCCCGTCCTCTATTACGGGTAGAGCCCCCACGTTCTTTTCAGCCATCATCTTCAGGGCTTCAAGTACCATCTGATCTGGCGCGATGCTATGTACCTGCTGGTTTTTCATGACCTTCAGTTTCAGCAATTGTGCGGCTGTTTTCATACACACCTCAGAAGATGATTACGATTAAAGAAGCAAAAAAAACGCCTGAAACCCTTCGGTTTCAGGCGTCTTTGCCTGTTCTTTTACGGTGTTGGCAGACTTCCCTGCCCTGTATCCATGACCTGTTCGACCCATCGATCGTCGTTGATCGAGGGGCTGTCCGGTGGAATACGTTCCAGGTGGACCTGATGCAAACCTTGCAGCCTTTGTGCCAGTCGGTAGTTGAGAGATTTCATCGTGTGTGGAGGCTTTGGCCAAGGGGAACAAAGCTAGACGTGTTTGCTAATGGAGGCTTCGTGTTCTGCTTCTAGCTGGTGCACGTTGTCATGCATGGCGCTTTACAAAAGTGCAGAAAGGACAAAAAAGGCGCCCGGTCATTGCGCCCTGCTCTATGGAGCAATGACCGGAAAGCGATGCGGGTTATTTTTGCGTGACTAACGCTTTACGCGCCGCCGTTTCGCTTTTCATTGCGGCCATTTCACGTTCACAGGCTTCTGCATCGAACGAGTTGTCCCATTTGGCAATTGCGATGGTGCCGATACCGTTGCCAATCAGGTTGGTTACAGCGCGCGCTTCGTTCAGGAACCGGTCGATGCCCAAGAGCAATACAAGGCCTACCAACGGAATGGAGTGGATGGTTGTAAGCGTTGCCGCCAGTGTTATGAACCCGGCACCCGCCACGCCAGCGGAGCCTTTGGAGGTCAACAGGAACACGCCCAACAGGATCATCTGATCCATAAACGTCAGTGGCGTATTGGTTGCCTGTGCGATAAAAATCGCCGCCATGGTGAGGTAAATGCAGGTGCCATCCGCATTGAAGGCATATCCGGTTGGCAGCACCATGCCCACCACTGACTTCCTGCAGCCCAGCTTTTCAAGTTTCACCATCATTCGCGGAAGCACCGCTTCAGTCGAGCAGGTTCCAAGCGTGATCAGAATCTCGTCCTTGAAGTAGCGGAGGAACTGAAACAAAGGCATTCCTGACCATCGAGCAACGGTCCCCAGCACTATCACAATGAATATCAAGGTGGTGACGTAGAGTGCAATCAGCAACTGCCCAAGTGACAGCAAGGTACCAATGCCGTATTTGCCGATAGTGAACGCCATACCTGCCCCGGCACCCAGCGGAGCCAGACGCATAACCATTGCCACGATCTTGAACAACCCTTGCAGAAACAGGTCGATGGTATTGATCAGCGGTTTGCTGGTTTCGCCCATTTGAACGAGGGCAACGCCCATCAAGACCGAAAGCAGAATGACCTGAAGCATGACGCCATTGGAGAATGCGCCAATGAAGGTACTCGGGATTATGTTGAGAAAGAATTCGATTGTCCCGCCCTGCTCACTGGCGGCCTGGCTGTACTTGGCGATAGCACTGGCATCAAGCGTATTGGCGTTGATATTCATCCCGACGCCTGGCTTTACGACATTGACCACAATAAGGCCGATGACCAGCGCAATGGTGGAAAGGATTTCAAAGTAGATCAGCGCTTTGACGCCAATACGCCCGACTTCCTTGATGCTGCCCATCTTGGCGATACCAACGACGACGGTACCGAAAATGATAGGCGCCAACAGCATTTTGATGAGCTTGATAAAGCCATCTGCAAACGGTTGGAGCTTGGCTCCGATTTGCGGTTCAAAGTGACCGATTGCTGCACCGATGATGATACCGATCAGCACCTGCACATATAGTTGGCTGTACCAGCGAGACTTGGAGATTTCCACGGGAGCACCTCATTTTATTTTTGTGATGGGCGTGTGGCGTGGCGTCAGTGAGTGACGCCTGATAACGGCGGCCTCTTGCAAGGGACCGCCGTTCGGGGGCTATCAGCCTTCGCCCAGCTCGCGCATCACGGCGTACAAGGCGGACTTGGCTTCGAAGCCAACACCCGGAATATCCGGCAAACCGACGTAGCCGTTTTCCACACGAATCCCGTCAGCAAAACCGCCAAATGGCTGGAACACGTCCGGATAGGATTCGTTACCGCCCAGGTGCAGGCCTGCGGCGATGTTCAGGGACATCTGATGGCCCCCGTGCGGAACAACGCGGCGTGACGACCAGCCCATTTCTTCCATGACTTTCAGGGTGCGCATGTACTCGACCAGACCGTAGGACAGAGCACAGTCGAACTGAACGTAGTCGCGATCAGGACGCATGCCACCGTGGCGCAGCAGGTTCCGGGCATCTTGATGGGAGAACAGGTTTTCACCGGTGGCCATCGGCAGGTCGTAATGATTAGCCAGCTCAGCCTGCAAGGCATAGTCGAGCGGATCACCTGCTTCCTCGTACCAGAACAGGTTGTAGGGTTTCAGCGCTTCGGCATAGGCAATGGCGGTCTGTTGATCGAAGCGACCATTGGCATCGACGGCCAGGCGACGGCCATCACCCACGACTTTGAGTACCGATTCGATGCGACGAATATCGTCGGCCAGTGGTGCAGCACCGATCTTCATTTTGACCACGTCATAGCCGCGATCCAGATAGCTGCGCATCTCGTCTTGAAGCTTGGCGTCGTCTTTGCCCGGGTAGTAGTAACCGCCGGCGGCGTAGACCCAGACTTTGTCGTCAGCCACACCGTTGCGATAACGGTCAGCCAGCAGGCGGTACAGCGGCTTGCCTTCGATCTTGGCGACGGCATCCCAGACGGCCATGTCGATGGTGCCGACGGCAACCGAGCGCTCGCCATGACCACCTGGTTTTTCGTTGGTCATCAGAGCTTTCCAGATGGCGAACGGATCCAGGTTGTCGTGCTCTTTATCGAGCAGGGATTCCGGGTCGGCTTCGGTGATCCGTGCCAGGAAGCGATCACGCATCAACGCGCCTTGACCATAGCGACCGTTGGAGTTGAAACCGTAGCCGATAACAGGTTTACCATCGCGAATCACATCCGTGACGACAGCAACGACCGAGCAGGTCATTTTCGAAAAATCGATGTAGGCATTGGCGATTGGGGAAGCGATAGAAACGGTTTTTTCACGGATGTCGACGATACGCATGACGGGTTCCTCTTGTTGTTGGTGGCCCCACGTTATGCTTTGCGATGACACCCGCCCAATGCTATTAATGCCGCGCCCTATGCACAGGAGGCATTGCCCTTGGAACTCGTTTGGCTCGAAGACCTTTCAGCGCTTGCGGAGTACGGCAGCTTTGTTCGTGCGGCTGAAGCGCGGCACGTGACTCAGCCGGCATTCAGTCGCAGAGTCCGGTCACTGGAGAATTGGATGGGCGTGGAGTTGTTCATTCGCACGCCACAAGGAGCGACGTTGACCGAGGCCGGGAAGCAAATTTTGCCCAGTGCCCAGGAGACTGCCAGGCGCTTGTACCGAATGCGCAGCGAAGCCCAGGAAGTGGCGGGAATGGCTGCCAAGACTCTGCAATTCGCTGCAACCCATTCGCTATCGTTCACGTTCTTCCCGAGATGGCTAAGAAGCACAGAAAATGGAGCCCCCATTGAGGCTGTCCGACTGCACTCCGACAGCATGGCGGTCTGTGAGCAGATGCTTATTCAAGGGCAGGTGCAGTTTCTGCTTTGTCATCGTCACCCGGATGTTCCTCCGCTGTTAGCTGCCGATCAGTTCATAGGCAAAAAGGTCGGCGAGGATGTGCTTGTTCCACTGGCAAGCGCTGCGGCCAACTTTGGCGATTCACCCGCATCGCTGCCCTACCTGGCGTATACCCAAGAGTCCGGATTGGGCCGAATCGTCGCTCACCGACTGCATGGCAAGGAAGATTACCTTCACCTCAAACCACTTTTCAGCAGCCACCTGGCGGCGGTGCTGATGTCCATGGCCCTGGAAAGCAAAGGCGTGGCGTGGTTGCCCAAGAGCCTCACCGAACAGGAAGTAACGGATGGGCGCTTAGTCAGAGCGCTGGACGAAAGCTGGGATATCCCGCTGGAAATTCACCTGACGCGGCCAACGGCTTCAATCAGTCCGTCTGCGGAAGAGTTCTGGGCCAGGCTGGGAAGCGGCTGAGAGTGCTGATCGATTAGTTCCATATTCAATGACTAGAGGCCGAAATGATCGAATGGGCAATGCACCTGCTACTGGGCGCAGCGATAGGTACCTTGGGTGGGATTTTCGGGATTGGTGGTGGACTCATCGCTATCCCTGCGTTGGTATTGATGTTCGGGATGGATCAGCAAATAGCTCAGGGGACGACTCTAGTCATGGTTGTCCCCAACGTGACGCTCGCGATGTGGCGTTACCACCAACGAACCCGAATCTTGTTGCGTCATGCAGCGCCGTTGGCCGCGGCAGGTTTGGTTTTCGCATGGTTGGGTTCCCTTATTGCCGTGGGCCTGGATCCTGATGCCATGCGGACAGCCTTTGCCATCTTCATGCTGGTGCTGGCCGCATACACCTATTTGCAGATGTATCTTCGTAAGCCGCCGCCCAGCGCTGAGCTACGCCAACCTTGGCCATGGCTGATGGTTCTGGGGTCGGGCTCCGGCATTCTGGGTGGCTTTTTTGGCTTAGGAGCATCAGTGCTCGCCACCCCCGTTTTATCCACCGTCTTTGGTGCTACACAGGTGGTCGCGCAGGGTTTATCCCTGGCCCTGGCCGTCCCCAGTACGGGGGTTACCCTGATGACTTATGCCTTACATGAGCATGTCGATTGGCACATTGGCATCCCAATGGCGCTAGGTGGACTACTGAGTGTCAGTTGGGGTGTCAGGCTCGCTCACGCTTTACCCGAAAAATCACTTCGCACAGGGTTTTGCTTGTTTCTAGTGCTCTGCGCTGCATTGATGATTTTCAAAGCTTGAAGCTTGTTGGGCGCTACAGTTCTATTCCGATTGCTCACACATCGTGTTTAACGCGTTCACTTTCATGGTCTTGATGCGCGATGAGGGATCAATATGCTGTAGGCATGTTGAACCCGTGATCTCGAACAAGACAGAGAAAGAACCCAGCCATGAACAGCCCTCGAACGCTCTACCAGAAGCACATCGATAGCCACACGGTTTGCCCGCTTGATGATCAAGGCCATGTGCTTCTTTACATTGATCGCCAAGTCGCCAACGAATACACCAGCCCCCAGGCGTTCAGCGGTTTGCGCGAAGCAGGTCGTAAAGTCTGGCGCCCGAGCGCTACGCTGGCGGTGGTCGATCATGTGAATCCGACTGCGCCGGTTCGTATCGCAACCATGCCTGATGCGGGTGGCGCACAACAGGTCTCGTACTTCGAAGAAAACTGCCGCGACTTCGGAATCGAATTGTTTGATGTACTCGACAAACGTCAGGGCATCGAACATGTGGTAGCGCCCGAGCAAGGTTTCATTTTGCCGGGCATGGTCGTCGCTGCAGGTGATAGCCATACCACGACCTATGGTGCGTTGGGTGCGTTCGGATTCGGCATCGGCACGTCTGAAATCGAGCACCTGCTGGCCTCGCAAACCCTGGTTTATAAGCGTTTGAAGACCATGCGAGTCACGGTACAGGGACTGCTGGGCACCGGCGTCACGTCCAAAGACATCATCATGGCGCTGATTGAAAAAATCGGCGCTTCGGGTGCCACCGGATATGCAATCGAGTTCGCTGGGCCGGCGATCACCGACCTCAGTGTCGAAGCCAGAATGACTATCTGCAACATGGCCGTTGAAGCAGGCGCCAGGGGTGCGTTCATGGCGCCGGACGACAAAGTCTTGGCCTATCTGCAAGTCAAACCACGCGCACCTCAAGGCGAATTGTGGAAGCAGGCGGTTCAAAAATGGAAAGAACTGTATAGCGATGAAGGCGCTGTCTTTGATCGGGAAGTGGCACTCAATGTTAATGATCTGGAGCCCATGGTCACCTGGGGTACCAGTCCTGATCAGGCAGCACCGGTGGGTAGTCATGTCCCCGACCCTGCTGCCCAACCTGATTTGATTTTACGCCAAGGCATGCAGCGTGCCCTTGACTACATGGGCCTGGAGCCGGGCATGCCGCTCAGCGATGTGGTGATCAGCCACGCATTTATTGGTTCATGCACGAATGCACGGATCGAAGACTTGCGAGACGTTGCGCGCGTCGTGCGCGGCAAGCGAGTGGCTGCGCATGTACGGGCAATGATTGTTCCTGGCTCGACGCTGGTTCGTAACCAGGCTGAAGACGAAGGGCTTGCGCAGATTTTTCTGGATGCCGGTTTTGAGTGGCGCCAATCGGGTTGTTCAATGTGTTTGGCCATGAATGACGATGTCCTGGCTCCAGGAGATCGCTGTGCATCGAGCACCAACCGCAACTTCGAAGGTCGTCAAGGCGCAGGCGCGCGTACACATTTGATGAGCCCGGCCATGGTCGCCGCTGCCGCTATCACCGGCCACCTGACAGACGTTCGCTCTTTCGCTTTGGAGGCTTGAAGCATGCAACCTTTCGACACAGTAAGTGGCGGTGCCGCCCCGTTTCTCGCATCCAACATCGATACCGACGTCATCATGCCCAAACAGTTCCTCAAGGGGATCGATCGCAAGGGACTGGATCGGGGCCTGTTTTTCGACCTGCGTTTTCTTGACTCAGGTGAGCCCAATCCCGAGTTCATCCTTAACCAGGCCGCCTGGATCGATGCTGCGTTTTTGGTGGTAGGCCCGAACTTTGGGTGCGGGTCGAGTCGCGAGCATGCGGTCTGGGGTTTAAAGCAAGTGGGCATCAGAGCGCTGATCGGCACCAGCTTCGCCGGGATTTTCTACGACAACTGCCAGCGCAATGGTGTGTTGGCGATTCAGCTTTCGGAAACTCAGCTGAAGCAAGTTGCAGCCGTCATCAGTAACCCGGTGACGGCGCGCATCAGCGTGAATCTGCCAGAACAAACGATTGAATTGGCTGACGGCACGCTGATTCCCTTCGAAATCGACGAGCTGCGCAAGCAGTCCCTGCTTCTGGGACTGGATGCGATTGGCGCCACGCTGCAACGTGCCGAGCAAATTCGAAGTTTTGAAACTCGGCACCTGGCGGAAAATCCCTGGTTGAGCTGATCAAAAATGCCTGGCGGCAGTTCACACGCTTGAGCCTGCCGCCTTGGTGTCAACCAACGGATAGATCACGCAAGTACTCTTCCAGAAACTCGACGCAGATACGCAACTTTGCCGATTCGCTTAACCGGGTTGGATAGACGGCCCAGACATTGGCGCTCTGGGTGTACTCATCAAGCACTTGCACCAGTCGGCCCTGCTCCAACATGGGTTTCACATCCCACATCGAGCGCAACAGGATCCCGCCACCGCTCAACGCCCACTCCAATACAATCTCGCCACTGTTTGAGGACAGCGGGCCGCTGACATGTATGGACTCCTCCCGCCCGTCCTTCGTCAGGTTCCACACGCCGAAGGCGTTATTGCGTTCTTTCAGCACCAGGCAATCGTGGTGTTTCAAGTCATCCAGCGAATGTGGCGTGCCCCGTCGTTCCAGATACGCGGGTGTCGCGCACAACACCCGGCGATTACTGACCAGCTTGCGTCCCAAGTGTTGACCCGGAAGATCATCCCCCACTCGAATCTCCAGGTCGAAACCCTCACCGACGATATCGACAACGCGATCGAAGACGTCCAGGCGGATATCGAGCTTGGGATAAGTCTGTGACAGCTTGCAGATTGCCGGCGCAACATGGTTTCGCCCGAAACCAAAGCTGCTGCAAATATGCAACGACCCCATGGGCTGGTGCCGGGCCTCGGAAATTTCACCGACAAAATCATCGAAATCCCCCAGTAATTTCTCGGCCCACCCCCTCACCCGCTCACCATCATCGGTCAACGCAATACGCCTTGTCGTGCGATGGAGCAGCCGTGTTGAAAGCGTGGTTTCGAGCACCGATATACGTTTGCTGATATACGCCGGCGAATAGCCCAGCTCTTCGGCAGCGCTGGCGAAGCTGTTTTTGCGAATGACAGTAAGGAAAACCTTGAGGTCTTCAGGCAAGGGGAATTGGTCACGTTTCGTGTTCATACACCGCATACTTCCGCTGTTTATCACGCTATTTATGAAGGATACCATCGCAATACCGAGTGGCAAACAAAGCCCGGTTAACCGTGGTTTCTGAATCCTCGATAAAAACAACATGAGGAAAATAGCATCATGAACAATTCATATGAGCAGCCCCTGAAAGTCGATAGCACCCGCGATGTCGGTATTCTGCAACGCCTGCGTAGCCTATGCGCCTACGAAATCGGTGTTATCCCTCTGCCGATATTTCTCGGCATCGCCTTGATCGTCTTTCTCTCGGCGCACTGGGGGTTCCTGCCCAAAAACATGATCGGTGGACTTGCCGTCATCATGACGATGGGCGTGTTTTTCGGTCAATTGGGTTCGCGTCTGCCGCTACTGAAGGAAATAGGTGGAGGCGCCATTCTGTGCTTGATGTTGCCGTCGGTGCTGGTGTTCTACGGTTTCTTCGGGGCCGCCACGATTGACGCAACCAAAATGCTGATGAAGGAAGCCAACTTCCTGTATTTCGTCATTGCCAGCCTGGTCGTCGGCAGCATTCTCGGGATGAGTCGCTTTATTCTCGTTCAGGGCATGATCCGCATGTTCATCCCCTTGCTCGTGGGTACCCTGGCCGCCGTGGGCAGTGGGCTGCTTGTAGGCAAGCTCGTCGGCTACAGCTTCTACCACACCTTCTTTTTCATCATTGTTCCGATCATTGGCGGGGGGATTGGTGAAGGGATCCTGCCACTGTCGCTGGCCTACTCAGCGATCCTCGGTGGCACGCCGGACATCTACGTTGCTCAATTGGCGCCCGCCGCTGTGGTCGGCAACATTGCTGCGATCATCTGCGCTGGCTATCTGGCTCGTCTGGCGCTCAAACGCCCGCACCTCAATGGCGAGGGGTCATTGATTCGTGCCAAAGACGAGAATGACAAATTCCAGGTCAAGGAAGAGAGCAGCTCGGTTTTCGATTTCAGACTGATGGGGGCAGGCGTTTTGATCATCTGCGCCTTCTTTGTCCTGGGCGGTCTGCTTGAGAAAGTCGTGGGAATCCCCGGCCCCGTCATGATGATTCTTGCTGCAGTACTCTTTAAATACGCCCGTGTTCTGCCCGAAAAACTGGAAAAAGGTGCAAACAGTTTCTACAAACTGGTTTCCGCCGCCTTCATCTGGCCAGTCATGATCGGCCTGGGCATGCTGTATGTCCCACTGGACAGCGTCGTAAAAGTCTTTTCTTTCGGTTACGTTCTGGTCTGCGTGTCGGTCGTGGTCTCGATGACCGTCGCAGGTTTTTTCATCGGCAATCTGATGAAAATGTACCCCATCGAATCGGCCATCGTGACCTGCTGCCACAGCGGCCTTGGAGGCACTGGCGATGTAGCGATTCTGTCAGCGTCCAATCGTATGTCGCTGATGCCATTCGCACAGATCTCTACGCGCATCGGCGGTGCTTCGACAGTTATCCTGGCGACCATTCTGTTGCGTATTTTTGCTTGATAGCGAGTGCATAAAACCGATACATAAATCTTTGATCAATCAAAGTGGCGCTCCCCTTGCGGTGAGCGCCATTTTTGTTTTATTCGGAATACTCAGCCGTTCGACCGTTGCTCGTTTTTAGGCATGTGCACCTGTAATACATCTTGCAATAACTCATCTCGCGTCTTCCTGGCGCGAAGACACGGCTGGACGCCAGTCAAACCGCCAAGCCCTTCTATTCATGAGCAGAGCACATGACTGTATGAGCGAATATTGCAAAAACTTTCTGCAATCATGGTGATCACTCTATTTGAAGAGTACTGCGTGTTGCGTTGCCTAGCGGACAGCAAAGATCCGCACTGCAATGCCGCCGGAAACTTAACCGCTGCCGCTTATTTGGGACTTCAATCAATGAATGATCTCAGACTGCCAATCGCTATGGACCCTGGTGATCCTCAGGTTTCATCGTGGCCAACTTCGGTCGCCGCATTAGCCGATGGATCCCTGTGAATCCAATCAAGCCTCACAACGGATAACTTATGAAAAAACTTGCGAAAGTCATTGTCGTCATCGGAGCCGGTTCAATAGGCCAGGCCATTGCACGCTTACCAGATATCCAAACGGGGCAATTCGTTGCGGGTCATGGCAGAGGCTGTGCGCTGGGGCAAACGCGGTGCGCGGGTCAATACCATCAGCCCGGGCATCATCTTTACGCCGCTGGCTCGAGACGAGTTGAACGGCCCACGGGGTGAGGGTTATCGGCGCATGATCGAGCAGAGCGCGGCCGGTCGAGGTGGCACGCCCGACGAAGTGGGTGCAGGCAGTGGGCGCGTTGCTGATGGGCCCCGAAGGCACCTTCATTACCGGCAGCGACTTTCTCATGGATGGCGGCGTCACGGCGGCCTATTGGTATGGCGATCTGGCGCCGAAATAGGCGTGCGACGCATTTGTAAGCGCTGCTCATGACTCCATCCAGTTTGGTGCAGGAGCCCGGGCGCAGTATCGAAATCAAGCCCCGAAAAACTCGGGGCTTGATGGGTCAGACGACCTCAGGATTTGCGTCCTCCACCGCCGCTCATCCCACCATCCTTGCGATTCGTATCAGATGATTGATCGCGGTCATCGGCCATATCGGAACCGCCTCCGCTTCCTTGCCAACCGCTGGACGACTGATCAGCCTTGTTGGATTGCTGTCCGCCTGATGCCTGGCCGCCTTTTTGGCCTGGTTTGGTCATATTGTCTTTATCGTCGGCAAATTCACCTCCGCGATTCGTGCCCTGGCCGCCTCCGGACATGCGATCGCTATCGCGCGATTGTTGTCCGCCAGAAGCCTGACCACCTTTTTGGCCTGCTTCAGACGCCCGTTGCGGATCGTTGGCAAAATTTTCGCGAGAAGCTTCTCCACCTTTCTTGCCGGCTTGAGAAGACTTGTCTGGGTCGTTAGAAAAATTGCCTGGATTTTTGTTTCCTGTATTGGCCATTTTCGTTCACCTCAACATCGTTAATTCGAGCATGGAGCTCGTTTAATTCGGAGGACGCACGAAACAGAAAGTTTGAACGGAAATATTGGACTCGCGACGAGCGGATTCGGGGCTTTGGTTCCATTGAATATGCGCTAATTCGATGGACGGCGTTGGCGTTATGGAGGGGGCAACTGACGTCAGAGCCCAGATGAAATGATCGATGTTTACTAGACTTGATAAATCGTGGAAGTCCTCCATGCATCACACTCAGGACGTCAATCGATGACTGAACACATCGTGCATTTTCATTGCCAGATCGATCAAGGAACGACTGAGCGCTTCCGGGACTGTTGCCTCGAAGCCATCGAACAAGGTGCCACCTCCTTGCTCCTCAATCTTTCTACAAGCGGAGGGAGCACTAACTTTGGCTTCACGCTCTACACGTTCCTGAAATCATTGCCGGTACCGCTATGCGCAATTAATGCGGGCAACATCGAATCAATGGGCATCATTATGTTTTTGGCGGCAAACCGCCGTATCACCTCGCCCCACTCACGCTTCCTGATTCACCCGATGAATTGGTACTTCAGCCAAAAATCAGTCGACCATCAGCGCCTGCGTGAATACCTGTCGAGCCTCGACAACGACCTCGCGCGTTACGTGCAGATATTCACGCTTGAAACGGCTGACGCAGAGACCAAGCTCGATATTTTTCATTGCCTTTCAGCCGAAGAAAAAGTCATCGCCGCGCATGAGTCTCTGGCCTATGGCATTGCCCATGAGATGAAACAAATGATGTTTGCAGACGATGTCAAACACTGGAAAGTCAGCGGAGGATGAGCCGCGTGTATTTTGATTCGCGGAACGGAACCGGAATCGGAGGTGTCCGTTGTATTAGATACTTAGCGTATCAATCCTCTGGAACTGGAAAGGTGGGTTTATGAACAATATCATCTACATCGTCGGAGCAGTCGTGATTGTCCTGGTTATCCTTTCGTTTGTCGGAATCGTATAGCCTTCGCTGCTTCAGACGTCACCTTCATGGTCAAAGGGCAGCAGGGAAGCTGCAATGCCGATGAACCCGCCGCCAAAGCTTCAAGCAGCGGCAACGCTCGGGCTGTCATTTCATTTCAAGCGTTTTATCGCGAAGTTTGTTCCAGTTTGTGCCCGGTTTACGAATCTCGGCGTAGGACGGGAAAGTCACTTGCCATTGAGATTCTCCAGCGATAATCGACAGCTGCCGTTCATCGACCTGGGCCTCGAACAGATCAGTCGCCCTGCAGACAAAGTCTGTGCAATCGAGCTTCTGCCGCAGGCGCAATTCTGCTTCCTTTCTCTCTGAAGACGGGCCTTTGTAAGTCAAAACCACGCTAGTCATTTCAGTACTCCGAAACCTTCGTAGTCATTGCTCCAGCCGACCTTCCGTGTCGATTCGAACAGCATCTTGATGATCGCGTCTGCACGCTCTGGCCCGCGTGCCATGGCAAGGATCTCAGGGTGCTTCGACAGCAGGCGAGCCGCCATGCCGCTGGTGAATGGCGTCGCCATTGAGGTCCCTGACATATTAGCATAGAGCCCCTTCGGGTAAGTCGAGATCACCGCCACCCCTACTCCGATGAAATCGGTTTCCCTTCCATAGTTGGAGAACACGGCAACAAATTCATTCCCTTTCCTGACTGGGCTTTCATGGTTCACATCAGGGCTATCGAGTGGAAATGTTCCGTCTCGTCCCAATGCTCCTACCGCCAGACTATGGGCGTAGCGGGCCGGGTAGCGAATCGACGGTTCGCCGTCGTTTCCCGTCGCGGCAAATACAACCATGCCCGCGTTACGCGCCTGTTCCAGAATGCCGGGAACTTCAGGCATGGGCTCAAGACTCCCCATGCTGATATTCACCACATCGCACCCATCGGCGATCGCCCTCTCAATGGCGGCAGCTATTTCAATAGACCTGGCTCGTCCACGATTTCCAGTCTTCGGGCACACTCGGTAAGCGAACAGCCGACACGCCGGAGCGACGCCATACACCTCTGTTCCAGGCAGTTTCTTTGCAGCGATGGTTCCGGCGACATGAGTGCCGTGGCCAAGGCCGTTATCAAGGTAGTCCGCCGCGTTTTCACCCGGCACCAGGCACGCCCCTCCGGCCAATTCCAACGCGTCGTGAGGCCCCACACCACAATCGATGACACCGACGCTGACGTTCTCGCCAGCGTTTTCTTCATAGGGTGCGTAATGGTTGATCAAGCCAAAGCCATAGGGCGTCAATGCCTTCAGCTCAATACTCACCCGCTTTGGCGCTGCGACGCGCTCGAAACCGGAAACGAACACTGACCAATAGGTGTGCTCAGGCTCGACAATGAGGAGTTCGATTTTGGGGTAGGAAAGAGGGATTGAAAAAAGAGCAATGCCCTGACTGTCAGACTCGACGCTGGCATGGGCTCCATTCCAGTCCAGCAGTGCGCGCACTTTGACCTTTGCCACCGGCTTGCCTTCTGCGTCGGTCAGCTGTACTTCGAAGCGTTTGGCCCTCATCCCTTCGCTCACTTGTATCGCGAACGCATCCAGCTCATCTCCCATCGGTCGGATGTACTGTGGGTAGAGCCATGTTGCGGGAGTGACTTTCAGCCCGGGTGAGTTGCTACGCACCGCCATTAGAGCTGACCTGTTCGCTTTAACGGCCATCGAGCCACGGAACTGATGTATCAAATCCATCTTGGGCGCCGCCCTCTTCCCTCCTTTAGCGAAGGCCGTGGAAGTGTTGCCGAGTCCTAAAACCGAAGCTGACTGAACTTCAGGACTATCTGCTGATACTTCATCAGACAGACGCACAACGACGACGTCATCCGAATATCGTTCTTCTTCGCTTATGCGCGCCTGTCGAAGTTGCTTCACCAGTTGCTCAAGCCGCTCAAGCTGTCCGCCGTCGGCAAAATCAACTTTACCATTGAGCGTATCAAGCTCATTCAAGACGCTTGGCTTGGCCTTGCGGGGCTTTGGCTTGGCAGGCATGTCGTGAATCTCCATTTCGTTAGAGTCAAGATCAAGTTGATCTGAGCCTAGCACTCGCCCCTACTTTCGATAGGCGGCGTATTTGACGTAGCACTGCGCGAAAGGTCTGGCTCGCCACCCAAGAAGCGTCAACAGAGCGTCACTTATGCGCAATTCTTCACAACCGCTGATCAGTTAGTTTGTTTTCTGTCACAACTTTTACGCTCCGCTGGGTCATAACACGTGGTCGTCGATGGAATATTGGCACCTACCGAGGTTTTAGTCTGACACGGAGTAAGTTTATGATTTTCAACGTACAGAATTTTGGCGCCAAAGGAGATGGCATCACAGACGACACGGCAGCGATACAAAGTGCGATTGATGCAGCGGCTGCCGCAGGCGGGGGGCAGGTGTATATGCCCACCGGAACTTATATCGTTACGGGAGGTGAGGAACCCTCCGACGGTTGCCTGATGCTCAAGAGCAACGTCTACCTGTACGGCGACGGCATGGGCGAAACCACTGTCAAGGTAGCTGACGGCACCGACACCAAAATCACAGGTGTCATCCGCTCGGCCTATGGCGAGGAAACCCACGACTTTGGCGTCAGCAACCTCACCATCGACGGTAACCGCGACAACACCACTGGCAAGGTCGACGGATGGTTCAATGGCTACATTCCCGGCGTAGAAGGCTACGACTCCAACGTCACCCTCGACAGCGTCGAGATAAAGGATTGCTCCGGGTACGGTTTCGACCCCCATGAGAAAACCGTCAACATGGTCATCAAGAACAGCGTGTCCCACGGCAATGGCCTGGACGGTTTCGTTGCTGACTTCCTCAGCGACAGTACCTTCGAAAACAACGTCGCCTACGACAATGACCGCCACGGTTTTAACGTCGTCACCAGCACCCACGACTTCACCCTCACCAACAACGTGGCCTACAACAACGGCAGTACGGGCATCGTGGTGCAGCGCGGCAGCGAGAACATCCCCTCCCCCAGCAACATCACCATCACCGGTGGCGCGGTGTATGGCAACGGCGCCGAAGGGGTGCTGATCAAGCTGTCCAGCGACGTGACGGTCAGCGGCGTCGATATCCACGACAACAACAGCGCCGGGATCCGCATCTACGGCAGCAACCACGTCGAGGTCATCGACAACACGCTCAATAACAATTCCCTGGGCAGCCCCGTACCGGAAATCATCATTCAGTCCTACGACGACACCCTGGGCGTGTCCGGCCAGTACTTCAACGGCAGCGACAACACGATCCAGGGCAACATCATCAGCGGCAGCAACCTGTCGACCTACGGTGTTGCAGAGCGCAATGAAGACGGCACCGATCGTAACGCCATCATCGGCAACACCATCAGCCACACCAGCAATGGCGCCACGCTGGTCTATGGCGACGGCAGCTACGTCAGCGCCACGGTGCCGATGACCACCGTGCAAGGCACAGCTGGCAATGACACCCTGCTGGGCAGTGCGGCCAGCGAGATTTTCTTTGGCGGCGCCGGTAACGACACGATCAATGGTGGCGCCGGTGGCGACATTCTGGTGGGCGGTGCAGGCATCGACAAACTCACCGGCGGTACCGGCGCCGATACGTTCCGATTCGCCGCTCAATCGGACAGCTACCGCAACGCAACTTCAAGCTTCGATGACACCATCACTGACTTCGACGTCACCCAGGACAAGATCGACCTTGCCGGCCTCGGCTTCACCGGCCTGGGCAATGGCCGTGGCGGCACCCTGCAGGTCAGCTACAACGCCAGCAACGACCGCACCTACATCAAGGACTACGATGCCGACGCCAGTGGCAATCGCTTCGAGTTGATTCTCTCGGGCAACCTGGCCAGCACCCTGACCGCCAGCAACTTCATATTCAATCGGGTGGTCACCGGCACCAGCGCCAGCGACTCGCTGTTGGGCAGTGATTCGGCAGATACTCTGCTCGGCCTGGCGGGCAACGACAGCCTCAATGGTGGCGCGGGCGACGACAAGCTCGACGGTGGCGCCGGCATGGACACCCTCACAGGTGGCACCGGGGCGGATTCCTTTGTGTTCTCCAATCGCCTGGACAGTTACCGAAACTACAACACCGGCGGTGCCAACCTTGGCGACCTGATCACCGACTTTGATATCACCGCCGACAAGGTCGACCTCTCGGCCATGGGTTTCACCGGCCTGGGGGACGGCAAAAACAACACCGTGTACCTGGCACTCAACAGTGCCGGCACCAAGACCTACATCAAATCCCTGACCGCCGACGCCAATGGCAATCGCTTCGAAGTGGCACTGGACGGCAACTACCTCGACAAGCTGACCAGCGCCAACTTCGTCTTCGCCACGTCGTCACCGACCAACCAGGCACCGGTGGTGGCCACGCCGCTGCTGGATCAGAACGCCACCGAAAACACCCCGTTCAGCTATGTGGTGCCAGCCACCAGTTTTTCTGATCCGGACAACGACAGCCTCAGCTACACCGCCAAACTCGCCAATGGCAGCGCCCTGCCCGCCTGGCTGACCTTCGATGCCGCCACCCGTACGTTCAGCGGCACGCCAAGCGACACGGCATCGGGGACCTATTCCATACAGGTCACCGCGTCCGATGGCAGCAATGCCACCGTCAGCGACAGTTTTACCCTGGCCGTACAGGACGTACCCGGCGCACCCACGGTGATCAATGGCACGCCGAACAACGACACGCTGACGGGCACCGCTGCCAACGAACAACTGCTCGGTGGCAGTGGTAACGACACCCTTAATGGCGGCGCCGGCAACGACATCCTGGTCGGCGGCACTGGCGTCGACAAACTCACCGGAGGCGCGGGTGCCGATGTATTCCGCTACACCTCAAAGCTCGACAGCTACCGCACGGGTACCACCAGTGCCAGTGACCAGATCCTCGATTTCGACGTAACCGCCGACAAGATCGATGTCTCGACGCTCGGCTACACGGCCTTGGGCAACGGCCTGAACGGCACGCTGCAAGTGACCTACAGCGCGTCTACCAACCGCACCTACCTCAAGGATCTCACTGTCGACGCCAACGGCAACCGCTTCGAAGTGTCGCTGGCCGGTAACTTGTTAAACAGCCTGACGGCGAGTCATTTTGTCTTCGCCGACCAGAACACCCCCAGCAATATCGCGCCGGTGGTGACCATCCCCCTCCTCGACCAAAACGCCACCGAAAGCACGCCATTCCAGTACACCGTGACCCACGACAGCTTCACCGACGCCAATCAGGATGTGCTGGCCTACACCGCGACCCTTGCCGACGGCAGCGCCCTGCCCGCCTGGCTGAAGTTCAACACCACCAGCCTGACGTTCAGCGGCACGCCGACCAGCACGGCGTCTGGCAATTACAACGTACTGGTCAAGGCCACCGATCCTTCAGGTGCGTCTGTGAGCGACAGCTTCGCCCTGGTGGTGGCCGATGCGCCCGCCAACACCATCACCGGCACCAACAACGCTGAAAGCCTCACCGGCACGGCAGCCGCAGACCTGATTCTCGGCCTCGGTGGCAACGACACCATCAAGGCCGGCACCGGCGCGGACATTGTCGACGGCGGTGCCGGACGCGATTCGCTGTACGGCGGCGACGGTGCCGACACCTTCCGCTACACCAACGTACAAGACAGCTATCGGGACTACGACACCGGCGGCGTCACGGCCACCGACACGATTTATGACTTCACCGTGGGCGTCGACAAGATCGATGTTTCGGGCCTTGGCATCCTCGGCTTAGGCGATGGCAGCAACGGTACGTTGTATATGACCCTCAATGCGGCCGGCGACAAGACCTACATCAAATCCGCCGAGGCCGACGCCGATGGCAATCGCTTCGAAATTGCCCTCAACGGCAACTACCTCAACACCCTGACCGCCAGTGATTTCGTGTTCGGCGAGCGAGCCCAGCAAGACATCCTCTACCTGCCCACACTCGGCCAATCCAATGCGCGCCTGCTGCGTATGACGGAGGACGACGATCAGTCCGGCACCTCGATGCTGGTCAACGACCTGGACCGCTACACCCCCTATGACGTACGCAGCCAGTTCACTGATGCCGACGGCAACGGCATAGACATCGCCGTGGGTGGAAGCACTGTCAACGGCCTGTCGACCCTGAGCCCCGAGGAACTCAAATTGTGCTGGTGGCTGACCGACACCAATCAACCCGGGCCTGCGTTGTTGCGCGCCGTGGCGTTGCTGCAAGACCAGCTCACCGAACTCAAAGCCGTCGATAACGTCACCATGGGCATCATTTGGGGCCAGGGCGAGGAAGCCGCCCAGGAGATCGGCCGCGCCACCGACAAGGCAGGGGCCGCAGCGGCTTACAAGGCCGCAACCTTGAAGGTGTTTGATTACCTGCATGCCCAGTTCGGCAACTTCAGCGTGTACATGATGGAAACCGGTCACTACGAGCAGGATGCGGCGCGTGCCCGTGGTTATTCGGAAGAAAAGATTGCCTCCATCGTCGAAGGAGTCGGCTATGTCCGCGCCGCCCAGGAAGCCATGGCCGCCGAACGCGCCGACGTCAAACTGGCGGTGGACTACAACGACCTGCCCTTGCGCTATGAAGTCGATCCGTTGGTGTATCCGGATGACGTCTGGCACCTGCACGAAGAATCGGCAGAAATCGTCGGCCAGCGCCTGGCCGACTACATCGCCACCGACCTTGGCTTCCAGGGAAATCCCAACGACAACAACAGCGTGCAGGACATTTTCGACAACGCTCAGAATCAGGGCGGGATGATTTCCGGCACCGATCAAGCGGATACCCTGGTGGGCAGCTCGGGCAACGACACACTGGATGGCGACCTGGGCGCCGACACCATGACCGGGGGCGATGGCAACGACATCTACGTGGTCGATAACGCGTTCGATAGCGTGGTGGAAACCAACACTTCGACCGCGCAGATCGACACTGTGCAGGCATCTGTCAGTTGGACGTTGGGCGCCAATCTCGAAAACCTGGTGCTCACTGGTGTGTCGGAGATCGATGGCACCGGCAATGAGCGGCGCAACTTCATCACCGGTAATGACGCCGATAACGTGATCGATGGTGCCGCAGGGGCCGACAGCATGAGCGGTGGCGATGGCGACGACACCTACTATGTCGACAATGCCGACGACACCGTGATCGAGACCAACAGCAATGGGGTGCCTGGAGGGATCGACAGCGTGCACAGCAGCCTGGCGGCCTATTCCCTCGCCAGCAACGTCGAGAATTTGTATATCGATAGCGCTGGCGCCGCCAATGGCACGGGGAATGCGTTGGACAACACGCTGTTTGCCGGTGCCGGCAACAATGTGCTGGACGGCCGCGAGGGTAAGGACACCGTGTCCTATGAGCGCGCGTTGGCGGGGGTTACCGTAACCCTCTCGACATCCGCACAACAAAACACCGTGGGTTCCGGACTCGACACCCTGAAATTCTTCGAGAACGTGACGGGAAGCGCTTACGCCGACACGCTGTCGGGCAACAGCTCAGGGAACGTTCTGGACGGTGGTGCGGGTAACGATTCGCTAGTGGGTGGTTCAGGCGATGATCGACTGATCGGCGGTGCAGGCACCGACAGCCTCACCGGCGGCACGGGTGCGGATACTTACGTGTTTAGTGCCTTGTCGGACATGGGCATCGGCGCTTTGCGCGATGTGATCAGCGGTTTCAAGGCCACAGAGCTTGATCAACTGGATCTGACCGGCCTGGACGCCAACCCGCTGACTGCCACCGTCGACGCCTTTACGTTCATTGGCAGCAACGCCTTCAACCCCACCAACGCCACCGGCCAAATTCGCTTTGCCGATGGCATCCTCGAAGGCAGTGTCAACGCCGACGCCACCCCTGAGTTCCAGTTCGAGCTGGTGGGTGTCAAGGAGCTGCACGCCAGCGACTTTACAGCCTGAGTTGCACTTGCTCGCGATAGCGGTGGATCAGCCTACAAGCTGATCCAGCGCCTTCGCGAGCAAGCTCGCTCTGCTCACTCCTCTTTGAACGCCACCAGCAAGCGTTCACGCAACGGCTTCATCAGGTAATTCATCAACGTACGTTCCCCCGTCACCACCGTGACATCGGCGAGCATGCCGGGGCGCACCAGCAGGCCGGCGGCCTGCAGCGAGGCGACGGTGTCGGCGGGAATGTCTACCTTGGCGGAAAAGTACGGCTGGTGTGTCTGTTCATCGATCAACTGGTCCGCCGACACCGTGGCCACCGTGCCGGTGACGGTCGGCGTGTCCACCCGTTGCAGCGCCGTAAAATGCACATGCACCGGCAGCCCCGGGCGCAACTTATCGGCCATCAGCGGCTCGAAACGCGCGGTGATCGCCATCGGCGCATCCAGCGGCACCACCTGCATCAGGGTTTGACCGGCCTGCGCGACGCCCCCGACCGTATGAACGCTCACGTCCATGACCTGCCCGGACACCGGCGCACGGATCGCTCCGTTGTCGACTTCAAACTGCAAGGCATTGATCTGATCAGCATAACCGGCCGCCTCGGCAGAGACCTCGCTGAGCTGGGTTTCGGCATCGCGGCGAAATTCCTGCTGCGCCTGCAAGGCCTTGAGCCGGCTCTCGTTGATCGCTTGGCGGGTCCTGCCGACATCGCCCACCCCGGAGGCAATCTGCCCGGCCAATTGGGCGGCGTTGCGCTCGGCCTCTAAAAGCTTGTTACGCGGAATGTAGCCTTCACTGGCCAAATCACGCAGGCCTTTCAGTTCCTGCTGCTGAAAGTTCATCTGCGAGTCGTAGTTGCGCTTGAGACCTTCGTAGCCCAGCAATTGCTGCTGCAATGCCTCGACTTCGTGCTCGATGATCTGCAAGCGGCTGCCCAGTTCTGCGCGGCGGGTCAGAAACAACTGGCTCTGCAAGTCCATGGCGGCCTTGACCCGTGGCTCGTCGACGCGTTCCAGCAATTGCGCGGGCCATTGGATCTCGCCTTTGCCCAGGCGCTCGGCAATCAACCGCGCCTCGACGCTGCGATCATTGAGCAACTTGCCCAGGATCACGTCCCGTTGCGACTGCGCCTGCACCGTATTGAGTTGCACCAGCAACTGTCCCTGGGTGACGCGATCGCCATCGCTGACCAACAGCTTCTCCACCACCCCACCGACCAACGACTGCACGGCCTTGCGTTCGCCTGCTACCACCACGGTGCCGCTGCCCACGACACCCTGGTCGAGCGGTGCCAGGCAAGCCCAGAGCAGGAAGCCGCCCAGCGTCAGGACAAGAAAACCCACGCCATAGCGAGCCGCTCCCCCGGCGTCCGTACTGGCAGTGGGCAGCGCTGTGGCGCCGCGTACGCTCAGGCCCTGCTCGCTGTACATTTGTGTTCCTGGGGTCAAATCACGCATTTCCGCCAGCCTCCCTCACCACGGCCGGTTTAGGCCCTGGCATTAATGCGTTGAGCACCCGATCCCGTGGACCGAATGCTTGTTGAGTGCCGTCCTTGAGCACCAGGATGTGATCGACCACCGCCAGCACATTAGGCCGGTGGGTAATCAGCACCACGGTGTTGCCAGCAATCTTGAGTGCACTGATGGCCTGCACCAGCGCCAGTTCTCCGGCTTCATCGAGGTTGGAATTGGGCTCATCGAGCACAATCAGCGACGGGCACCCATAGAGCGCGCGAGCCAGGCCGAGGCGTTGTTTTTGTCCACCGGACAAGCCAAGCCCGCCGGGGCCCAGTGGCGTGTCGTAACCCTTGGGGAAATTCAGGATCATCTCGTGAATGCCGGCATGGCGCCCGGCGGCGATGATCTTGTCCGCGTGCTGTTCACCGAAGCGGGCAATGTTGTCGGCCACACTGCCGTCGAACAGCTCGATGTCTTGGGGCAGGTATCCAAGGTGCGGGCCCAAGGCGTCGTGGGACCATTGACTGATCTCGGCGTTGTCCAGACGCACCGACCCGCCCATGGCCGGCCATACCCCGACCAGCGCTCTGGCCAGCGTTGATTTACCACTGGCACTGGCGCCAACGACGGCGAGCACGTCCCCTTTGGCCAGGCTGAAATTGATACCGCGCAAGGTAGGTTGCGAGGCGCCAGGCGGGCCGACATATAACTGCTCCAGGCGTACCGCGCCGGTGGGGGCTGGCAAAGGCATGCGCAGGCGCTCGCGCGGATGTTGGGCCAGCAGTTGGCTCAAGCGCTGGTAGCTCTGGCGGCCGGAGGTGAATTGCTTCCACGAACCAATGGCGATTTCCACGGGCGCCAGCGCACGCCCCAGCAGTAGCGACATCGCAATCATCATGCCCGCCGACAATTGGCCTTCCAGCACCAGCAACGCCCCCAGCCCCAAGGCCAGAGACTGTCCGGAGATGCGCACGAAGCGGGTCGTCGAAGTGATACGCGCGCTACGATCGCTGGCATGGGCCTGAGCGGCGATGATGCGTTGTTGCAGCAGGCTCCAGCGCTGGCGCAACGGTCCGAGCATGCCCAGCGCCTGGATAACCTCGGCATTGTGTAACGTACTATTTACATAGGTCGACGACTGCACGCCCAGACGATTGGCTTCGCTCAAGCGCGTGCGAGTCGCCAATTCGCCCCACAGCGCCAGGCCAATCAGCACCAGGGCCAGGACCAGCGTCAGCAGGCCGAACCAGGGGTGAATGATGAACGCCACCAGCAGGAAGATGGGCAACCACGGCGCATCGAGCAAAGCGATCAGGCCTTGGCCGGTGATCAATTGGCGCAATGTCGCCAGATCGGTGAGCACCTGCGCCGGGTTTGCGTTGTGCTCACGCAGGCTACGAGCGAAGGCTGCGTCGAAAATCCGCTCGCCCAAGGCATCGTCCAGCCCCGCGCTCATGCGAATCATTACCTCGCCGCGTGCCCACTCAATCAAGCCGCTGAACATGAACAGTCCCAAGGCGATCAGCGTGAGCATGTACAAGGTGGTTTCGTTGCGGCTGGTCAGCACCCGGTCGTATACCTGCATCATGTAGAGCGACGGCACCAGCACAAGCAGGTTGATCACCCCACTGAACAGCGCCAGCGACCAGAACACCCGGCGATAGCTTAATAAAGCGGCATCAATGTCATGACGCGGATCGAGAAGCAAACCCATAAAATGTCGCCCGCAAAAGGAATAGTCAGTCCAGGTAGCAATCCATCGCGAGTCTTTTTTGCCCTGAGGCATTGGAGAAAACACCAAACGTAGCCTGACTTGCCGCTGTCCGAGACGGTCCTTGTCGCTACAGGCGCCATTTACTGACAACGGGGGCACGGGTTAGTGCCAGTTCGACCGGCTAGGGTGTCAGGGGGGTGACGGGCGGGAGTGTTGCATGCCCTCAAGTGGATTGAAGGCTCAGCGCGGCATCTTTTGCGGGCTAAAAAGCATTTCAAAGGCCGGTAGAACCAGAGATTCTAGGACGCTCGGGAGCCTTTGTGAGATGCTTTTTTGAAACCGCGCGCGTTCATGCCTGGATGTGCACTACGATAAAAGAACCCGGTTCATTTGTTCCGGGTTATGCAGTCAGTCATCCGGTTTCCAGGTCGCACGGTCTGAGACAGGAGATCGACAGCCCGTAAACGGATGCAAATGCTACGATTCAATTAATTCGAGAAGAGATAAAGCGACCCAATCGAAACCTCACTTCATAGGAACCAAGAGTGGCCATGAAGCGGATCCTGAGCGGTGCTATCACCCTGGCAATAATCGGTACGTTGACCGTTGGACTAGTCCAATGGAGAGCTGTGGCAAAGCAGAGTCAAGACGTTTCGTGCAGTGAAGCCAGGCACACCTTGAAAGGGGTGGAAATTCGAGCGCGTGCGCTGGCGGCCGGAATGACCGTGGAGGCCTACGCGAGCGCTGAAGAAGAGGAAGTGGCGAAACTGATCCGCGCGCTTGAAGGTGCGACTAGCGCGGAGGATATTGATTCGGTCATGGCGAGTCACTCTGCCGCCATAGAAGCGGAGGATGCCGCTGTTGAGGCAGAGGTGGACACTCGCGGCGATCAAGCATTCCTTGAACAACGATTGAAGAAGCAGCGCATCCCCGTCGATGTCAAACAGCAGCTCGAACGTGCCGCAAAGGCCGTCAGTCTCACTTGTAGCTAGCGCTGCGCTGACCAGCCCTCCCCTCAAAAAAGCTGCAAAAGGACAGTGTCGAGACGCTCGGCCGGACAGCCAAGACCCATCTCCCGCCCACCCATTCACACCCCCCATCCCTCCCTCACAGCTTTGCGAATCCCCTCCAGCAACATTGCAAACGCCGGATTGTCATTATTATCGCGCCAGATCAAATGCAGCTCACTCTGTACGCCCTCCCCCAGATCGATATCCCGAAACACCACGTTTTTGAACACCACACTGGTGGCGCAGCGAGGGACCAGAGCCAGGCCCATTCCAGCGTTGACCAGCGCCAGAATCGTCAGTGACGAACCGAGCCATTGCACGTACTCGGGAGCGACCCGGGCTGAACGCAGCATACCGGTCAGTAGTTCGTTGAACGGCGGATAGGCGGCGTGGGAGTACATCAGGAACGGTTGCGCTTCGAGGTCTTTGACGGACACGGTTTCGGTACTGGCCAGCGGGTGGCGACTGGGGATAGCCAATACAAATGGTTCGCGCACCAGGCACTCAGTGGCGTAGCCCGGTTCCAGCAAGGGCGCGCGGACGATGCCCAGATCGATCCGCCGGGCGCGAAGGGCTTCGTGCTGTTGGTAGGTGTTCATCTCCGACAGATCGATTTTGACATGGGGCTGTTTGAGCCTCGCTTCAGCAATGACCTTGGGCAGAAACTCGTACACCGCGCTGCCAACGAAACTGATGTTGACCGAGCCGATGTCGCCTTCGGCAAATCGCCGGGCAGTGACGGCGGCTTGCTGGGCGCGCTCCAGCAGGTTCTGCGCTTCGATGAAGAACGCCCGCCCGGCAGCAGTGAGGGTCACGCTGCGGGTGGTGCGGGTGAACAGCTCGACACCCAGGTGGTGCTCCAACAGTTGGATTTGTCGGCTGAGAGGCGGTTGCGTCATGTTCAGGCGTTCGGCGGCGCGACGAAAGTTGAGTTCGGTGGCCACCGTGGTGAAGCAGCGCAGTTGAGTCAGTTCGAACATTGATCTAATCCGGGTATCAATCGAATGCCAGTTTAGATTAGACGGGATCAATTGCCACCTCCATGATCGGCTCGTCCTAAAAATCAACAAGCCTTTCAAAGGGAGCAGCCTCTTGAAAATCAAACGAGTCACCGTTACCCCCATCGCTTTCCGTGATCCGCCACTGCTCAATGCCAGTGGTATCCACGAACCGTTCGCGCTGCGCTCGATCATCGAGATCGAGAGCGACAATGGCTACATTGGCCTGGGTGAGAGTTACGGCGACGCTCCGGCGCTGGCGATCCAGCAGCAATTGCAAACCAAGCTGATCGGCCTCGACCCGTTCAATCTCAATCAGCTGCGCGCCATCGTGCAGGCCACCGTGGCGTCGAACAAACCGGCAAACATCGCCGGCGCAGAACTGGCGCCCGGCTCTCACGCCAGCAAAGCGGTGAGCAATGCGTATTCGGCGTTCGAAGTGGCGTTCCTGGATTTACAGGCACACTCGCTGAACGTGCCGTTGGTGGATTTGCTGGGCGGTGCGATTCGTGACGAGATTCCGTTCAGCGCCTATCTGTTCTTCAAGTACGCCCAGCATATCGATTCGCCATACAAACCCGACAGCTGGGGTGAAGCGCTGAACGAAAAGCAGATCGTCGCCCAGGCTCGGCGCATGATCGAGACCTATGGTTTCAAGAGCATCAAGCTCAAGGCTGGCGCGCTGGAGCCGGAGCATGAGGTGGCGTGCATCAAGGCGCTGAAAAAGGCCTTCCCGGGTTACCCGCTACGGATCGATCCGAACGCTAACTGGTCCATGGAAACCTCGATTCGCATGGCCGAACTGCTGGGCGACGACCTGCAATATTATGAAGACCCGACGCCGGGCCTTGAGGGGATGTCCGAACTGCACAAACGCACGGGTCTGCCTTTGGCGACCAATATGGTGGTCACTGATTTCGATGAGTTTCGCCGCAGTGTGGCCTTGAACAGCGTGCAGATTGTCCTCGCTGATCACCACTATTGGGGCGGTCTGCGCGACACTCAGGCGCTGGCGAAAATGTGCCAGACCTTTGGTGTAGGCGTGTCCATGCATTCCAACTCGCATTTGGGTATCAGCCTGATGGCCATGGCCCATGTCGCCGCCTCGGTGCCCAATCTCGATTACGCCTGCGACACCCATTACCCTTGGCAGGAGCCGGATGAAGAGGTGATCAAGGGCGGCAAGCTGCCCATCGTCGATGGTTGCGTGAAAATTACCCGAGCGCCCGGATTGGGCCTGGAGCTGGATCACGATCAATTGGGCAAGCTGCATGACCAATACCTGACGTGCGGCATTCGCCAGCGCGATGATGTGAAGCAGATGCAGCGTTACAAGCCTGAATGGAAAACCATCAAACCGCGCTTTTGAGGGTGTCCGGTGCCTGGCGGTCAGGACCAGGCACTGGTTTTTCAGCGCCGATAAAAAATATGAGGATGCCAACTACTTACGCGAGCTTTATGGCGCCGCCCTGAATATTGTCGCGCGCCATTCGCAAGTCATTGGCGTCCTGGTTGAGCTGGTGAATCATGTTGAGCAACCGTTGACGAAGCACTTCGTCCTTGAGCTGCTCTGCTGCGCGCATCACATCGAGTGCCGCTACCTCATTATTCGATGCGACGGAGTCAAGCAGTTTGCGCATGCTTCTTGATGGCCTATTCATCTCCACCCCCTTAGGTTTCGGTGAAGCGAATCATAGGTCTGGAATGTTTCGTCATTGTTTCAGCGGCACGAACTTCAGGCGCAACCGGAGGGGCCGCCATCTGTGAACTAAGCAGCCCGTTCCAGGGCATCGAGCAAACCGACAAATTCCAGCGAAAGCTTATGACGAGGAGCCAAATGAATGAGGGGGACTGACACCTCGTGAGATTCGCGCATCTTGACGGAGCTGCTCAGGTATACCGGCAGCACAGGCAAACCTTCTGCCAGCAACTCATCCACAAGACTTTGGTGCAAGCCAGTGTGTCCAGTGAACTGGTTAACCACCACGCCTTCCACTGTCAGTGATTCATTGTGATCACAACGTAGATCTTCTACCTGCGCGATGACGTGATACAGCGCCTGACGAGAAAAACTGTCGCAGTCGAACGGAATCAGCAACCTGTCTGCCGCCACCAGCGCGCTGAAGGTGTAGAAATTCAGTGACGGAGGTGTATCGATGTAGATGCGCTCATAGTCCTCGGAAAGCTCGACCAGTAACTTGCGCAGCTTATTGATCTTGAACTTGCTCTCCAGTTTTGACTGGAGCTCTGACAGTTCAGGGCTGGCAGCCACCAGATGGAGGTTGTCGTAACGGGTCTCGGTGATATGCACGCGACTCTTTCTGCCTTCGAAGCCGCCAGACAATGTCTGTTTGAAAAAATCGGCGATGCCCGCTGGAATGCGCTCGTTGATCAAGCCAGTGAGGTAGTGAGTCGAATTTGCCTGGGGGTCGAGATCTACCAGCAGTGTTCGGTAGCCTTCGGCAGCGCTCACAGCGGCAAGGTTGCAGGCAATGCTGGATTTTCCAACGCCACCTTTCTGATTGAATACGACACGACGCATGGGGCTTGCTCATCCGTGAAAAAGGCCAGAGGCCATCTTAGGTGAAGTGTAAGAACTCGTGTCAATTCTATGACCGTAACATGACAGTTTTACGACAGAGATCAGCCAAAGCTGCGAACTAGAGCGTTTTGACAACCAATGCGTTGCCATGCGCGCCTCAGCGCAGGACCTTGTTTGCCAGTCCACCTCGCGAAGGCGCGAGTAATGCCTGATTCAAGCGCATGAAGTCGGTCCTGACTATGTGGATGACACTTTTGAAGCAAACCGCCGTGGTGCCTGCCCCGATAATCGAAAGCTTACTAACGAACTATCGAGGTCCAGCATGACGAGCGCAACGACAGAACAAGTCAGCCCAGGAACGCTCCGAAAAGTGATTGTGGCCGCCGGCATCGGTAACTTCGTCGAGTGGTTCGATTTTGCCGTCTATGGCTTTTTGGCCACGACCATCGCCCAGCAATTTTTCCCAAGTGGCGATGCCAGTGTCGCCCTGCTGAAAACCTTTGCGGTATTCGCCGTGGCGTTTGCGTTTCGGCCCCTTGGCGGGATTTTCTTCGGCATGCTGGGCGACAGGATCGGCCGCAAGCGAACCCTTGCGATGACAATTCTGCTGATGGCCGGTGCGACGACCTTGATCGGTCTGCTACCCACTTATGCCACGATCGGGGTCTTGGCGCCGATTCTGCTTTCCCTGATCCGTTGCGCCCAGGGCTTTTCCGCCGGGGGAGAATACGCAGGTGCCTGTGCCTATTTGATGGAGCATGCGCCGCACGATAAACGCGCCTGGTATGGCAGCTTCATTCCGGTGTCGACATTTTCCGCCTTCGCTGCGGCAGCCGTGGTGGCTTACGCGCTTGAGGCGTCATTATCGGCCGAAGCGATGGGTAGCTGGGGCTGGCGTTTGCCGTTCCTGATTGCCGCGCCGCTGGGCCTGGTAGGTCTTTACTTGCGCTGGAAGCTCGATGAGACACCGGCGTTCCAGGCGGTGACTCAAGAACATGCAGTGGCCCATTCCCCGCTTAAGGAAACCTTGCGCAACCATGGTGCCGCAATCTGCTGCCTCGGCGCTTTTGTGTCGCTCACCGCGCTATCGTTTTATATGTTCACCACCTACTTCGCTACTTACCTGCAAGTCGCGGGGGGCCTGAGCCGCGCCACTGCGTTGCTGGTGTCACTGACTGCCTTGCTGTTCGCTGCGGCGATCTGCCCACTGGCGGGGCTGTATTCGGATTGGGTCGGGCGTCGAAAAACGGTGATGACCGCTTGCGCCCTGTTGATTGTGGCCGTGTATCCATCGTTCCTGATGGCCAGCTCCGGCTCGTTCGCCGCCTCCATCGCCGGGGTTATGCTCCTGGCGATTGGCGCGGTGTTGTGCGGTGTGGTTACGGCGGCCTTGCTCTCGGAAACGTTCCCGACCCGTACCCGATACACCGCATCGGCTATCACCTACAACATGGCGTATACCCTTTTCGGCGGCACCGCACCGCTGGTGGCGACGTGGCTGATCAGTACCACCGGCAGCAACTTGTCGCCGGCGTTCTATCTCATCGCGGTGGCTTTACTCGCGCTGGCGGGTGGACTGGCATTGCCGGAGACTTCAAGGATCTCCCTGCATGACATTCCGTCGCAGGGAAAAGGCGCGGGCGTGAGCGCTGCGGCCTGAAACACGAAACGAGCCGAGACGGTGGGTCGACCTATTCTTGCCGACGATCCACCGCACGGCTATGCCGAAGTGCCCGCGTCGTAAGCGGTGCCAACGGCTTCAACAGCGGCCGAACCACCCGGATCGGCTTATTCGCTGGTGGAGGAAGTGGTGGTGCGGTTTCGTACTGAGTCGTGAGTCGGACGAGGACAAGCGCCCTTGTTGCAGGCGCATTTACCCCATTGGCTTCGCACTAGCGACGATAGTAGCGGTGGTCGTCCTCGTAACGGTGCCGCATGGCCCTATCATTGTGACGATCCCAGTCACGATGGCGCTCGGCTTCACGGCGAGCTTGCTCTCTACGCCATTGATCTCTGCGCCAGTTGTCTCGGCGCCAATCGTCCCTGCGATCGTGCCAGCGGTCGTCATGCCAATATCGGTCGTCATGGGCGAGCAGCGGCCCTGACTGGATGCCGCCCTTACTGGCCAAGGTCGGCCATGGGTTTGCGGGAACCTCGACAGGAGCCTTAACGGTTGCGACTTCAGTTACGAAAACAGGGGTTGAGGTCTTCATCTGTGTTGCTGATGCCGAGCCCACTGCCGCGAACGCGAACAGGCCGAACAGCACCATCCGTGGATCATGGAATTTCATGAGCGAAGACAACCTCTGATTGACAATTTGACGTGTGGCCATCCGACTGCGTTTACCGAGTGGATGTGCCTATCCACATAGACCGATAAATAGGAAAAAGTTCTAGGACGCCGTTGTTTAAATAGCCAACGGGCTCTGTGTTCGGACCGACAGCTGTTTGCCAGTCTGACGTGGGCGACTTTGCTGAGTTCGGCATGTCCGCTCGCTGACACCGAGTCGCCGAGGGGCCTGCCGGAAAGCATTACGGTCAGAATGTGGCGATATGTTATGTTATATCGATTGCTGATCTGTCGATGTAATGACAGCTATATCCACCCCTGCCTGCGGCTTTCGATGACGAACTTTACTCATATCGCCCCCACCCCGAGCGCAAATAAACGCCTGCTATCCATAGACGCCCTTCGGGGATTAGTGATCATTTTCATGCTACTGGATCACGTGCGCGAAACGTTCCTGCTGCACCGCCAGGTTGTCGACCCGATGGCCATCGACACCACCGAACCCGCAGTATTTTTCAGCCGGACGCTCGCCCATTTATGTGCGCCAGTGTTCGTACTGCTGACTGGATTGTCCGCCTGTTTGTACGGCGAAAAGCACCAAGGCAAAAGCGATGTGGCGGCCTTCCTGTTCAAGCGAGGTCTATTCCTGGTACTGCTGGAGTTCACCTTGGTGAATTTTGCCTGGACATTTCAGTTCCCGCCCAGTGTGATTTACATGCAGGTCATCTGGGCCATTGGCGTCAGCATGATTTCCCTCGCCATACTGGTCTGGCTACCTCGGCCAATCCTGTTTGTTCTGAGCCTGGGCATCATCGCCGGGCACAACCTGCTCGATTCACTGCACTTTCCGGTTGATTCAGCGATGCACGTGCCCTGGGCCATTCTGCATGATCGCGGCTGGATCGAATTCTCAGACGGCTTGCGCCTTCGCAGCTCTTATCCTGTGCTGCCATGGATCGGCGTGATTGCCCTGGGTTTCTGCATCGGCACCTGGTTCTCCCCCTCTGCGTCCGTCACCACGCGTCAGCGATATCTGTTCCTGGCAGGGGCCGGCGCGTTAGTCAGTTTCGTCGCGCTGCGTCTGGTTAATGGTTATGGCGAGGCTCATTGGGTGGCCTATGGCAGCACAACACAAACCCTCATGAGTTTCTTCAACATTACCAAATACCCGCCTTCCCTATTGTTCCTCTCACTGACGTTAGGGGTAGGCCTGTTGCTGCTTCTTGGCTTTGAACGGGCTCAGCAACGCAAGTGGATCAGCACGTTGGCGGTATTTGGTGCGGCGCCGATGTTCTTCTACTTGCTCCATCTATACGTACTGAAAGTGCTGTATCTGGTGAGCATGGCGCTGTTCGGTTTGAATCAAGGCAATTACTTCGGTTTCGACAGCGTTTGGGCTGTGTGGCTGACGGCGGTACTCTTGGCTTGGGCGCTATATTTACCCGTGCGCTGGTTCGCCACATTGAAGGCGCGTCGTCGCGATATCGGCTGGCTCAAATATTTCTGATACATCCCCACTCAGAAAAGATATAACGCTGTTGCTGTATCGATTATAAAAAAAGGAAGCTGGATACCATTCCAGACTTCCCTTTTTTATTCTTGTTATCTATGAACTTTCGCACACACCATCAGTATTAGCAGAAACCGCCACTACTTCTGCATTGACAAGAACTTCTGTCATGATGCTGGAGGCGTGCCCTCGGCGTTGGCTACAACTGCTTCTATTTGAATTAAAGCACTTTTAGGCAACTCTGATACACCCACTGTCCTTCGTGCAGGAACACCACCGGGAAAGAAGGTCGTGTACACCTCATCCACAACACCAATGTCCTCGATATTCTTAAGAAAAATATTGACCTTAACCACATCATCCAAAACGTGGTCGATACTTTCGACAATGGCCTTGATGTTTTTCAAGCACTGTCCAGCCTGCTCTTTTACACCGCCCGCTACCACCTCCCCCGTCTTTGAATCTAAAGGCAATTGGGCCGAGATATGGTTGTAATGAGAAAAAGCGACAGTGTGTGTAGATAGAAAGCCTGTTGGCGCATTTTCCGTATTGTTCGCTTTTATGATGAGTCCATGCCTGTCTTCGACAGCTTGCGGCGGCGTGCCATCTCCGTGCGACACAACGGCTTCGATTTGTACCAAAGCATCCATCGGTAGAGCCGACACTGAAATGACTGTCCGTGCAGGAATATAGGCTGCGGCCCGGGCTATCGCCGAGTCCGGAAAAAATGTTGTATAAACTTCGTTTACAGCTTCAATATCCGATAGGTTTTTTAGAAAGATATTTATTTTGACGATATCGTCAAAAGGAACGTCGATGCTTTCCAGAATTGCCTTGATATTTCTCAAGCACTGTTTGGCTTGCTCTTTTGCACCACCCGCTACCAATTTTCCAGTTACTGGATCGATAGGTAATTGCGCGGAAAGGTTGTTGTAATGAGAAAAAGCTACGGCTTGCGCAGACAGAGGGCTAACGGGTGCGTTTTCCGTGTTTTTTACCACTTTTACAAGATCGCCTGCCTGCGGTGCATTCGGGATTGTGCCCTCGCCATTTGAAACCAACGCTTCAATTTGCACCAAAGCACCCATAGGCAAAGCGGCAACGGCGACTGTCGTTAATGTAGGGACATAGTCAGGAAAGAAAGCTGTATACACTTCACTCACAGCTTCAACGTCTGAGATGTTTTTAAGAAATACAGTAACCCTGACCACATCATTCATAACATGGTCGATGCTTTCAACAATGGCCTTGATATTTTTGAAGCACTGCCCAGCCTGCTCCTGCACCCCGCCAGTTACCAATTTGCCAGTTTCTGGATCAATCGGTAATTGAGCTGAAAGATTATTATAATGAGAGAACGCTACAGTTTGTGAATACGGGCCTATGCTTTTTGGAGCACTTTCTGTATTTCTTGCCAATACTGCGTTATAGCCACTCATAATAACACTCCCTTCTTTTACTGCGATTTCGCTGGTTGCGTGGCAAACACGTATTCCACTTCGCTATCGACAGTTGCCACCGTTTATCCGGGCGACGGACATCAAGTCCACGCAGGGGTTGGATAGTAAGTGCCCGGGGTACTTCATGGAGCAGGTGCTAGTGTAGTGGTCTCTGCGTACTACGCCATTGCACAATCGCTCCCGATCAGCTTTTCTCGCGAGTTGAACTCAGTGAATCCTGGTCTGAAAACGCCGACTTCTATCCGTTTTTCAGCGGCTTAAGCGAATGAGCGGCTGGAAGCTGCGGTGGCGACATCTCTATGCCCCAGTCGCCAGGCACGCACCAATCCTCTCCAAACAGTTCGGCCGGATGCATCGTACGTTCAGAGCCGTTGCCGCAAGCCAACGACTTGGCCGGACAATATCGGTCGCACCCCCAGCAGATCCGTTCGGGGTGTTTGGGGTTGACGGGGAAGTTCTTGGCCATGCCGGTCTCCGATGAGTGAGAGGCGTTTTTCCACCCTACAGCTTATGCGCAGCGCCCTCCTTGATCGATATCAACAAGCGGCTGCCCTCCCCCCATCGCGATCCACGGACTAAGCTTCTAACCGCAGAACAGCCTTGGAGACCACGTACATGCTCAATAAAAATCCTTTCCCGAACACTGAGACACCAAACCATCCACCGTTGTCGACATGGGACGATCAAGCCGCAGCCACATCGATCGATGAAGATGCGTTTACTGCCCCGCCCGCGCTGACCAACGCCGAACTGGTTCACTTGCGTGTCCGGGTCATTGCCCTGGAAAACCTGGTCATCGCGCTGCTGGCCGAAGGCTCGGAACGTCAGCTCGCCATTGCCCGGGAAATGGCCGATTACATTACTCCCCGACCCGGTTTTACCCAGCACCCCTTGACCGTCCACGCGGCTGCACAGATGAACCACAGCGTCGAGCGAGCCCAACGATTTCGCCAGGAATAGGAACCACAGCTGTGTCCGGGGTTGGAAGTCGGGGCGGTGATTGACGGTTGCCCGGAACGCAAGGGGTGCTGATGGCTCCATGCGGCAATAATCCAGGCGGCCGTTCATCGCGAGTCTGTTGCGCAGTTGCTGCAACAAAACGTCGTTTGCCGGCGCCGCTACCGCCATGGCTCAGCTGCGACTATATTAAGTCTGATATTTAAATGTCATCCGCGCCAAAAGCTTTGCTATTGGAGGAACAATACGGTGACCACTTGATCCTAAAGTCCTGTTCAGTAAATGATCCGGGTGACATCAACATGAAAACGGTCACGGCCCTTTTCACCTGCCTTCTCGTCAGCGTATGCGTGGCGACAATTCCTTGTGCCAATGCTGCCAAGAAATCCAAGCCTTCACGAACCTACAAGACCAGCTTCGACTGCGCCAGCGCCAAGGCACGCGTAGAAAATCTCATCTGCCACGACCCGCAACTGGCGCAGATGGATATTGAACTGATGCGTCTCTATCGCCTGGCGCTCACGGATGAACGTTCCGTACCCCCTCCCGAAAAAGTCATGATCGACCAGCAGTTCTGGATCGATGCCCGCAACCAGTGTGGCACCGCGCCGGAGCCCAAGGCCTGCACGGTCCGAAGTTATGCCGAGCGTGCGCACCAGCTACGCCAAGGCTCGGCCATTGTGAGAACCAAGGATCCCGACAGACTGACCGATGGCCCCCTGACGTTACGTTGTAGCGGACTCAACGGGCCGATTGCCGCCACTTTCTTTAACACGCAACCAGGTGTCGTTTACCTGAAATGGGCAAACGCCTCGATTACCTTGAACCAGATGCCCAGTGATTTGGAAACCCGCTACATCGGCAAGGATTACAAAGGGAACTACAGCTTCCGACAAAGCGTAAACGGGGTGTTTTTCCAGAAACCAGGCGCTGGGGAGATGAGCTGTACGGTCGAGCCGATCGGCTGAGGGCTCTGGGACGCCTGCAACAGGCGTCCTCACATTGTCGACACCTTGTGCGATCAATCAAATTTACAGCCCTTTCAACCGCCATTAACGGCGCCACACTTTGGGTGACACTCAAAATGTGTCGACAATCCTGTTGATTGCCCTCCAATAAATCATTATATTTCGGCTCGATCACGAAATAGTGTCGACAATGAGTGTCATTGGCGAACATCTCCGATGGGGACAGACACCGATCTGTGCCTTCCGGCTTCGAGACAGAACACCTTTTGTAGGAACAGTTGATCCGGTGGTTTTGGGTGGTCACCCTCGATTGCCGAACGACTGTTCCTACCTTTATTCAGTGAACCAATACCGGGTTGCTTTGCACCTTCTTCGTTCACTCAACAACACGCGGTATGACAGGAGAAGCCCAGTGCTCGAGACCTACGTACAACAATTACAAGCACGTGCCGAGCAAGGGCTTCCACCCTTGGCGCTTAATGCCGAACAAACGGCTGGCCTGGTCGAGCTGCTGAAAAATCCTCCGGTTGGAGAAGAAGCGCTCCTCGTTGACCTGATCACCCATCGCGTTCCGCCAGGTGTGGACGAAGCGGCCTATGTAAAGGCCGGCTTCCTCTCCGCCATCGCCAAAGGCGAAGCCGATTCCCCTCTGATCGACAAGAAGCGCGCAGTTGAACTGCTCGGCACCATGCAGGGCGGCTACAACATCGTCACGCTGGTCAACCTGCTGGACGACGCTGAACTGGCCCCGGTCGCGGCCGAAGAACTCAAGCACACCCTGCTGATGTTCGACGCTTTCCACGACGTCGCTGAACGCGCCTGGAACGCTAACGTTCACGCCAAAGGCGTGCTGCAATCCTGGGCTGACGGCGAGTGGTTCAAAAACCGCCCTGTGCTGGCCGACAAGATCAGCCTGCGCGTGTTCAAGGTCACCGGCGAAACCAACACCGACGACCTGTCCCCTGCCCCGGACGCCTGGTCCCGCCCGGACATCCCGCTGCACGCCCTGGCCATGCTGAAAATGGCTCGCGACGGCATCGTGCCGGACGAACAAGGCGTCACCGGCCCGATGAAGCAGATCGAAGAAATGCGCGGCCAAGGCTTCCCGATCGCTTACGTCGGTGACGTGGTCGGTACCGGTTCGTCGCGTAAATCCGCCACCAACTCGGTGCTGTGGTTCTTCGGCGATGACGTGCCTTATGTGCCGAACAAGCGCGCTGGCGGTTTCTGCTTCGGCAACAAGATTGCTCCGATCTTCTACAACACCATGGAAGATGCCGGCGCCCTGCCAATCGAATTCGACGTGTCCAATATGCACATGGGCGACGTGATCGACCTGTACCCGCATGCTGGCAAAGTCTGCAAGCACGGTACCGATGAAGTCATCACCACCTTCGAAATGAAGACCCCGGTGTTGTTGGACGAAGTCCGTGCCGGCGGTCGTATTCCGCTGATCATTGGCCGTGGCCTGACCGAGAAGGCGCGTGCCGAGTTGGGTCTGCCGCCGTCGACTCTGTTCAACAAGCCTGAAGCGCCGGCTGAAAGCACCAAGGGTTTCACCCTGGCACAGAAAATGGTCGGCAAGGCGTGTGGCGTGACGGGCGTTCGTCCGGGCACTTACTGCGAACCGAAAATGACCACCGTGGGTTCTCAGGACACCACCGGTCCGATGACCCGTGACGAACTGAAAGACCTGGCGTGCCTGGGTTTCTCGACCGATCTGGTGATGCAGTCCTTCTGCCACACCGCGGCTTACCCCAAGCCAGTGGACGTGACGACTCACCACACGCTGCCGGATTTCATGCGCAACCGGGGCGGCGTTTCGCTCAAGCCGGGTGACGGCATCATCCACAGCTGGCTGAACCGCATGCTGCTGCCGGACACCGTCGGTACCGGTGGTGACTCGCACACCCGTTTCCCGATCGGCATTTCGTTCCCGGCCGGTTCCGGTTTGATCGCCTTCGCGGCCGCCACCGGCGTCATGCCGCTGGACATGCCTGAATCGGTGCTGGTGCGTTTCAAAGGAAAAATGCAACCGGGCATCACTCTGCGTGACCTGGTCCATTCGATTCCTTACTACGCCATCAAGGCCGGTCTGCTGACGGTAGAAAAGAAAGGCAAGATCAACGCCTTTTCCGGCCGCATTCTGGAAATCGAAGGCCTGGACAACCTGACCGTCGAACAGGCTTTCGAGCTGTCCGACGCCTCGGCTGAACGTTCGGCTGCCGGCTGTACCATCAAACTCCCGGAAAAGGCCATTGCCGAGTACCTGACCTCCAACATCACCCTGCTGCGCTGGATGATCGGCGAAGGCTACGGCGATGCGCGCACCCTGGAACGTCGTGCTCAAGCGATGGAAGCCTGGCTGGCCAACCCTGAGTTGCTGGTTGCCGATGCTGACGCCGAATACGCTGAAATCATCGAGATTGACCTGGCAGAAATCACCCAACCGATTCTCTGCGCACCGAACGACCCGGACGACGCTCGTCTGCTGTCGACCGCTGAAGGTCAGAAAATCGACGAGGTGTTCATCGGTTCGTGCATGACCAACATCGGTCACTTCCGCGCTGCCGGCAAGTTGCTGGAGCAGGTCGACGGCCAGCTGCCAACCCGTCTGTGGCTGTCGCCGCCGACCAAGATGGACGCTCACCAACTGACCGAAGAAGGCTACTACGGCATCTACAACAAGGCCGGCGCGCGCATGGAAATGCCGGGCTGCTCGCTGTGCATGGGTAACCAGGCACGTGTAGAACCGAACTCGACCGTGGTGTCGACGTCGACCCGTAACTTCCCGAACCGTCTGGGTGACGGCGCGAACGTCTACCTGGCCTCGGCCGAGCTGGCGTCCGTGGCTTCCATCCTGGGTCGCCTGCCGACCGTCGAGGAGTACATGGAATACGCGGGCAAGATCGACAGCATGGCGGCCGATGTCTACCGCTACCTGTCCTTCGACCAGATCGCCGAGTTCCGTGAAGTGGCTGCGAACGCCAACATTCCGGTCGTTCAAGCCTAACGCTACAACGCAATGAAAAACGCCGCCCATCGTGAGATGGAGCGGCGTTTTTTTATGCCCTGAAGAAGACCGCGTTATCGTTCATCGCGGGCACGTGCTGCCGCTCGTCAGCGAGTCAGCACCTTTGCCTCATCCTGATTTTCCAACGTTTTATAACCCACTCAGGAAGACTCAGATGATGAACAAAACAATAACCTCACTCTCGTTCGCAAGCCTGCTGGCGATGGCCTCATTTTTCGCATTGGCAGCTGAAACGACGTCCCCACCTACCACTATCCCCGGCGTTAACCAGGCCCAAGCCGCCGAATCCAACGAAGAGAAAGCCAACAAAAAGGGCGAGGAAGCAGCGGGTTCAAACTCCGGCGCCGATGCGCAATCCCTGGAAAAAGAGGCGGCATCTTCGAGCGACTCGAAAGACCTGGAAAAAACCAAGTGAAGGCAGTCAACAGAGGTAAGAGACATGAACGACGATGACGATGTCAAAGACACCCAAGCACCCACAGACGACCTGACCACTGATACCGAGGCCGTTGACGAAACCCTCACGCCCTCTTCGCCCCGTGCCAAGGAGCAGGCCACAGAGGAGCTCGACGAGAAAATAGCGGAGATAGAACGCCACGTGGCGGATGGCAACTAACCCCCCTGTTCTGCGGTGTTTAACCTTCGGCGCCGGACGCCGGACCCACAAAGTCCTGGGCGCCGCAGCACAGCAAGATGTCAGACACGCGCATCATTGGCAGCGGGTCGGTTGCTTTGCGTTCTTGAATCCATTTTCGACTGCGCCTGACATCGAGTTGCAAATTCAACAACATCATCAGGTTCATTAGCTCTTGCGATACACGTCCGTTGCCGCATTCAGGGCAATTGAATTCCTGCCAAACGCCCGCGCAGACTGTTCGAGCAAAAGGGTTTTCACAAATCACACACAACATGCTCAAGCTCCACTCAATGAAAGGTAATGAGCCCTGAGTGTTGAGAGGCGTTCAGCGTGGCCGACAAACGGTCATGTCCGCAGGATCGCCACGTTCATCGAGCCATTTCGCGAGCGTCAAGGCATTGCCCAGCGCCGCACCGCTGGCAGTGTTGTCAAACATGCACCACGTCGATTCGCCAGCAGCGTTGGCTGTCTGCAGCTGGATCGCCAGAGCTTGCAGCGCCGGCACTTCATAGTCGCTGGAGTAGATTCGGGGCGACCCATGCAATCGCCAGTACCTGAGCCCCGGCCAGCCTCCCGGCAAATTGTCATGACTGATGCGTGACGGATCGACCGCTGCCCGGGCAATCCGGTGCTGCATCAATAACGGCTCGGCATCGAGCCAGGAGTCGTGCCGGGGCTCCAGCACCACAGGCCCGTCATAGTGAAATCTGAGTGCAAAGAAAAAGGCTTCGGCAACTGAATAATCAAAGGCCAATGAGGGAGGCAGCTGCACCAGCAAGCAGCCCAATCGATCGCGCAAGCCTGAACACTGCCCGACAAATTCATCCAGTGCCGGGCCGCAATCCCCCAAGCGCCGTTCGTGGGTGATGTGCTTGGGCACTTTTACACAGAAGCGAAAGCCGTCCGGCACTGAGTCAGCCCAACGCGCGTAGGTTTGCCTGCGATGTGGACGATAAAACGAGCTATTGATCTCGACGCCGTTCAATTGCGATGCATAGCGCTGCAAGTGCGTGCCCTCAACTGAAAACCGTGACACAAAATCGCGCCCTAGGCTCCAGCCTGCGCAGCCGATGAAAATCGGCGGGCTGTTCAATACGCGCTGGCTCATTCGATCACTCTCCACGCCAAGGAAAATCGTCCAGGGCTGTCCCATCCAGAGTTGAAATGCACGGGGCTGCGGAGTTCGAATTCTTTTTCGCCCCGTGCCTTTTGATCAATCCAATGGAACCTAAGGATTCAGCCTGTTCTCTATCGCAGAACCAGCAGCAGGAGGACTTCACCATGATTGACCCAGCAACCGGTATGAGGCCGGGCGAGCGCTACAACGTCGAAAGCCTTGAACGCACGCCGCATTTCCCCGGCTTCTTTCTCGATGGAAAGTATTACCTGGGGCCCGAGTTGCAAACGGCGGTGGGCTGGCTCGAAGGCCAACAATTTCTGTATGACCTACTCGATCCGACCGGTGAGCCGGTGTACCCCGGCCGGGTCGTCGGCACCATTGAAGACCTGACGTTGACCTTGGGCGATGGCGCGCGCCTGGCATTGAACACCGTGCCGTATGAAGCGCAGCAATATCTGCCCACCCAAATGACGGATGACATTCTGGGCGATGCCGGGGCCGAAAGGTTGCCGATTCGACCCTCTGCGTTGCTGGTAGTCGGTGCCGCGCTGTTGGTCAGCGGCTGTCTGCTTGCGTTCAATCGTCTGGGACACCGACGGTCTGCCCGTTAGATCTTCGGGGAATCGTCGAGATCGTCGGTTCCCCCGATTACAGATACCAGCGGTATTCCCGAGCGCTGATTTCCTGCATGAACGCCAGATGATCCTGACGTTTGTTCTCGCAATAAACATCCACGAATTCCGCCCCCAGCCCCTCACGCAGGTGCGGCTGATGCTGCATGGCGCGCACGGCTTCAAGCATTTCCAATGGGAAATCGACGCCACTGTTGCGGTCTTCGTTCAACGGCGGGATGGGTTCTTTGCCCGCATCCAGCCCATGTTCCAGGCCGACCAGAATCGCCGCCAACACCAGATAGGGATTGGCATCGGCGCCGGCCAGGCGATGTTCGATGCGCAAGTTCTTCGAATCCGACTCTGGAATGCGCAGGCACGCATCACGATCTTCAAAGCCCCAGCTCGCTCGCGTGGCGATGTTTGTGGTGCCGCCCAGACGGCGGTAAGCGTTCTGGTTCGGTGCGAAAACCGGCATGCAATGTGGCAGTAATTCCAGGCAGCCAGCCACCGCGTGCCGCAAAGGCTGCTGCTGGTTGGCCGCCAGGAGGTTGTTGCCGTCCGCGTCGTAAAGACTGACATGCACGTGCATGCCGCTGCCCGGGTGCTGCAAGTAAGGTTTGGCCATGAAACTGGCACGATAACCATGCTTGAGCGCCACGCCACGGCTGCTGCGACAGAACAGCGCCGCCCAGTCGGCTGCACGCAAGCCATCGTCAAGGTGCCCGAAATTGATTTCGAACTGACCCGGCCCAAGTTCGGCGGTAATCACCGTGCTGTCGATGCCTTGAGCCCGCGAGGTCTCGACCATGTCGTCGAGTACCGGTGCAAAGCGTGAGAGGCGCTCGATGTGCATGTTGGGTTGGTCATCGGCATCGTCCGTCAGCTCGTCGCGGGGAAACTGCGGCAGCCCGTCGCGCAGCTTTTTATCAAACAGGTAAAACTCCAGCTCGAACGCCACAACGGGATGAATGCCTTTGCCGGCAAGCCTGTCCAGGACCTGCGCGAGGACCTGGCGCGGTTCAAACACGATGGGGTTCTCAGTGCCGTCCGACGTGATCAGCATTTGCCCCAGCGGTTGGCCTTCCCAGCTCACCGGTTTCAGGGTTCCCGGCACCAGACGACGCAGTGCATCCGGATCGCCATCGTTAAAGCAGTAATCACCAATCTTGAACAAACCGCCCTGCACGCCCAGCAGCACGCAGTTCTGCGGCAGTTTCAGCGCGCTGCCGGCCGCGACCTTTTCCAGCATGTCCACGGGGTAACGCTTGCCGTAGAAATGCCCCGGAATATCCAGGGAAATCAGGTCGATATAACGCACTTCGGGATAGCGTTGGCGAAAGGCCCGAACCTCAGCCAGCAGATCAGAGCAGGTAGCATCCATCATTGTTGGTCCTTTTCTTTTCATCAGGTGTAAACCCAAAGCACCCGCGTGAGGTGCCCGGTGAGGTTGCCATAGCGGCAACGGGTATGGCTGTCGAACTGAAAACTGTCGCCAGCCACCAAGGTAACGGGGTCTTCGTCTTCGCCCAGCCACAGCGTCAGCTCGCCTTCGAGCACGTAGCCGCCCTGCTCCGAGCTGTCACTCATGTGCCGGTCGCCGCTGCTGGCGCCAGCGTCGAGATGACTTTCGAGCATGGAAAAGGATGCGCGTATTTTTGGCGAAACCAGAATGTCGGTAATACCGTTGGCGAAGTACAACGTACGGCGTTCATCCGGGCGCGTGACCCACGGCAATTCCTTGGGTTTTGGCAGGCTGTAGAAGTAAGTCGTCGGTACGTCCAGGGTTTCACTGATTGCCGTCAGGTCTGCCACGGTGGGCCGTGACAGACCGCGTTCGACCTGCGAGAGAAAGCCGACGGATCGGCCGATTTTGTCGGCCAGTTCCTTCAAGGTGTATTTCTTGTGCTTGCGCAAATCGTGAATCAGGATCGCCAGCGCGGCGATTTCTTCTTGCTTGTTCATGCGTGCAATGCCGGATGATGTGTGGACTGCAGGAACATACGGGCTCTCATGAAATTATGTTTTTATAATTTCATGAAAAACTACAGCATTAATTTCACAAGAGCAACTGGCGGCGGATAAGCGCCAGTACACCTGACAGGTGTCAGCTATCGGGGGATTTATGCCACGGGTAGCCTTTCGCGCTGAGCTCAAAGGCGTAATCGAACAAACGCTTCATGTACTCGCCATCGAACTGATGATTGCGAAGGTGATGAAAATCGGAACCGATGTACGCAAGATTGAAGTCGGCCCCGTCTTGCTGGGCGATTCGGTAAATCCGGTCGAGGTCGCTGATCCCCTGCGTCTGAATCAACGCGCTGATGGCGCGACCGCCGATGTTCAACGTGCGGCGTTTGGTCCCGGACCACTGCGGCTCCATTTTCCCGTTGCGAATCACGTAGAAATGCCGATCACGGCGCAAGCGCGCGCCCGTGACGTTACTCAGCGCCATGACGGTGCCGGGGGGGTAAAGAAATACCTGCGTGATGACGCCGCCGTCCACGTGCATTTCCTGGAACGGTTGGCCGTTGACCTCCACGTCGATCATGACGGGTGAAACGGCGCCGGGAATACTCATCGACGCGATCAGGATCTTGCGAAACAGGTCGAGTGCTCCCGGCGCGCCGCTTGCGGCAATGGCGCCCATGTTCCAGGTCACGGGCCGCCCTGCATCGAGGTCGGTGGTGCCGATCATCAGGAGTCGTCCATTGGCGTATTGCGCCGCAATCGCCGCCAGAATGTCAGCGGTAATGTATTGCGCGACGAGCCGCGACAGTGGCTTGCTGTCCGCCATACCGTCGCTGGCAAGCCGGGTCAGCACATTGCGCGAATGGAAAATGTCTTTGGGGCCGACGGCGCTGCAGATGCGCAGAATGATGCCGTCGTACTGAGACCCCAGGTACGCGAACGGGGCGACCAGGGCGCCAGCGCTGATGCCCGTGACAATTTTGAACAGTGGCCGCGTCCCATGCAGCGACCATCCCGCGATGATGCCCGCAGCAAAGGTGCCCGCGTCACTACCACCGGACACCGCCAGCATGCTGGCCAGCGGTAGCATGTCATGCGGCTCCCCGACTCTGGCAAGCGCTTGCGCCTCTCGAAGGTTGGCCTGATGCACGTCCCGAATAAGCGGAGCGATGTCCCGGTCCAGCCAGTAACGCGCCTCTGGAATGCCGGGCACGACCGCCAGTTCCGTCAAGGTCGGCGGCACGGCTGCCCGGCGTTGCAGGCACGCTTGGCGCAACATGTTCCAGGTTGAGGCCCCCGTACCGGGCAGGAATGGTTTCAAAACGCCTCCTCCGGCTCCGGCCGTTGACAGAGCCCGCGGGCATTGCAACGTGCATTACGAGTAGCTGATGTCGCTGAGGTCGATGGCTACCAGTAACGCCTTCGTGTCTGGCTGACCTGATGCCGAGAGTTCTTCTGTAACGATAGCCGGCAGCTGAACTGGAAGGGCATGGTCAGCCAGGTCCACAACGCTTAGCCGTTGAAGTATACGCGGCGCAGGAGGTCCCAAGGGGTAATGCCGATCTAAGCCATAACGCTGTCCGTAGCAGCTGGCGAAGCCTGCGTTCGGCTGCGCAGCAGTCGTGAAATCAGGCGATGGGGTGTTCCAGAAAGACCGAAAACTCAGGTTTTACGACTGCTGCGCAGCCGAACGCAGGCTTCGCCAGCTGCTACAACAATTGCGTTACCGCAGAAATTGCTTAACTGACCGACATTAGCCCAAGGGGTATTTTTTCGTGACTAGAAAGGAGAACCGGGGGCTGATCGTACGGTAATGACCTGCCCTTCGGTCTTTTCTATGGCGATTCTGTCAAGTGTGCAGGCCGTCTACTGATCAGCCCTTTCATGGCCCACAACGCGCCACCCGTCACGAGGGTGGTGTCTACTTTGCTGAAACTGTTCCAGCGTTCGACACCACCATGGGCGGATAATACCCGGTCCAGCAACTCGTGATTTGGCGCGTTCATGGTTGAGGATTTTATACCCCCTCCGGCCGATCCTGAACCCACTGCCAGAACAATTGATAGCCAACCGCAAGCACCACCGGCCCGATGAACAGGCCCAGGATACCGCTCGTGACCATGCCGCCCAGCGCGCCAATCAACACGACCGGCATCGGCACATCCACACCTCGTCCCAGCAACAGCGGTTTGAGTACGTTATCCACCAGGCCGGCAATGAACACAAAGACCGAGAAGATAATGGTCCTTGTGTTGGGCCCCTCGGTGCCCAGCACATAGATGATCACCGGCAGCGTAATCAGCGTGGCCGGTAACTGCATGATGCCGAGCAGTAACACAAAGATGGCAAGGATGCCCGCGCCCGGGATGCCTTTGAGCACGAAGCCTATCCCCACCAGCAACATTTGAATGAAGGCGATGCCGACCACGCCGAGCGCAACGGCGCGGATGGTTGCAGTGCACAGCTCGGCGATTTTCGGACCCTTTTCAGGACCGCTTATGCGCGACGCGATATCGACCGCACAGCGGCTGCCGGCCTCACCATGCGCCATGAAAATACCGGCGATGATCAAGGCAACAATGAACATCAACAAACCCGCACCGACGCCGGCAATTTTGGTCAACAAGCCCAGACTTGCGTCTTTTATTTGCGGCAAGTACTTAGCTATCAGGTCCGGAAGATCGGTTGAGGCCTGCAGCCAGACTGACGATATCGTTTTACCCACGATTGGCCACGTGGCGACCGATTCGGGCGGCGGCGGGATGCTGAAGGTACCCTCCTTCACCAGGTCGATGACCTGTGCGACTGATGCCGCAATCGATGTGCCCAACAGATAGACCGGCACCACCAGAATTGCGATGGCAATCAGTACAATTGCCGTCGCGGCACGCCCTTCGCTACGTCCGAACGAGCCCATCAATCGCAGTTGCAACGGGTAGAGCGTGATCGCCAGGATGATGGACCACAGCATCAGGTCGCGAAACGGACGGAATATCTCGAAGCAAAACAGCACCAGAACAACAATCAACCCGGCACGAATCAGGACATCGAGCATGCTGCGGGTTAACGATTTCTCGGTCAGCGGTGTGGGCAGTGTGGGCACCATGGATGACTCCTTGCTCATGCAAAGCAGGTAGGGAAGCGGTAAGGCCAGCATAGACGGTGATTTAACAGTGCGACGTGATCTGTGTGCTCTGCATCGCAGCACTTCGAAAAAAAACTGAAAATGCGGCACATTGACTCAATATTCACGCCTCAATCCAGAAAATGGCGGAAGGCAGCCGGAGTCGAACCGGCCCGGGAACGGATGCCGTCCCCAACCGGGTTTGAAGCCCGGCCGCGCCACCGGGCGCGATTGCCTTCCTTGAAATCAGTCGTCTTCCTTTCGGGCCAAGGCACTGTCGAGACGGATTTGGCGCTTGTCGCCCAGGCGTCGGGTCAAGCCGATGCGGTCGAAGTACTCCAGAATCTGAATGCTGCGCTTGCGACCCAGGCCAACCGCATCGCGAAACGCCGCGACTTGAATCACCGGGTTGTGTTCAGCCAGTTGCAAGAGCATAGCCGCCAATCGACGGATGATCGCGTCGGTGTAGAACAGGTCCCGGACCACTTGGTGCAGCAGCCCCAGCCGCGCCATTTTGCGCAACAGCAGGCGCACGGTTGCCTCGTCGTTCCCCAGTTTGCGCACCCATGGAGGATCGAACCCAGCCTGTTCGAACAGCGGTTGTATGCGGTTCCACAGGGCTTCGTCTTCTTCACTCAAGCGCACTTGGTGCTCGGGTATATGCAGCCAAGGCCCACTGGCGACGATGGCACCGCTGGCAAGTAACTCGTCGAGCAGGCGGATGAAGGTCGAACGTTCCAGCGAGGATGCGGTGAAGCGGCGCAGGCGATCCCTGTCCGGGCCCATTTGATCCGGTTCAAGTAGATGAAAGCGTGCGAGTTGTTCCAGCAAGGGAGCTTTCAGCGCCTCCCAGCGTGGCGCGCTGAACAACAAAGGACCTTGGCGGGTCTCGATCAAGCGCACGTCATCGGGCAATACCCAGGTAGCGCGTGGGCGGTTGAACTGACGCTCCAGTTGCCTTGGATCGAGGCCGGTGTCGCTGTTGGCCAACAACGCTGGCAAGAGTGCTTCCAGCCTATTACTGCTGGCGAGGGCCTGTAGTTGTGCCAGGCGTTCGGGGCTGCGTCGGTGTCGAGAAGGGGCAAACGGGTCGAGCACCCGGCCCCCGCCCAGGGTACGTTGCGCGCTCTGATCCCGCAGGATCAACGGATCGCCTTTCACCGCCTGTACCGGAGCATTGAGCAGGATTTGCGCAAACATCCGCCCACCCGGAGCCAGGCTTTCGCCTTCCAGCAACGCCACTCGCCCCGTCACATCCTGAGTGCCGAGGTGCACATGCACCGGCTGAAAGTGTTCGAAGGCTTTGGCTTCGCTGGCCAGCAACCTCAGGTCGATGTCCAGTCGCTGAGTCGGGGCGTACAGCCACTCGGCCAGCAGCCATTGGCCACGGTGAATATGCTCCAGCGCCAGACGCTCGGCACTCAGGTTCAAAGCGACGCGTTGGCCGGCATACGCGGTGTCTGCGGCTTGATTTTGCGCGTGCAAACCGCGCACACGAACAGGTTTGCCCAGCGGGCTCAGCATCAGTGTGTCACCCGCTGTCACTTGCCCGGACAATGCCGTGCCGGTCACCACGATACCGGCCCCAGCCACGCTGAACGCCCTATCAATGGCCAGACGAAAACCACCGCCGGTGCAGCGTTGAAGGACATCGTGCTGTGCATCGAGCAGCGCCTGGCGCAGTGCCTCGACGCCCTCCCCGGTCACACTCGACAGCGCAATCTGCAACGCATCGGCATAGGGTCCGGGTGCCAGCAGTGTGGTCATCTGTTCATGGACGGCTTGCACCCGGGCCGGATCGACCCGGTCGCACTTTGTGATAGCCACCAGCGCCCTGGGAATGCCCAGCAGTTCAACGATCGCCAGGTGTTCGCGGGTTTGCGGCATCACGCCGTCATCCGCGGCGACCACCAGCAACACCAGATCGATGCCCTGCGCCCCGGCCAACATGTTGTGGGTGAAACGCTCGTGACCGGGCACGTCAATGAACCCGGTCAGCTCGGCGCCCGGTTCCAGCGCCGCATAGAGGTAGCCGAGGTCGATGGTCATGCCGCGTTCACGTTCTTCGCGACGACGGTCGCCGGATTGGCCCGTCAGCGCTTTAAGCAACGAGGTCTTGCCGTGATCGATATGCCCTGCCGTGCCGACGATCACCCCGGCACCTTCAGTTGATCGAGTTGCGCCAGCCAGGCAGCCTCGTCATCCAGTTGGCGCAGGTCCAGCCACAGTGCGTCGTCGTCGATGCGGCCCAGTACTGGAATGGCCAACAGGCGGAACGCGGCTTCCAGCCCGAGCAGTTGCCGTCCGCGCAGACGTTTGGACACCTTGGGCCGCAGGCATAACGCTGCGCTCGGCAAGCGTGCCACCGGTTGGCTGCCGCTGCCGATCATGCCCAGCGCGGGCAGCGCACTGACGCTCCAGCCGTTACCCACAGCAAGTGCCAGCGAGGGTTGTAGTCGTTCAGCCTGGGCGAGGATATCGGCCTGCGGGCGGGTCATCAGACGCAGGCTCGGCAGTCGCTCGGCCAGTCGCCCGGGATCGCGGTACAAACCCAGCACGGCTTCGAGTGCGGCGAGGGTCATTTTGTCGACCCGCAACGCGCGTTTGAGCGGGTTTTTCTTGATCTTCGCGATCAGGTCCTTGCGCCCGACAATCAATCCGGCCTGCGGTCCGCCTAATAACTTGTCACCACTGAAGGTGACGATGTCCGCGCCATCGAGCAGCGCCTGGCGCACCGTCGGCTCGGCGGGCAGGCCCCAGCGGGTCAGGTCCAGCAGGCTGCCGCTGCCGAGGTCTTCAAGCAGTGGTAACCCATGCTGGTGCGCGAGTTGCGCCAGTTCGGCGGTGGGCACCCGTGCGGTGAACCCTTCAATGCTGTAATTGCTCGCATGCACACGCATCACCAGACCGCTGCGCGGGCCGATGGCGGCTTCGTAATCACGGGCATGGGTGCGGTTGGTAGTGCCGACTTCATGCAGTCGGACCCCGGCCCGCGCCATGATGTCGGGAATGCGGAAGGCACCGCCGATTTCAATCAGCTCGCCCCGGGAAATAATCCCTTCCTTGCGCGCGCCCAGGCTATTGAGTGTCAGCAGCACGGCCGCTGCGTTGTTGTTGACTACCGTCACCGCTTCGGCGCCCGTCAGTTCGCGGATCAGGCCTTCGATCAGGTCATCACGGTCGCCCCGCTTGCCGCTGTGCAGATCAAATTCCAGATTGAGCGGATAGCGCGCGGCCATTTGCACCGCTTCGATGGCGACTTCCGGAAGCAACGCCCGCCCGAGGTTGGTGTGCAGCACGGTCCCGGTCAGGTTGAACACCCGGCGCACATGACTTTGGTGGTGTAGGGCCAGACGCTCACCCGCCCGCCCCGCCAGCACGTGCGGGCTGATTTCCACGTGACTCAGTTGCCCGGTCAGCACCGGTTCGCGCAAGTCATCGAGTAATTGCCGCAGGCTCGCCAGCAGCGACTCCCGGCCATAGCGCTCTGCCAGCGGTTGGCAGGCGGGATGGCGCAGCAGACTGTCGATGGAAGGCAGCCGCAAGGTTTGACTGGCGGAGGTTGAAGGCATCCGGCGCTCCTGGAAACGATTGACCGTCGCGCCTGAGTGTAGATGCGTTCAGTCGCCACCGGGTGCCAGCAGCAGATTGGGCGCGAGACGCAGGTAGCCCTCCTGTTCCAGGCGCATGTCGAGGATCAGGCTGGCCAGGTCCGCCGACAGCGCTTCGGCCTCGGCGTCGTTTTCCAGGTACAGCAGTTTCAGGTAGCTGCGACAGCCGGGACAGGTTTCGGCGCGCAACGGTGCTTGATTGGCGGCGTAACGATCATCCTCCTGACTGAAGTATTCCAGCCCTTTGCTTTGCTCGCAGTACACACATTTGACCCGCACCACATGCCATTCGCAGGCACACAACGAGCACACCAGATAACGCAAACCGTTGTGTTTGCCCCGTTGTCGAATCACGCCAGCCATCGCCGGCGAACCGCAGGCCGGGCATTGGCTGAGACTGTCACCGGGTTTGAGCGCCAGGTCCGGTGTGCTCAGCAACCAGTGACTCCAGGCCGCTTGCAAGGCGGCGCCGAGAAACGGCACCAGGGCCGCTGGCAACAGCGTGAACTGGCCACTGACCAACGCCACTGCCCAGGCTTTGCGCTGTCCGGCGTCGCTATGGCGCAACGTCGCCAACGCTTGCTCTACGGCGGCTTGCGGTGGTGCCTGGTAGCGTTGCAACAAGGCGTCGAGGTACGGCAACCAGTGCCCCTCGCGCACCAGCGTGTCGGCGGCAAGCGGTGGCAGGCCATGGGCCTGGCAGACTTTGATTCGCTCGGGATCGGGCAAGGTGGTGACGGGCGGATCGTCCATCAGACTTTGCTGCACATGACACAGACCGGCCACCAGTCGCAGGTAATCGGCCAGCGCATGCCCCTCGGCCAACCGCTCCAGACGCAATGCGCGCAAAGTGAACAGGTTGTGCGGCGGCGGGAACAAAAACGGCGGAGAAGTCGCCGCCGCTTCAATCTCCCCAGGCTCAAGAATCGTCGCCAAGTGCTTATCCTTTTTTGCTGATCGGCCGGTCGGGGTGTTCGTCGCGAGTCACTTCGCGGTACCAGAGTTCATGGTGTTTTTTCGCCCAGGGGCGGCTGACCCAGCCATGCACCATGGCGCTGACGGAGCCCCTGATCCAGATCCCGGCGTAAATGTGCACGATGATGCACAACACCAGCACAAACCCGGCCAACGCGTGCAGCAGCATCGCCCAACGAATCGAGGTAATGCCAAAAAAAGCGCTGAAATACGCGCGCCAGATCACCAGTCCAGTGAACAGTAGCACCAGCATGCAGGCCAGCAAGGTCCAGAACAGCAGCTTCTGCCCGGCGTTGTACTTGCCAACGGGCGGCACGCCCTCTTCCTCGTTCTTGATCACCCTCCCGACGCGCTTCAGCCACAACCGATCATTGGTGATGAAGTAATTCGCCCGCCAGAATTGCAACACCAATCCAAGGAACAGTACGAACATCACCACGCCCATAAATGGATGCAGGATGCGTGTCCACGGACCACCGCCAAACAGGTTGCTGAGCCAGAACAGCGCCGGATGAAACAGCGCCAGGCCGGAGAGTGCCGCCATGAAAAACAGGATCGCCACCAGCCAGTGATTGGTGCGCTGGCCGGCGGTGTAGCGCAGGATGGTTTTGTTGCTCATGGCCTGTCCTCCCGCCGCGGATCATAGGTATGAACCGATGGGTCAATCTCATGCACGGCCGGGTCCTTGCCTTCGCGATGTTCGTCCTCTTCTACCACTTGCGGCCCCACGCGCACGTAATGGAAGAACCCGGCCACCACCGCCAGGCCCATGGCCAACAGGCCTAACGGCTTGCTCACGCCTTTCCACAACCCCACCAGCGGACTGATCGCCGGCGCGTTCGGCAGGCCGGCGTACAACGACGGTTCATCGGCATGGTGCAGTACATACATCACGTGCGTGCCGCCCACACCCGCAGGGTCATAGAGACCGGCATGCTCGAAGCCGCGACTCTTGAGGTCGACAATGCGTTCAGCGGCGTGTTCCTTCATGTCTTCCTTGGTGCCGAACACAATCGCCCCGGTCGGGCAGGTTTTCACGCAGGCCGGCTCCAGCCCGTACTCGACCCGGTCCGAACACAACGTGCATTTGTAGGCCTTGTGATCCTTTTGCGAGATACGCGGAATGTTGAACGGGCAGCCGGTGATGCAGTAGCCGCAACCGATGCAGTGGTCCTGGTTGAAATCGACAATGCCATTGGCCAGCTTGATGATCGCCCCCGGGCTCGGGCACGCCGCCAGGCAACCGGGTTCGGCGCAATGCATGCAGCCGTCCTTGCGAATCAGCCATTCGAGGTTGCCGGCATCGGTTTCATGCTCAGTGAAGCGCATCAGCGTCCAGGTTTCCGCGCTCAGGTCTTGCGGATTGGTGTAGGTGCCCAGGTTGAAGCCGACTTCGTCGCGCAGCTCGTTCCATTCCGAGCAGGCGACCTGGCAAGCCTTGCAGCCGATGCACTTGGTGGTGTCGATCAGCTTGGCCACTTCATCCTGAATGCGTACCGATGGCGACGGGGTCGTGGTGGCCGACCGGGCAATAATGTCTTGGCTGGCCATTTAGATTTTCTCCACGTTGACCAAAAATGACTTGGATTCCGGGGTCTGCGTGTTGCCATCGCCGAGGAACGGTACCAGGGTGTTGGTCAGGTAACCGTGACGCGTTAGTCCGGTAAACCCCCAGTGCAACGGAATCCCGATCTGGTGCACCACCTGGCCGTTGACCTGCAACGGACGAATCCGCTTGGTCACCACCGCCACAGCTTCAATGTGCCCGCGCTTGCAACTGACGCGCACGCGATCGCCGGAAATGATGCCTTTCTCCTTCGCCAGCACCTCGCCGATTTCGACGAACTGCTGTGGCTGGGTAATCGCGTTGAGCTTGCAGTGCTTGGTCCAGAAGTGGAAATGCTCGGTCAAGCGGTAGCTGGTGCCCGCGTACGGGTAATCCTTGGCCACGCCGAGGGAATCCCACACCGAATCGAAGATCCGCGCCGCCGGGTTGCTGGTGGCTTTCTTGTTGTCCGGGTGCAGCGGATTGATGCCGATGGGCGTCTCGAACGGCTCGTAGTGCTCGGGGAACGGGCCTTCGTTCATCTTGTCGACGGCGAAGAACCGCGCCACGCCTTCGGGGTTCATGATGAACGGATTCATCCCCGCTTCCGGCGGCACGTCGGCCTTGTAGTCGGGCACATCAGTGCCACCCCAGACCTTGCCGTTCCACCACACCAGGCGTTTTTTCGGATCCCACGGATTTCCTTTCAGGTCGGCAGACGCGCGGTTGTAGAGAATCCGTCGGTTCGCCGGCCAGGCCCAGGCCCACCCCAGGTGTTGGTGCGTACCCCACGGATCACTGTTGTCGCGACGGGCCATCTGGTTACCGGTCTCGGTCCAGCTGCCGCAGAAAATCCAGCAGCCGGACGCGGTGCTGCCGTCATCCTTGAGCTGACTGAACGCAGCCAGTTGCGCATTGCCCTTGATCGCCGCCCCCGTGGCGTCGGTGAAGTCAGTGGTGGCGTAGCCGTTGATTTCCTTGGCCAGCTCTTCCGGCGAGGGTTCATGGGCGATCTTGTACGGCCACGACAGTTTGAGGAGCGGAGCGGGATAGGCGCCACCCTGCGCCTGGTAGCGCTGACGCAAACGCAGAAACAGCTCAGCCATGATCCGAATGTCAGTGTGCGCTTCACCCGGGCCGTCGGCGCCTTTCCAGTGCCATTGCAGCCAGCGACTGCTGTTGACCAGCGAGCCATCTTCCTCGGCAAAACAGGTGGTGGGCAGGCGAATCACTTCGGTCTGGATGTCGGCGCTTTTCACATCGTTGTACGGCCCGACATTGCGCCAGAACTCTGAAGTTTCGGTGGCCAGCGGGTCCATCACCACCAGCCATTTGAGTTTGGCCAGCGCCACCATCACCCGGTTCTTGTCAGGCAACGCCGCGATGGGATTGAAGCCCTGGCACATGTAGCCGTTGACCTTGCCCTGGCCCATCAGGTCGAACACCTTGAGGATGTCGTACTGGGGGATGTCCAGTTTCGGCAGGTAGTCGTACGCCCAGTTGTTCTCCACTGTGGCATTGACGCCATACCAGGCTTTCATCAGGCTGACGTGGAATTTGCCGTAGTTCTGCCAGTAGGACAGTTGCCCCGGCCGCAACGGTGTCTGCGTACGTTTGGTAATGAAGGCGGCGAAATCCTGTTCGGCGTCGCCTGGCAGCGTCAGGTAACCGGGCAACGAGTTGGACAACAGTCCCAGATCGGTCAGGCCCTGGATATTGGAGTGCCCGCGCAAGGCATTGACGCCGCCTCCCGGCATACCGACGTTGCCCAGCAGCAATTGCACCATCGCCGCGCTGCGGATGATCTGCGCGCCGATGGAGTGCTGGGTCCATCCCAACGCATACAGGATGGTCATGGTCTTGCCCGGGGCCGAACACGTGGCAATTTCATCCCATATTTTTTGCATGGCATCGACGGGCATGCCGCAAATCTGGCTCGCCAGGTCAATGTTGTAGCGGCTGTAATGCTGCTTCATCAATTGAAAGACACACCGTGGATCCTGCAGGGTCGGGTCGACTTTGACAAAGCCGTCTTCACCGAGCTCATAACCCCAGCCGGACTTATCGGTGTAGGTGCGCTTGGCCGCGTCATAACCGCTGAAAATCCCGTCCTCGAAGCCATACCCGGCTTTGACGATGAACGACACGTCGGTGTAGTTGTGCACGTACTCGTGCTGGATTTTGTCCTTGGTCAGCAGGTAATTGATCAGCCCGCCCATGAAGGCGATGTCGGTGCCGGTGCGAATCGGCGCGTAATAGTCGGCCACCGAAGCCGTGCGGGTAAATCGCGGGTCGACCACGATCAGTCGCGCGTTGTTGTGCGCCTTGGCTTCCGTCACCCATTTGAAACCGCAGGGGTGCGCTTCTGCTGCGTTGCCGCCCATCACCAGAACCAGATTCGCGTTGGCGATATCGGTCCAGGTATTGGTCATGGCACCGCGGCCGTACGTCGGGGCAAGACTTGCCACCGTCGGGCCGTGTCAGACACGCGCCTGGTTATCAAACCCCAGCATGCCGAGACTGCGAATGACCTTGTGGGTGATGTAGCCGGCTTCGTTGGAGGCCGCCGATGCCGCGAGGAAACCGGTGGTGAGCCAGCGGTTCACCGTTTGGCCCTGGGCATTCTTCTCTATGAAGTTGGCGTCGCGGTCGGCCTTCATCAGGTCGGCAACGCGATCCAGCGCTTCATCCCAGGAGATGCGCGTCCACTCGCTGCTGCCGGGCTTGCGCACCTGCGGGTATTGCAGACGATCGGGGCTGTGAATGAAATCGAGCAAACCCGCGCCTTTGGGGCACAGGGTGCCGCGGTTGACCGGGTGGTCGGCGTCACCTTCGATGTGGATGATGTTTTGCGCGACATTCTTGGCGTTATCGCCCTGGCTGTACATGATCAACCCGCAACCGACCGAGCAATACGGGCAGGTGTTACGGGTTTCATGGGTGGCGGCAAGCTTGAAGTGGCGCACCTGCTCGGCGAAGGCCAGCGTGGGGGCCATACCCAACGCGCCCAGGCTCGAGCCTGCAAGGCCGATACCAGCGACCTTGAAGAACTGACGACGGCTGAGGTCCATCGTGCACTCCTGATCAGGTGGAAATCCGGGGCTTTGCCGGATTTTCTATGCAATCACGGTGGCGGCAGACGGGCTGCCGACATTTGAAACTCTAGTCAACGCAGGCGTGACCTGTGTGAAAACCGACCGTCGGGCACTTATCCGATACGCGCCACACCAGCGAACCTGTGGGAGCGAGCCTGCTCGCGATAGCGGTGGGTCAGACAACATCAATGCCGGCTATACCGGCTTCATCGCGAGCAGGCTCGCTCCCACAGGGGGTTGGCGATTATCATGGGCCATTCCAATCCTGCATTCACGAGACCGCGCATGACTTTCGATTTTGATCAGGTGTTCGACCGCCATAACACCGGTAGCACCAAATGGAGCCGCTACCCGGTCGACGTGCTGCCGATGTGGGTGGCCGATATGGATTTTGCTGCGCCGCCGATGATCATCCAGGCCCTGCAAAAACGCCTGGAACACCCGATGGTTGGCTACAGCGTGGCCCCGGATGACTTGCGCGATGCCATCGTGGCCGACCTCTGGAACAAATACGCCTGGCGCGTCGAGCCGCAAGAGCTGATCTTTCTGCCGGGAGTCGAGTCGGGCTTCAACATGGCGCTCAAGGCGCTGGTCCAGCCGCCACAGAACGTCGTGGTGCAGGTACCCAACTATCCGCCACTGCGCCACGCGCCGGGTCATTGGGGTCTGAACAAGGTCGAGTTGAATTTCGACGAGCAGGCTGACGGCACTTACACCACACCGCTCGCCACCCTCAGTCAGTCGCTGCAAGGTGGCGGCGCGCTGCTGCTGAGCAATCCGCACAACCCGCTGGGCAAGGCCTTCCCGCGGGACGAATTGCAAGCGATTGCCGACATCTGCCTGGAACAGGGCGCCTGGATCATCTCGGACGAAATCCACGCCGAGCTGTGCTTCGACGGGCGCAAGCATATTCCGATGGCAACCCTGAGCCCGGAAATCGCCCGGCACACCATCACATTGATGTCGGCGAGCAAGGCCTACAACATCGCCGGCCTGAAAACATCGTTCATGATTATTCAGGACCGCGCGTTGCGCGAAAAGGTCAACCACGCCCGTTGCGGCATGGTCGACAGCGTCAACCCGCTGGGCCTGTTAGCCACCCGCGTCGCCTACAGCGAAGGCGGGCCATGGCTGGCGGAACTGAGCGCCTACCTGCAAAGCAACCGCGATTACCTGGTCGACGCCGTCCGCACCCGCCTGCCAGGTGTCACCATGAACGTGCCGCAAAGCACCTACCTGGCGTGGCTCGATTGCTCGGCATTGGGACTGGACAACCCGCAGCAGTTCTTCCTGGAACAGGCCAAAGTCGGATTGAGTCCTGGCCTGGATTTCGGCGATGACACCGGGCAATTCGTGCGCCTGAACTTCGGCTGCCCACGCGCGTTGCTTGAAGAGGGTATTGCGCGGATGGAGCGCAGCTTGCGCAATCGCAAGGCCTGATCCTCTCTCAACTTCACCACATCCCCCTGTGGGAGCGAGCCTGCTCGCGAAAGCGTCATTCCAGTCGACATTGATGTTGGCTGACATACCGTCTTCGCGAGCAGGCTCGCTCCCACAGGGATTTGTGGGGCATTTGGAATTATCGGCACCTGAAATCCAACCGAACTCAAGACAAAACCCAACGGTCAACCCTTTGACCCGATTGCCTTGAACCCGGAGATTGAAGATGACTGACTATCCAAAACCACCCTTCCCCAAACAAGCCCAAGCCGTCCCCGGTTCCCAGCGCAAGATGGACCCCGTCCCTGACTGTGGTGAGCAGTCCTATAAAGGCTCGGGCCGGTTGCAGGGCAAGATCGCCCTGATCACCGGCGCCGACAGCGGCATCGGCCGCGCGGTGGCCATTGCTTTTGCCCGCGAAGGCGCGGATGTCGCCATCGCCTACCTGAATGAACACGAAGATGCGCAGGAAACCGCACGCTGGGTTGAAGACGCCGGTCGTCAAACCCTGCTGCTGCCTGGCGATATCGCGCACAAAGCCCAATGCCAAGCCCTGGTGGACAAGACCGTCGAGCGTTTCGGCCGCATCGATATTCTGGTCAATAACGCCGCGTTCCAGATGACCCACGAAAACCTCGAAGACATCCCGGATGAAGAATGGGTGATGACCTTCGATGTCAACATCACGGCCATGTTCCGCATTTGCCAGGCCGCGCTGGAGCACATGAAACCGGGCAGCTCGATCATCAACACCAGTTCGGTCAACTCGGACATGCCCAAACCCACCCTCCTCGCGTACGCCACGACCAAGGGCGCAATTGCCAACTTCACCGGTGGGCTGGCGCAAATGCTTGGACCGAAGAATATCCGGGTCAACAGCGTGGCGCCGGGGCCGATCTGGACGCCGCTGATCGTCTCGACCATGCCTGACGAAGAGGTGCAAAACTTTGGTTCTCAAACTCCGCTTGGCCGCCCCGGCCAACCGGTAGAGGTGGCGCCTATTTATGTATTGCTGGCGTCGGATGAAGCCAGTTACATCACGGGGCAGCGTTATGGCATTACGGGCGGCAAGCCAATGCTCTGAAGGGAACCTGTCGACCTGTTCAGAACTCAACCGATCTGTTGGTGACTATTCTGATGGGAATGATTCTGGTGTAGTCCAACCTGCTGTCGCCTGAGTACCTGCGCGCGACCGACCGGTTGCTTCCCGGAGCCCTGCATCGCGACATCTGCCCGGCGAGTCAAGACATGAGTTTCATTCTATGGGTGGCGGTGCTGGGTGCCGTGCTGCTGACGCTGGCACTGACCTCGTCGTATCTGCGCTGGATGCCGGTGACCACGTCGGCGGTGTGTCTGGTGCTGGGTGCTGCGATTGGGCCCGGTGCACTTGGTTTATTGAAACTGAACACCGATGACGCCGCTGGCTGGATGGAGCACCTGACGGAAGTTGCGGTGCTGTTTTCGTTGTTTGTCTGTGGTCTGAAATTACGCTTGCCGCTCAAGGACAAGACTTGGCGAATCGCATTCGGGCTGGCCGGGCCGGTCATGGTCTTGACCATTGGCGGCGTGTGTTTGCTGCTGCACTACGGGTTCGGCGTGTCGTGGGGCGCCTCCGTGTTGATCGGCTCGGTACTGGCACCGACCGACCCGGTGCTGGCCGCCCTGGTGCAAGTCAATGATGCACGGGATGACGACCGTGTGCGCTTCGGTCTGTCAGGCGAGGCCGGGCTGAACGATGGCATCGCGTTTCCCTTCGTGATTCTCGGATTACTTTTGTTGCAGCACGACGGCGATCCCGGCTGGGTGGGTGACTGGGCGCTTAAAAGTCTGCTCTGGGCCGTTCCCGCCGGTTTGCTCACGGGCTACTGGATGGGGCGCGGTATCGGGCGCGTGACGTTGACGTTACGTATCCAAAACGATGACAGCACGCTATCCCCGAATGATTACCTCGCCCTCGCCTTGATCGCGCTGGCCTATGTTGGCGCCGAATTCATTCATGCCTATGGGTTTCTCTCAGTATTCGCCGCCGGCCTCGGCTTGCGGCGGGCCGAGGTCAAGACGGCCGGCGAATCGCTAGAGCCCGCCGAGCACCTGGTCCAGCCAGTGGTGGGTCACCAGAACGTCGAGCCGCAACATGCCGTGCGTGGCAATACCGACCATCTGGAGGACGGCCAGGTCGCGGCGGGCATCATGATGAGTGACATGCTCGCCTTCGGCGGCCTCGTGGAGCGGGCCATGGAAGTGTTTCTGGTGACGCTGCTGGGCGTGGTGCTGATCGCTCACTGGGATTGGCGCGCCTTGCCCATCGGCGGCGTGCTGTTTTGCCTGATCCGGCCGCTGAGCGTGGCCGTCATGCCGTGGGGGCGCCTGCTTGACTGGCATCAGCGTGCATTGATTGGCTGGTTCGGCATTCGCGGCATCGGCAGTCTGTATTACCTGTTTTACGCCTTGAACCACGGGCTCGGTCAATCGGTGGCGACGCTGTGTACCGACCTGACGTTATCGGTGGTCGCCCTGAGCATCCTGATTCACGGCTTGACGACCCAGCCCACCCTCGCGCACTACGAGCGTCTGAAAAAAAAATGAATTCCCCTTTTCACCCGGCAGTCACAGCTTTAATCCCGCTGTGTTTGTGCATCGCGGGATCCGACAGATTCGGTTCCACTGTGGCAACGACGCCTATTTAAAGGGACCCCGAAAAAAGGTGCCGGTCATCATGCAATATTCCTCCCCTGATCAAATCAAAGCCTGCCGGGCACTCGCCCTGGAACGTAACCGTCATATGTTCGAAGAGGCCCAGAACCTGAGCCGATGTGCTTTCGAATTGCTCGATGGCGGCGACCTTGATGCGCAGTTGTTTGATCGTTATCAAGCACTGCGCCGCAAAGCTGATTTGAAATTTCAGGAAGCGATTGAGCATCTGCAGCTACTCAACGAAGATTTCCCGCCGGTGCCACTGTCCACCAGCAACTCTCGTCAATTGCGCGAGCGGCTTGAACATCGAGCCTGAGCGAGAAAGAAGCCCGGCGATTGCCGGGCTTCTTTTTCACTGCAAAAAGACGGTGATTCAAGGTTGCTCGCACTGTGCCGCGAACTGCATGAGAAAAATATCTAACTCATGCAGCCTGCATGACCGCAGTTAGCCATCAAGCTGTTTAACTATTTGATTTGTATGGGCAATAACTCTCTCCAAAAGTCGGCACGACTCCTGCTCAATCAACTCAAGCGACTATCGGCCACTGAGACCGTTCGCGCTCACCCCTGTGATGACTTGAGAGACTTGACCATGAACGCCATCGATCTGTTGAAAGCTGACCATGAACGTGTAAAAGGCATCCTGAGCCAATTGAGCGAATCCACTGAACGCGGTGTTAAAAAACGCACCGAGTTGTTGGCCAAGCTGGAGATGGAAATCAGCATTCATACCCGACTTGAGGAAGAAGTCCTGTATCCGGCTTATAAAAAAGCCGGTGGCAAGGAGCAGGACGTGATGTATTACGAAGCCAAGGAAGAGCACCGTACTGTGGACTCGCTGGTGCTGCCGGACCTGAAAGTCACCGACCCTTCCACCCCGGAGTTTGCAGGTCGAGTCAAAGTGGTCAAGGAACTGCTGGAGCACCACATCGAGGAGGAAGAAACGGAAATGTTCCCCCAGGCGAAAAAGCTCCTGGGCAAAGCGACCCTCGAAGAATTGGGCGCACAGATGGAAATGTTGAAGGCTCAATACAAAAAAGAACTGAGCGACGGTAATCTCGCTGCTTGACTCGATCTGTAGCAGCTGGCGCAGCCTGCGTCAGCTGCTACATAAAGCATTTCCGTGTAACTGAATGGGGACTTGGAATTCACTTCATTGCCTGGGCAATGACCTCCACCAGATTGAGCTGGGTATAGGGTTTGGACAAACGCGGGAGCATGGTGGCGAAACCTTCGAGGCGTTCGGCGTAACCGGTGGCAAGGATGATCGGCAGATCGGGTTGCTTGAGCCGGATAGCCTGTGCCAATTGCGCGCCGTTCATGTGCGGCATGGCCATGTCGGTGATCACCAGGTCGATGTGCTGCTCGGTTTCGAACACTTCAAGCGCTTTGGCACCGGACATCGCCGCGACGACCCGGTGACCCAGATCCTCCAGCAACAGCCCGGTACTGGTTAACACCAGGCTGTCGTCGTCCACCACCAGTACACACAACTGGGCCACTGGCGCTGATTGTTCTTCGCCGATGACGGGCCTGATGTCCGATGCAGGGGTGGCGACCGGAATCCAGAGTTCAGCGGTGGTGCCTATGCCCTGGTGGCTCTTGAGTACGAACCGTCCACCCAATTGTTCAATAAAACCATGCACCATCGACAGCCCCAGGCCTGTGCCTTTCCCCACCCCTTTGGTGGTGAAAAACGGGTCCATCGCCGACGAGAGTGTTTCCTCATTCATTCCTTCGCCGGTATCGGTAACGCTCAGGCAGACATAAGCGCCTTCCTTCAGGGATAAACGAGTTTGATCGCGCGGCTCGGCTTTCCTGGCGCTGATGACGATTTCACCGCCATCGGGCATGGCATCCCGGGCATTGGTGACGAGGTTCAAAATGGCCAGTTCGAGCTGGTTGACGTCAGCGATGACCGGCTCAAGTTCTGCTGAAAAACGCGTCTCGAGGACCACTGAAGGCCCGAGTGAACTGCGTAACAACCCACTGATTCCTTCAATCAACGTGGGTATTTCCACCGATTCGAATTTGAGTTCCTGACGCCTGGCAAAGGCCAGCATGCGCTGAGTCAGGGACACACCGCGCAAGGCGCCTTGGCGGGCATTGTCGACCAAACGGGTCAGTTTAGGATCTTCCCCTATCCGTTTGCGCACGATTTCCAGATTGCCGAGGATCACCGTCAGCAAATTGTTGAAGTCGTGGGCAATCCCGCCGCTGAGTTGGCCGATGGCCTGCATTTTCTGCGCCTGGAACAACGCCTCGCGAGTGCGCTCAAGGTCTTGTTGGGCCAGGGTCGCCTCGGTGATATCACGGGTAATCTTGGCAAAGCCCAGCAGCGTGCCGGTATCGCCCCAGATCGGGTCCACCACGACGTGAGCAAAAAACCGTGTACCGTCCTTGCGCACGCGCCATGCCTTGTTTTCGAATCGCCCTTCCCGTCTGGCCGTCTCCAATGCCCGTTGCGGTTCGCCGGCTTCGCGGTCTTCAGGGGTATAGAACATCGAAAAGTGCTGGCCGATGACTTCTTCTGGGCGGTACCCCTTGATTCGCTGGGCGCCCTGATTCCAGTTGGTGAGGCGCCCATCCGGGGCAAGCATGTAAATGGCGTAGTCCGTGACGCTTTGAACCAGCAACCGGAACTGCTGTTCACTTTGCTTGAGGGTTTCCTCGGCCATTTTGCGGTCAGTGAGATCGCGGGTGATCTTGGCAAACCCCAGCAACTTGCCGGACGGGTCGCGAATCGGGTCGATCACCACGTGCGACCAAAAATGCGTGCCGTCCTTGCGCACCCGCCAGCCTTCACCTTCGAAACGCCCTTCATTAATCGCCGTGTCCAGCGCGCGCTGGGGTAAACCGGCACGACGATCTTCTTCGGTATAGAACCGCGAAAAGTGCTGGCCGAGAATCTCCGCTTCCTCGTAGCCTTTGAATCGACGGGCGCCGGCGTTCCAGCTGGTGATGATGCCGTCGGGATCGATCATGTAGATCGCATAATCCACCACAGCATCAATCAACAGGCGAAAGCGCATCTCCTCGATGGAGTTGGTTTTGGACGGCACATCACTCATCGATTACACCCGCAACTATCGTTTTAATGGAGTATGCGGTAAACCGTGAGTTTGAAAAGCCGTAATACGCTTGTTTATCGGTACACGTATTTGGCGATGTAGGCATGCAGGTCGTTGTAGACGAAGTCAGGCACCTGTGCCGCGTGTGCCTGGGTTTTGAGTAACGCCAAGTGGCATGTCTTTACCATCTCGTCGCGCTCCCTCAGGGTGGAGACGTGATTATTGATAATGCTGGCATAGGTGCTGCACGCGGTCGGTGCCGTTGGAGGGGTTATCTCGGTCGTGTCTTTTGTATACGTCTTCTGGAAGCGCGAAACCCGCTCTTTCAAACCGCCGAGCCCGCGTTCATAGACCGTGATCTGTGAGCCGCTGACCGCTTTCGAGGCGGTTTCAAAGGCCAGGATGATCGCCTGTGCGTGACTCATGCTGGCCTCCAGCGCCGAAGAGGTGACAAACCTTTCGAGTTCCTGCTTTTTAAGGCTGTTTAGGGCTCTTTTGATGCTCGACACGTGAGCGAACGCTTGATTGCAGCCAACGATATGCGTCTCGAACTGATACCCGGCGGCGGTTGCCAAAGGGGGAAAGGCGGCAAATTCGAGGCTGTCGAACGCACACTCCATGATGATGTTGTGTTTGAGGGTGAAGGCTTCGGTGAAAATCTTGGCGCACACCTCACGGACAAAGACCTCCGTGTGCTCATAGGCATGCAGGACTCCGAGCTTGATCATTTCGGCGTACTGCGGGTGTTTTTGTCGATACTCGGGCAAGTAAAGACGAACAAAACACTGATATCGGCTGGAAGGTAGAAGGCTTTTTTCCAGTAGATAGGTTTTGCCTGAGCCTTGCAGCCCGGCAACGATCAGTATTTTGGGGGTTGCCTGGGCGGTGATGCCACGGAACAACGTCGTTTTGATTTCATTGAATGCGGCAGTGACCTGCTCCGGAGTGTAAGCGTAGGTTGGTGCAACTGACATATCTTGATTTCCTTATCAAAGATTCGCTTGAAAGTGATGGCCTGCCCTTTGACTAAAGCGTTGATTAGACGATTGTTCAAATCGGCGTGTCTTTCAAGATATGTCGCTGTTTTATAAAGTAAAAAATCCTACTCGATCGCGCGAAAATGCGTCGACTCCACCGACCACCAACGTGGCAATAACTGTTTAACCTTGCTGTCACCAAACCGGTCATCGATGAGCATCACAACCCCTTGATCCTGCTGGGTGCGAATCACCCGCCCGGCGGCCTGCACCACTTTCTGCACCCCTGGAAACAGATAGGTGTAGTCATATCCGGCACCGAAAATGGCAGCCATGCGGTGTTTCAACTGTTCGTTGACCGGGTTGAGTTGCGCAAGACCCAAAGTGGCAATAAACGCGCCGATCAACCGAGCGCCAGGCAAATCGATGCCTTCACCAAACGCACCGCCCAACACCGCAAAGCCGATGCCTTGGCTGTGCGTGGTGAACTGGTCGAGAAAGTCCTGACGCTGCGCTTCCCCCATACCCCGAGACTGGGACCACAGGGTGATGTGCGGATGACGCTCGGCGAGCACCTGCGCCACTTGCTGCAAATAATCGAAGCTGCTGAAAAACGCCAGGTAGTTGCCGGGGCGCTCGCCAAATTGCCGGGCGATCAGCTCGACAATCGGCTCAAGGGACGCCTGCCGGTGGACGAAGCGTGTCGAGATCTGGCTGATGATGTGTACTTGTAGCTGATCAGCATGAAACGGCGACTCGACATCTATCCACACCGTATTCGCGGGGGTGCCCAGCAGGTCGGCGTAGTAGTGCCGGGGGCTCAGCGTTGCGGAAAACAGCACGGTACTGCGCGCAGCGGTCAGGCGTGGGCGGATGAAACCGGCCGGCACCACATTGCGCAGGCACAGCTGTGACAGTGGGCGCGGACGGTCGAGGTCACGTTTGCTGATGTCGAACAGGAACTGTTCATCGAAGAGTTCGGCCACCCGACAGAATTGCAGCATCTCGAAGTAGAAACTTTGCAGCGAGCTGTCCAGGCCCTGGGGGTGATCGTTGAGGTAGTCACCCATGCTCGCGCTGCACGAAGAAAAGGCCTGGAGCAGTTTTTCCGGAGGCTTGTCGTACGCCTGATACGCGCCGGATTGCAAGTTATGCAGCGCATTCCATTCCCGATTGACCCGCTGCAGGGATTTTTTCAGCGGCTCAGGCGCGGTTTTTCGTACGCCGTTGAGGGTCGACTGGTCGAGAATGGCGCTGTACATCTGCCGGCCACGCTCCACCAGGTTGTGGGCCTCATCGACCAGCACCGCAACGTTCCAGTTATTGGCTTGGGCGAGCCCGAACAGCAACGCACTGAAATCGAAGTAATAGTTGTAGTCCGCAACCACTACGTCGGCCCAACGGGCCATTTCCTGGCTCAGGTAATAGGGGCAAACCTCATGCGCCAGTGCCACCTCGCGCAACGCGCTCTGATTCAACAGGCTCAGCTCACTGGCGGCCTGTCGAGCGGCGGGCAAACGATCATAGAACCCTTGGGCCAAGGGGCAGGACTCGCCGTGGCAGGCTTTGTCCGGATGCTCGCAGGCCTTGTCCCGGGCGATCATCTCCAACACCCGAAGTGGCGGCGCATCGGCGCTTTGCAGAATCACCTGTGCCGCGTCCAGAGCGAGCTTTCGCCCCGGCGTCTTGGCGGTGAGAAAAAACACCTTGTCCAGTTGCAGCGGCGCCAAGGCCTTGAGCATCGGGAACAGCGTGCCCACGGTTTTGCCGATGCCGGTCGGCGCCTGGGCCATCAGGCAGCGCCCGGTGCTGACCGCTTTAAACACGGATTCGGCCAGATGCCGTTGCCCCGGACGAAACCGGGCATGGGGAAAGGCCAATTGCTGCGCCGCTTGATTGCGCGCCGTACGATGGGCCATTTCCTGCTCGGCCCAGTGCAAAAACAGCGCGCAATGATGTTCGAAGAACTGTTGCAGTTGCTCAGCGCTGAACGCCTCGACCAGACAGGTTTCCTTTTCGCTGACGATGTCGAAATACACCAGCGCCAGGTTGATCTGCGCCAGTTCCAGCTTGCGGCACATCAGCCAGCCGTAGACCTTTGCCTGCGCCCAGTGCAGCTGGCGGTGGTTGGACGGTTGTTTGCTCAAGTCTCCCCGATAGGTTTTGACTTCTTCCAGGCAGTTTTGCCCGGGATCATAGCCATCCGCCCTGCCCCTCACGTTCAAGGTTTTGTACGTGCCTTCAAGGGCGACTTCACTTTGGTAACCTTCGCTGCGCCGGGACGCGACCGTGCGGTGCCCGACGATGCCTTCCAGTGCCGTCGGTGACGGGGTGAAACGCAGGTCCAGGTCGCCGACCTTGGCGGTGAATTCACACAGCGCACGTACCGCGATGCTGTAGTTCAAGCGTTCTGCTCCGCCCATTGCACATAACAGACGGCAATGGGCATCTGATGCTCATGACAGAACTCCAGCCAGCGCACCTGGTTGTCCTGCAGGCGGTCGCCGGGGCCTTTGACTTCGATCATCCGGTAGGTCTTGTCCTGCGGCCAAAACTGGATCAGGTCCGGCATGCCGGCGCGGTTGGCCTTGATGTCCAGCAACAGGCGGTTGAACCAGTGCTTGAGGTGTTCCGCCGGAAGGCAGTCGAGTGCCTGATCGAGCAACGTTTCGTTGAGTACGCCCCAAAACACGAACGGCGACTGCACGCCCCACTTGGTCGCATAACGCTCACGAATCGTCTGCCGGTAACGACCGTCATCGAGTTCAGCCAGGCACGCCTCAAACAGTTCGGCACGGCGCGCGCAGAAGTCTTCATGCAACAGGTCGACCGGTCCACGCTGGAACGGGTGAAAGAACGCCCCTGGCAGCGGCGCGAAAATGGCCGGCCAGCACAATAAGCCGAACAGCGAGTTGATCAGGCTGTTCTCGACGTAATGCACCGGCGCGTGTTCTTCCGCCAGGTGTGCCTGCACGTAATTTTCCACCGACAGCGCCAGATCGGTTCTGGGCAGTTGAAGTTCCAGGCGTTGCATTGCTCGCGGGGCTGGCCGCTTCAGCGCCGGCCCGCCGAGTTTGCGCCGCAGTCTGGGCAACACGCGCAGTACATGCTGATGCTCGGCGGCGCTTTCCGGTGATTGCTGCGCATGGGCAGCCAGGTCCAGGGCGAGCTGAAAGTCACCGCAACGTTCCAGCACCCGAATCAGCCTCACGCGTGCGCCGGGATAGGCGCAGTCGCGATAAATCGTCAGCGCGCTGGCGAAATCGGCGATGCGCTCGCAGTGCTGCCCCATCTGAAACAGCAATTTGCCGCGACGACGCTGAAGCCACGGATTGCTGAGTGTCAGCCCATTGATGTGCTCGACGATGGACGCCAGCGGCTCTCCCGCCTCGAAATGCTGCTGGCATTGGTGCAGGAACAGGCACGCATCGACGTCCTCCCGGCTGCGCAAGCCCCTGGATTCAGCGCTGAATTCAACTTTTTCATAGGTAAAAATGCCGAGATCGGCCAGCACGAACTCCGACCAGTCCTGATACAGGTTGCCGAAGAACATCAGGCGAAACCGGTCACACAGGTCCATGACGGTCAGGGTGAACAGCCGGTCATTCAGTGCAGGGCACCATTGGGCAAAGCTTTGTGGCTCGGGAAACTGTTCGCTCAGCAGGGGGAGCCAATCACTTTTTTTGCCTTTGGGTTGATCAATGGCAGCGCCAAAGCACTGAACAATCTCAGCCTTGAGCAGCACATCGAACAATTCCTCAATGTGCAAGGGCGATACTTCATCGATCCAGCCTGCCGCCAGCAACGGCTCGGCAGCGCGGGCGATGTGACCGATCTCGACATAATTCAGTTTGCCGGCCCTGAAATGCACGCCCTTGCGCATCACCATCCTGACCAGCAGCGCCCGCGACTCCCTGGATAGTCGGGAGAAATCACAGATGAAGGTTTGTTCTTCAACGCTTAATAGATCGGCATATCGATGTTCAAGCCAGTCAAGCACTTGCATGAAGTTGTTAAGGTAATAGAACGGATCGTCGAGGGGATTTGCAGTCACAGGGAAAAGCGCCATGGCAAGCGAGTACTGGTTATGCGTACAGATAACAGCTACCCGCGGTGCGGTGCAAACGGAAAAGGATAAGCGGCGGCGTTATTCGGTCATTTTCAGGCGGGCATCGAACTATAGTTGATCAATAGCACCAACCGGCATCGAGGTCCTTTTCAACATTGTGAGAGGTCAATATGAACATCAGAACACTGGGTTTGCCGCTGACCATTGCAGCGTTGTCGGCCTTGGCCGGCTGCTCGACGCCGACGGTCGTTACCCTGCAAAACGGCACCCAGTATTTAACCAAGGACATGCCGGATACAAAAAACCCGGACGGCTTCTACGAGTTCGAGGATATTTCAGGCAAGACGGTGAGGGTCAATGCCAAGGAAGTGGCCACGATTCGCCCGGAAGAAGATTGAAGACCGCGTATCGTTTATCGTCGGAACGCCGCCCGGAGCCGGCTCGCTCCCACAGGGATCTTGTGAACACCAGAGATTCACTGTGCGAGCCTGCTCGCGAAGGGGCCCTTACCGGCGCCCCATAACCATCAGGCAATCACAATCCCTGAGCCCGACAAACTGTCCAGCCCGACGCCGACCAGCGTCACCGCAAAGTCACCGACCTCAAGCACGGTGTCATGGCCCGACTGCGAAGCATGCTGCTTGTAGTCATAACCCTGCCCCGCGCCTTGAATGCCCATGAACACCAATTTGTCGCTGCCCTGGTAGCCGTTGATCGAATCGAAACCGAAGGCACCGCTGAACAGAAACGTGTTCTGACCACCGACGGTGTGCATGACGTCATTACCCGTGCCACCGACGAAGGTCACGTGGCTTTTGTCGCTGCGCAGCAAGTCGTCGCCGGCATTGCCGAACAACCAGTCACCGTCGATGCTCGCCGTCAGCGTGTTGCCGTAGGCGTCCCCGTTGAGCGAATGGTTGTAGTGAGTCAGCTCGGTGCCGTTGAGCAAACCGTTGGCGGTAACGTTGTACGTCACGTCCTGGGTGCTCCACCACGAACCGGACTCCTTGCCGACCAGTGCGCCGATGTCGCGGGTCATGCTGATGCCGCCGTAGGCATCGCGCACATACAGGGTGCCGTCGCCATCGTTGGCTACGCTGAAGTTCTGTAGCGGCTTTTGCAATTCGAGGGTATTGCTGCCCTTGCCGCCCAGCAGGATGTTGTAGCCGCCGTCATCGCGGAACCGGTCGTTGCCGTCACGGCCTTCGATGAAGTCATTGCCGGCGCCACCCTTGAGCAGATCGTTGCTGTCGGTGCCGATGATGAACGTGCTGCCGGTATGGGGCTCGCCGCTGCGGCCAAGGTCCTCGACCCAGGTCTTGCCCCGGGCCGATTCCGTCAGGTTGGAAACGATCAGCGTCGAGTCCTTGCTGGTCAGGTCGTAGAAGCGCGAGTCGATCACCCGGTTCAGACCGTCGGCATACCCCAGCGAACCGTGCGCCGACCAGTTCAGCGGATTGAGGATGCTGAACGGCAGCAGATTCTGCGCGGTGGACGCGTACTGGTCATTGAAGTTGACGATGTTGTTGGTCGCCGACGCTTGATGACCGTCGTGCTTGCCCAGCGAACCGCTGCTGAACGTGGTGCCGTCGAGTACGCGAAAGACCGGATCGTTCTCGTACCCGATGTTCAGCACCCGGTCGCCAGTGGCGCTTTGGGTCGGCGAGGCGAAGGCCACGTAGTTGGCATCCTTGAAGAATCCGCCCCAGTTGTTGCCGCTCAGCTCGGCGAGGCTGTTGACCCCCAGCCCGCCAAGACTGTGGCCGCTGACCAGCACATCCTTGGCTGTGATGCCATGGGCGATGGCAAACGCGGCAACGTCCTTGAGCAAAGTGTCGAACGCATTTTTCGTGTAGCTCTTCGCATAATCCACCGGTCCGATGGCGGCCAGCAGGTTGTTTTTCATGTCACCGAAGGTGTCGCCATACCCAAGGCCGCCGGTGCCGCGAAAGGCTATGCCGATCCCGATCAGCTTGCCTGCCGCGTCGTATTTGCCAAGCACTTCGGCCTCGGCGCTGGTGAAGCCAGCCTTCTCACCATAAAAGGTGCCTTGTGCGCCGACCTTGCCTTGATAACCCAAAGCCGCCGCTTGTATCGGCGCCCAGGCGGTCGCCGGCAGCGGCTGGCCCGTTGGCGTATATGCATACAGCGTCAACGCGATGGCATCGCTGTACAGCGCTTTGCCATCGGCCTGTTTGTAATCAAAAATTCCCATGTTGTCGCTTCCTTTGGGTGATCAGAACTGCCAGTCCAGTGTCAGGCCCACACCGTGGTCTTTCTCGTTGGAACCGACCAGGCCGTTGTAATCCAGGCTCACACGCACATCCTGAGCTACCGCCAAACCGGCGCGTGCACCAATGACGGCGGCGTTGCGGTCCAGCGACACGCTTTGCACGCTGAACGCGGTATTGCCGCTGGCAAACGCCAGGTGATCTTCGGACTGGGTGCTGCTCAGGTTGCGCTGCCAGCCCAGCGTGCCGGACAGTTCCAGCTGCTGTTTGTCCGACAGGACAATCGCTTTGCTCGCCCGCAGGCCCAGGGTTGAAAGCACGGCGTCACGGTTGTCTTCACCGCCCTTGAGTGCGGCCGCGTCACCTTTTTCGGTGAAGCTGTCGCTGTTCAGGTGCACATACGCCAGATTGGCGAACGGTTCCAGCGCCAACGGTTGTACGTCCAGGCGATACGCTGCCTCAGTAAACAGTTGCGCAGTTGTGGCATCGTTTTTGGACTTTTGTTTGCCGCTCACGTCACCCAATTGCAGATTGCGTTTCACGTCGATGCGATGCCAGCTGTAAGCGCCACCGACGCTCAATCGCAGTGCGTCGATTTCATGGCCCAGGTAAGCACCCAAGTGATAGCTGTCGACCGAGGCTGACGAATGGGTGCCATCGCCCATGCTCAACGAGCTGTCGCTATAACCGGTGACGAAGCCCAGCCGAGTATCTTCAGTGATCAGACCGTCGACCCCGGCCAGCAAACCGCCGATGGAGCTGTTGGAACTGGCGTTGTCATGCCCGCCATCGCTCTTGCCCCAGGCGCCGAGCACTTTGAGCCAGGCATTGCTGCGGTTATCGGTTGGCGCGGCGGCGTCAAACAGATCGTGTTCACGCAAGCGCTCACCGACGGCATCGCGCAGGTAACGGCTGTCGTTGATCAGCAGCGTACCGATGGCCGGATAGATTTCGCCGGACAGTTGCTGGAAGGCTTGTTGAGCCACGGCGGCGCTTGGCGACAGCAGCAAGGTTTCGTACAGCGCGTTGCCTGCCCCGAGTTGCTCGACGGCAGCGGCGACCGCACGTTGGTTCGGGGTTTGGCCGACGCTGGCGAAGGAAGCGGCGTTACGCTCGACGGCCAGGTGAATGCCGCTGGCCGAGTAGTCGAGTGATCCGCCAATGAACAGGTAATTGGGCACCACCGCACCGAAGCGCCCATCAATTCCGCCGGCCGCTTGCAGAATGTTGTACTGATTGCCGAGCAAGGATTTCACTTCGCCGGCGGTCAGCAATGTCGGGCTGTTTTCCAGGGACAGGCTGACGGTGGCGCCGTCGATGACGGCTTTGCCGCCGGTAACGATCTGGTCGCTGCTGGTGGGCGATAATTCCACGGCGTACGTCGAGCCTGGTTCGAAGGTTACATCGCCCGCCACTTGCAAGGTGCCGATGGAATTGCCCGGCGCCACGGTGCCGCCGCGTTTGGCGGTCAATCCGCCGATGCGACCGTTGCCGCCGAGGATCCCGCTGTCATTGACGGTGACCGTTGAAGCCAGCGAACCGTTGATCGCCAATCGGCCCTGATTGACCAGCGTCGGCCCGGCGTAGGTGTTGGCACCAGTCAAGACCAGCGTACCAATACCCTGCTTGGTCAGGCCGCCATGACCGGAGATGTCGTTGCGCCAGACGTCGAGTCCGCAGTGCACGTCGTTGCACACACGCTCGGTGGGTTTGCCAGCGTCAATGATCGCACCGATGCCCGGTAAATCGGCAACAAACTGGCTGGAGCCGTAGGCCCCCTGAATGCGGAACTCCTCAGGAATATCCTGCCCGGTGACGAACATCCCCGGGCCGTCGATGCCTTTGCTCAAGTTGATCATGCCCCAGCCGTACAACGCGTCGACACCCGGTGCGCCCAGGTCGGTGGCTGTGGTGCGCAGTACGGTGGCGACCTGCGCACCGGTCAGGTACGGGAAGCGTTCCATCAGCACAGCCATGGAGCCTGCGACATGCGGCGCGGCCATCGAGGTGCCGTTGTAGTTGGCGTAACCGGTGGTGAGGTTTTCGGTGTTGGTGCCACCGATAACCGAGCTGTAGATTTTGCTGCCGGGCGCCGACACGCAAAAGCTGGCGGTGTAGCCGCAGCGCGATGAGAACGTACTGATGGTGTAGAGGTTCGAGCTGGTGAGGTCCGGGTTCTTTTGCAATGCTGCGACGGTGACCCAGTTCGGCGCAATGTCCGGAACGAAATAGCCCAGCCCGGCGATGGCGTCCGGGTTGTTGAGGTTGTAGTCATTACCCGCGGCGAATATCGTCACGATGCCGCTACGCGCGGCGGCAATTGCACCGTCATAGGCACCGCCCGGTTTGGTTCCGAGCAGAGGCTGGATCTCGTTGAACTGCAACTGCGCATCCTGCACGGTGAAATGCGGGTACGCCGGGTCGCGTCCGCCGAGGTCGAAGCGATCCGTAATGCCAATGCCCCAGCTGTTGTTGATGATCCGTGCGCCGCTGGCGATAAGGGCATCCCAACCGGCCTTGTACACCGCGCCGTCGTTGCCGCGAATAATGCCGTCTTCCGGGCCCGGGTCGCCGTTATCGGCGCTGATGATTTGCGCGCCGAACGCGACACCATGCATCGGGCCACCATCGCGGCTGCCGGCTGCGATCCCGCCAACGTGGGTGCCGTGAGCACCGAGCTTGCCGTTGGAGCCGACGGTGGGCGTGCCGTCATACCGAAACGCCTCCCCGGCTTTGACCGGAATGTACGGGTCGGTGTATTCGCGGATGCCGCTGGTGACCAGCGTGTTCACTTTATTGGCACCGGAAAACTCCGGGTGTTTGGCGTAAACCGGCTGGTCGAAAATCCCCAGCTTCACGCCTTTACCGCTGTAGCCGGCGGCGTAGGCATCTTGTGCGTTGATCGCGCCCAGGCCCCAATCGGCGCTGAATTCGGCGCTGCGCCAGCTGTTGGGGTCGCCCGTGCGGCCGCTTTCCTCGTAGAGCGCGGCGTGCGCTGTGCCGAGTGTCGCCAGTGCGCAGAGCACGGTCAGTGTGTTGTGCTTGTTATTCATCCAGCTACCGTCCTTAGTTGTGTTGCAAAAATCCCTGCGCCTTGAAAAGCACCTTCAAATTCACCCACATCCCCGTAGCAGCTGCCGAAGGCTGCGTCCGGCTGCGCAGCAGTCGCAAAATCTCTCAGGGTTTACGACTGCTGCGCAGCCGGACGCAGGCTCCGCCAGCTGCTACAGGGTTGCGTTAAAACTGCCAATTGAGGCTGAGCCCTACTCCGTGGATGTTCTCGCGGTTGGACAGTTGCCCGGTGTAATCGAGGTTCAAGCGCATGTCCCGGCTCAGAGCCAGGCTGGCATGGGCGCCGACCAGTGCCGCATCACGCACCATGGGTGAGCTTTGCACCAAAAACGGCGTGCTGGCGCTGGCGAACGCCAGGCGTTCCTCGGAATCGGTATTGCTCAGGTTGTGTTGCCAACCCAGGCTCGCGCTCAGGTCCAGCTGCTGTGCGGACAGGTTCACCGTTTTCAGCGCGCGCGCACCCAAGGTGCTGAGCACCGCGTCGCGCGTGTCACCGCTGCTTTTCAGTGCGGCCGCATCACCTTTCTCGGCGAAACCTTCAGTGTCGAGGTGCACGTAGGCCAGATTGGCAAAAGGCTCCAGAACCAAGGGTTGCAGGTCCAGTCGATACGCCGCTTCGCCGAACACCTGGGTGGTTGCGGCATCGATTTTGGTTTTCTGTCTGGCGCTGACTTCGCCGTATTGCAGGTCACGCCTGACGTCGGCGCGATGCCAGCTGTAGGCACCGCCAGCGCTCAGGCGCCAGGCACCCGACTCGCGGCCGGCGTAAGCGCCAAGGAGATAACTGTCGACCTGGGCCGATGAATGCGTGCCCGAACCCATGCTCACCGAGCTGTCGCTGTAACCGGTAACCAGTCCGATGCGGGTTTGCTCATCCAGCGCCCCATCGACACCGGCGAGCAAGCCGCCAATCGACGTCGTATAACCGGCGGTGTCATTGCGGTCATCAGTCTTGCCCCAGGCACCCAGCGCCTTGATCCAGCCATTGCCTTGAGTGCCTTTGGCCTCCACCAGGCGTTCACCCACGGCATCACGCACGTAACGACTGTCATTGATCAGCACCGAAGCCAGCGCCGGGTAGATTTCACCGGACAACTGCTGGAACGCCTGTTGTGCCGAACGGGCGGACGGCGACAGCAACAGGCTTTCGTAGACTGAATCCCCCACCCCCAGCCCTTCAATGGCAGTGGCAACGGCGCGTTGATTGGGCGTTTGCCCGACGCTGGCAAAAGACGTGTCGTTGCGTTCGACACTCAGTTGAACACCGCTCGCGGCGTAATCGAGGCTACCGCCGATAAACAGATAGTTGGGCAACACCGCGCCGAACTGGCCTTGAACACCGCCCGCCGCTAGCAGGATGGTGTATTGGTGCCCGAGCAGGCTTTGCACTTCAGTGGCGCTGAGCAAGGTTGGGCTGTTCTCCAGCGACAGTGCCACCGTCGCACCGCTGAGCGTGGCTGTACCGCCGGCCACAATGCGGTCACTGCTGGTGGGTGAGAGTTCGACCGCGTAAGTCGAACCGGGCGCGAACGTCACGTCACCCGTGACCTGCAAGCTGCCAATTGAATTGCCGGGCGCCACCGTTGCGCCGTGATGGGCGGTCAATGCACCGATTCGCCCCGAACCACCGAGCGTACCGCCGTCATTGACGGTCACACGGGAGGTCAGTGAGCCGTTGACCGCGAGTAAGCCGCCGTTGACCGTGGTCGGTCCGCGATAAGTATTGTCGCCGGTCAGCATCAGTCGCCCGTCGCCGGTCTTGATCAGACTGCCTTCGTAAACGCGGCTGGCGGCAGCGGCATCGCGCGTCATGCCGACCGCGTAATCCGTCTGATCCTGCTGACTGGCGCCCACCGGAACGCCGTTTTCCCAGCCTTTGTTTTTCAGCGTCTGCTGCCAGGCACTGTGTTCGGCGAGGTCTTCTGTTTGACGTTGAATCAAGGCCTTGTCGGTGATGCCATTGCTCCAGACATCGCTCTGCCCTGCCCCCAGATTGGCATCGAAACGCCCAAGCAACTGCCCCGGCCCTCGCATCGCTCGATCAAGATTGGCCACGCCCCAGCCCACTCGAGAGTTTGGTGCATCGGTGATCGAACCATCGAGTTGAGTGGCCGTGGTCAACAGCGTTTCAAGTGCCTGTTGGTTGCTCATGTACGGGTAACGTTCCATCACCAGCGCCAGTGCGCCGGTCGCATGGGGCGCCGCCATCGAGGTGCCGGATTTGATCGCGTAGCCGCCATCGGGAATGGTGCTGTCGATCTTCGCGCCGGGCGTGGTGATGCACCAATACTTGGCGAGCCCGCACTGGTTGTATTTCTGCTGATTGCCTTGATCCAGCCCCGACACCGCCAACCAATGGCCCTCCAGATCCGGCTGAAAATACGGCAACGCCGAGCGTACGCTGGCGTTCGGATAGCCGCTATTGCCGGCGCTGAACACGTTGATCACGCCACGCCGCGAAACCTCGGCGGCAGCATCGAGCCAGGTGCCTTTGTTCCAGTGTTGGGCGTAGGCCGCGTGCAAGTCGGCCAGGGTGCGGTAACTGACGTCCGGCGGCTGGCTGCCCCAACTGTTGTTGATCGCTCGCACACCGGCATCGGCCAAGGCGTTGTAGACCGCTTTGAAATAGTGCGGATCGGGATTGGGACCGAACAGGAAACTGTCGTTCTTGTTGGTGTTGCCGACAAGGAGCTGGGCGTTATACGCCACGCCGTGCATGCCGATGCCATCGCGAGAGGCACCGATGGTGCCGGCGACGTGGGTGCCGTGGGAATCGTTGTTGGGGTTGAGCGTGCCGTCGACATTGAACACCGTACCGTCGACATAGCTGCCGCTGGCGGTCACCGTGCGGTAACGATCGCTGGCAAATTCTGGATGGGTGGCATCGAAACCGGAGTCAAGTTCACCGACTTTCACGCCTTTGCCGGTGATACCAGCAGCGTACGCCTGATCCGCCTGCATGCGGGCCAGGCCCCAGTCACGCAGGAATTCTGCACTGCGCCAACTGTTCGGATCACCTGTGCGTCCGCTTTCCTCGTAGGGTGCGGCATGCGCAGTGCCGAGTGTCGCCAGTGCGCAGAGCACAGTCAGTGTGTTGTGCTTGTTGTTCATCCCGCTACCGTCCTTAGTTCTGTTGCCAAATCCCTTTTCGCCTTGAAAGGCGCTTACACATTCACCCGCTCTGTAGCAGCTGCCGAAGGCTGCGTTCGGCTGTCCATCATTAGGTCCTCGGTCCCTGACCGAACGCCTCGTCGACCCTGGCCAGATCCTGTTCATTCAACGTTCCGGCGTAGTAGTGCAACCGGGTCCAGGCCATCAAGTAGTCGTAGCGTGCCTGTGCCAGATCGCGGCGGGTGGTAAATAGTTGTTGTACGGCGTTCAGCGCATCCAGGTTGACGCGCTCACCGCCCAGGATGCTTTGCCGGGTCGACACCACCAGCGCTTCGGCAGCCGTCAGGGCCTTTTGGTAGGCGCGCAGCTTGCTTACACCCGACAGGCAGGCGCTGAACTGTCGGCGCAGCTCGATCAGGGTTTCGCGGGTCTGGCCATCCAGTTCGTACTCGGCCTGTTCCATGCTGCGGCTGGCCTGGCGAGTGGACGCCGACACCCCGCCGCCGGCATACAGCGGCACGTTGACTTCGATGCCAATGGTGTTGGTGTCGTAGCGCTGGTTATAGGTATTGCCGCTTTCCGATTCGTTCTGGCGCACCGAAGCAAAGGCACTGACTTTCGGCAGATGCCCGGCGCGGTTGCGTTCGACTTCGTAACGCGCCACTTCCACCGCCTGGCGCTGGGAGGCCAGGTTCGGGTTGTTGGCCACAGCCATTTCGTGCCAGGTGTCGTAGTTGGCCGGTTGCAGACTGAACGTCTGGAAGTGCGGGGCCAGCGGCGCCAAGTCTGTGATGTCGATCACCGGCACGCCAATCAACGCACCGAGTTCGCGCAAGGACGCGTCTTGCTCGTTGCGCGCCTCGATTTCTTCGGCGGTGGCCAGTTCGTAACGGGACTCGGCCTCAAGAATATCGGTGCGCGTGCCTTCGCCCTGGTGAAACAGCTGCTCGTTCTGCTGGAACTGCTGTTCGTAGGCTTTCTTCCTGGCCAACGCAATGTCGATCTGATCCTGAGCAAACAACGCCTTGGTGTAGTGCTCCAACACACGCACCAGCAATTGCTGGCTCTTGCCGCGAAACGCTTCATCGGCAAACAACGACTGGGCCACGCCTTTGCGGTACGCCGCATAGGCTTCGTAATCGATCAAAGGCTGTTGCAGGGTCAAGGTCGAACCGTAACTGTTGTAATGACGGTCATCCGTCTGATTCTGCCGGTGCTCATTGAGGTAGGTGGCCTTGGACGAGTTGCGGCCCTTGTTGTAGTCGTACCCCACCCTTGGCAGCAAGCCAGCCCGGCCGATGATGCGGTTTTCAAGACCAGCCTCACGTTCCTTGAGCGCGCCCAGGAACACCGGGTCATTGCGCAACGCTTGCTCGTAAATATCGAACGGCCCCATGGCCATCACGCTGTTGCACGTCAGCAACGTCAGGGTCGCTGCGAGCCTGGAAAGCTTATTCATACCACCGGACATCCTTATTCCTCGGTCAACGCGGAGCCGGCCCGGTCGAGTAGCGGCTTGAACAGATAGTTGAGGAGTGAACGTTCACCCGTACGCACGAACATTTCCGCCGGCATACCCGGTTTGATCACCAGGCCATTGAGCTTTTCCATGGCCTGGTCACTGACGCTGCTGCGCAGCACGTAGTACGGCGCGCCGGTTTTTTCGTCGACCATCTGGTCGGCAGAGATCAGGCTGACTTCGCCGGGCACTCGCGGCGTGCGGCTCTGGTTAAACGCGGTGAACAGGATATCCACGGGCAAATGGGGGCCGACCTTGTCGACCAGATTGATCGGCAAGTGCCCTTCCACCTCCAGGCGGGTGCCCTGCGGCACAATTTCCAGCAAGGTGTCGCCCTGGCGCACCACCGCGCCTTCGGTGTGCACCCCCAGGTTGACCGCGATACCGTCGGCGGTGGCGATGATCTCGCTGTGTTGCAGGTTGAACCCGGCGGAGGTCAGTTGCTCCTTGAGGGTCACGCTCTTGAGTTGCGCGTCGGCCAGTTGGGTGCGGACCTCTTTCTGATACTCCTCGATGTGTTGTTGCAGCTTGAGTTTCGCTTCGAGGATGCCCTGCTCCACCCGGCCGCTTTCGCCGGTGTTCTCGGCCAGTTGCTGTTGCACCTGCGACAGTTGACGCTGGTATTCCATCAACCGGTTGCGCGGGATGTAGCCGTTATCCGCCAAGGGCTGAAGATTGCTCAGTTGTTGTTGCAGCGAGTTGGCCTGGGCCATCAGGTCGGTACGTGCGCGACGCATGCCCGCCAATTGCGCGGCGGCGCCTTCCATGTTGGCGCGCAACCCGCCCTGCTCGCGGAAGTAGGCTTCGCGGCGACTGCTGAACAATTGCTGTTGGCCTTCGAGCACCAGCGCCAACCGAGGGTCGGCGTCCTTAATCAATTCGGCCGGGAAATTCACTTGCTTGAGGTTGTCCCGTTCGCTTTCCCAGCGCGCAACGCTGGCCCAGGCCATGCGGTACTGCGCCTGTAGCGAATCGACGTCAGCCGCGACCTGAGTCTGGTCGAGTTGGAACAGCGGCTGGCCCAGTTTCACCACTTGCCCCTCACGCACCAGAATCCGGCTGACCACGCCGGGGGTCATCGATTGCACGGCTTTGCGCTTGCCCGATACCACGACCGTGCCTTGCACCGGTATGCCTTGATCGAGCGGTGCGAGGCTGGCCCAAGTGAAAAAGCTCCCGGCGCCAACAAGCGCCAGCATCCAGCCCATGCGGGCGAAGAAACGCGCATCACGCTCGTGTTCCAGCCTGGCTTCGTTGCACTGATTCATACGCCCGAACTCCTTGTCGAGGGCTGATACTGTCGGCTCATGCTCAGTCCGCCGGGTGCCTGCGGCGGTTTTTCCCGCAGGTGTTCCTGGGCGCCGGACAGTGCTTTCAATACCTCCTGGCTCGGGCCGAACGCCTGCAAGCGCCCGTCGTTCAGCACCAGCAATTTGTCGGCCTGAGCCAACGCCGAAGAACGGTGGGTGACCAGAATCACGCTGGTGCCTTGGGCCTTCATGTGTGCGATGGCACTGGCCAACGCGGCTTCGCCCACGGTGTCTAGATTGGAGTTCGGTTCATCCAGCACCACCAGCCGTGGGTGGCCATACAGGGCGCGAGCCAATGCCACCCGTTGCTTCTGGCCGCCGGACAAACCGCTGCCATCTTCACCCAGCACCGTGTCGTAGCCTTGCGGCAGGCGCAGGATCAGTTCGTGGACGCCGGCCTGTTGCGCGGCTTCAACGACTTTTTGCGGATCGGTTGCGCGAAAGCGGGCGATGTTTTCGGCAATGCTGCCGCTGAACAATTCGATATCTTGCGGCAGATAGCCGATGTAGGGGCCGAGGTCATCGCGGTTCCAGCGATGAACGTCCGCGCCGTCGAGTCGAACCGTGCCGCCGAGGGTGGGCCACACGCCGACCAGCACCCGGGCCAGTGTCGATTTGCCTGAGCCGGAAGGGCCCAGCACGCCCAACACTTCCCCTGCGCCAAGGTTGAAGTTGACCAGGTGCAGCGTCGCCGCACGCTGCCCCGGCGGCGCGGCGCTGACCTGTTCGAAAGTGATCTGCCCTTTCGGCGCTGGCAGCGCCATGGCCTCGTCACTCGGTGGAAAGGCTTGCAGCAATGCATCCAGACGACGGTAGGCCAGCTTGGCGCCGCTCCACTGTTTCCAGACGGCAATCAACTGATCGATGGGGCTCAGGACGCGGCCCATCAGGATCGAACCGGCGATCATCATTCCGGCGGTCATGTCGCCCTTGATCACCAGCAGCGCGCCCAGTCCCAGGACCAGCGATTGCAGGCACAAACGCAAGGTTTTGCTCAGGGAACTGATGACCGCGCCGGTGTCGCTGGCCTGATTCTGCAAGCCGAGAAAGCGTGAATGCACGTCAAACCAGCGCTTGCGCAGCGCGCCCAGCATGCCCATCGCCTGAATGGTTTCGGCGTTATGCAGATGGCTGGTAGCCAATTGGCTGGACTGCTGGGAAAAACCGGCAGCTTCGCCCAAGGGCTTTTTGGTCAATGCTTCGTTAAGGCATGCGAGGCCAATCAACACCAGCGCACCCACGGTCGCGAACACCCCGAGCCATACGTTGAACAGGTAGATCACCAACAGGTAAACCGGAAACCACGGTGCATCGAAGAAGGCAAACAGCGCCGGGCCGGTGACGAACTGGCGGATGTGCGTCAGATCCCCCAGCGATTGGCCTGCGTTGCCCTCACCCTTGAACAGGTTGCGCTCGAATGCGGCTTGATACACCCGCAGATTCAAGCGCCGTTCCAGTTGGCTACCAATGCGGATGACGATGAAACTACGGACGATCTCAAGCAAACCGATGAAGGCAAAGAAACCGACCACCATGAGCGACAACATGGCCAAGGTCGTTTCGTTTTGCGAAGACAATACGCGATCATAGACTTGCAGCATATAAATCGACGGGACCAGCATCAGCACGTTAATTAATGCGGTAAAACAACCGACGCTGATCAGGATGCTCTTGTAGTCGCCCAATGCTTTGTATAACGGTGCACTGACCGGGCTCTTTGACATCTTCATGGGCTCTTCCTGAGGTATTATTCCTCGTCATACGTGACGAAGTTTCCATTCGCCGTACTCGCAGGCACGGATGTGCGTTGTGCGCACTAGCGCCTACAAACAAACTACAACTTAATTTCGTTATGGTTCTATAACGAAACGCTCATTTTTTATTAATTCGCCTGACGCACGAGTTTTATGACCAGCGTAGATTTCAAGTTTGCTCTATAGGAACCATCACGCTGGCGACTGAAAAACAGAATCTTCGAGCCTTCGTTGCCGGTGATCGCAATGCCGTCCGGCTCGGTAAACCAGCCGATGGCTTTTTCGCCTGCAAGCCATGCACTTAAACAGTCGGCGCCCTCACCCAGTGTTTGCTCGAGCTGCAATTCGATGACACAGACGTTGGAAGGCTTGTCCTGCATTGTCTGAGTCTCTGGCGCGTCGTCCCGGGTGCTCAGGGTGGCCTGCCATTTACCGGCCAGTTCCGAGGGGTCTGCTAATTTCAGGCTGCTCGCCATGGCTGCTTCTCCAGAAAAAATCATGAACATCGCCAAGAGCCATGCGGCAAAGGCATTAGTGGCCATCTTTGTTTTACTCCAGCCACAGAGGGCAGCGCATCGGCGCCACCCTCCTTATCGCCTTACATCAGGCTGCGATGTCCGAGAACGCAGCCTGGCCGACGGTGCTGACCAGGAAATCAGCCACGCCGTGCCCGGAGAAGTCCACCGACAACAGGCTGTTACCGCCCGAAGTGGTCAATACGGCATCACCTGACGCACCGGTGAACGAGCTCACGAAATGCAGGCCTGCGCCTTGGGTGATACCGGTCAGGTCGATCTTGTCCAGGCCGCTGACAAAATCGAGGATCTGATCCGCGACACCCGGTTTGGAGTCACTGCTGGCGGCGAACACAAAGGTGTCCGAACCGGCACCGCCCCACAATTTGTCCACACCGCCGGCGCCGTAGAGGATGTCGTTGCCGGCACCGCCCTTCAGTTCGTTGGCGACGGCATTGCCGATTAGCAGGTCGTTGCCCGAACCGCCGATCGCGTTTTCGATGATTGCACCCTTGGCAATGGAAACGTTGCCCACCAGGCCACCAACGTCGGAGAACGAGGCTTCATTGAGGTTGATTTTCTGGTTTTGGGTGAAACCGGAGAAATCCAGAGTATCTTTGCCGCCTGCATCCCACACCGAAAACACAACCTTGTCCGACATTGACGAAGCGCTCAGGAAGTCGCGACCGGCGTTGGAGTTGAAGCCGTACGTGGTGTCACCGGTACGGATGGTGGTATTGGCTCCGTAGAGCTTCTGAATGGCGGCAATGTCGTCCATCAGCGGGCCGGACGAATACGCTTCGACACCGCCCTTGCTGAAATTCTGGGTGGTATTGCTTTCACTCCAGTAACTCATGACGCTGTAACCGCGGGTGTCTTGCCCGTAGGTGGCGTCATTGTAAGTCGGCGCGCCCTCACCGGCGTTGTAGTCGCCCGGGTGGGCCAGGCCCAACGAGTGACCGATTTCGTGGGTCAGTGTTTGACGTCCGTAATTGTTCAAGTCCGGCGTCTTGTTAGGCGTGTAGCTGCTGTTGGTCAGATACCAGGAAGTACCGTCATACCCCCGGCCCGTGCCGGGCAGATAAGCAAATGCCGCAGCGCCGTCCTGGCCACCGCTGTAGTTGCCGAAGGTCATGTGACCGTCACCACCCGTAGACTTATTGGTGAAGGTAACGTTGGCTACATCAGCCCAGGATTGCATGGCGAGTACCGCCTGGGCTTTTTGCTGCGTGCTGAACTGACTGAAGCCGGTAATCCCGTGCTTGTTCATGGTGCTCGATGACGCCGATGTCAGGAACGTGTAGGTCAGTTCGATTTTGCCGCTGCCGTCCTTGTCCTGGTAGGCAGCACCGTCGCGCAGCAATTGGGTCGCTGCCTGGTCGACGGAGTATGAAGGTTTGCCATTGACCGTGAGATTGCCACCGCGGTCATACTGATGGCTGAAACTGTCGATCTGACTAAACGCAGAACTCGGCGCAGCCAATGCTTGCAAGGGGGTTATGGCCTGTTCGGCCAGATCAATAGCATTGTTCTTTACTTTCGACATAAACACACTTCCTTGTTTGGCTATGGAACAGTTTTTGTCAGATAGCGACGATCTCTGGCGAGATCGTCCTATCACTCGCCCAATGAAAGGAGAAATAAAACTGACACAAGTTGAAATCAAACGTCTAGTGTTTTTTTACGTCAAACTGTGCGAATCCAGCAAGCGCCCGTCATTGACGCCTGTGCTGTCGAAAGTTTGTTTAGGTTTTATGAATTTGCGCAAATTGTATGACAATTAGTCATTTAAATATTAAATACAACAAGATTGTTTTTTGTCTAGTGTGTCTCATTTTGTTGGACTGATTAATAGAAGTGCCAGTGTATTGATATCAACGAAGCATAAGCAAAAAAAGCAGTAGCGGGGAAGCGTGGCTTCCCCGGCGCTGTGTGGCAAATCATCCGCTAAGCTGCAATTCCAGAGAAAATTGTCTCGTTGCCATCGAGCACCCTCAACAGATGGAGAATATCGTTAAACGCGCCCCACATTCCGATGTCTTCGGGCGTCGTCTTGTTGTCCAGCGTTCGACGAAGGCTCAGTAATACATTCAATCGCCCGAAAGCGATGTCATCGGATGTGGTGCCTTTCGCCATGAAGTTCCCGGCTGCGTCGTCAATTTCATCTTCGATCATTTTTCTGAATGCTGACTTTTTCATAGAGCTCTCTCCTGCAGGCTCCATGCCTGCGGGTTTAACTCTATGATTTGCTTCGGCGAGCATCTACTGTCAGAAATTACAGGTAGGGGCCAATAGGGGTGACTAACTCCCCGTCCGAATCTTGTTCCACACCCGCGTACGAACCCGGTCAATATTTAGCGGCATCGCCTCCAGTGCGAACAGCTTACCCATCATCTCGGGGCTCGGATAAACCTTGGTGTCGTTCTTGATTGTCGGGTCGATCAGGCTGTCGGCCTGTTCGTTACCGTTGGCGTAGTGCACATGGTTGCTGACACTGGCCATGACGTCCGGGCGCAACAGGTAGTTCATGAAGGCGTAGCCGGCCTTCTCGTCCGGGGCATCGGTGGGCATGGCGACCATGTCGAACCAGATGGCGGCGCCTTCCTTGGGAATGGCGTAACCGATGTCGATGCCGTTGTTGGCTTCCTTGGCGCGATTCTCGGCTTGCAGGATGTCACCGGAGAAGCCGACCGCCACGCAGATGTCGCCGTTGGCCAGGTCGCTGGTGTACTTGGACGAATGGAAATAGCTGACGTAAGGCCGGACTTTAAGTAGTAGCGCTTCGGCCTTTTTATAGTCTTCCGGGTTTTTACTGTGAGGCGGCAGGCCCAGGTAGTTCAGGGCTGCGGGCAAGATTTCCGGGCCGTTGTCGAGGATGGCAACGCCGCATTTTTTCAGCTTTTCCATGTTCTCGGGTTTGAAGATCAGATCCCAGGAATCCACCGGCGCGTTGTCGCCCAGCACGGCCTTGACCTTGGCGACGTTGTAGCCAATACCCGTGCTGCCCCACAGGTACGGAAAACCATGCTCGTTGCCCGGATCGTTGGTCTGCAACGCCGTGAGCAGCACCGGGTTGAGGTTCTTCCAGTTCGGCAGCTGATTCTTGTCAAGTTTCTTCAGTGCGCCCCCTTCAATCTGTCGCGCCATGAAATGGTTGGATGGGAACACGACGTCGTACCCGGATTTGCCGGTCATCAACTTGCCGTCGAGGGTTTCGTTGCTGTCGTAGACGTCGTAGGTAAAGGCGATGCCGGTTTCTTTCTGGAAATTTTTCGTGGTGTCCGGGGCGATGTAGTCGGACCAGTTGTAGATTTTGACCGTCTCGGCCGCCTGGCCAAGGGTCGCGACGAGTGCAAGTGGCGCCAGTGTCAGTGTCTTTCGGATCATGGGTCGATTCCTGTAGGGGCTTTTGTTATTGGCAGGCAATCAGAAGATCAAAAAATCAAAACGTAGGTTTTGCGCACGGTTTCCTGGATATCCCAGATGCCGAGACTGTTGGCTGGCAACATCAGTGCATCGCCAGCTTCTATGTAGAGGGGTTCACCGCCGTCCGGGGTGAAGGTGCAACGGCCCTGGATGAAGTGACAAAACTCCTGAGCCACGATTTGCCGGCGCCAACGTCCGGGGGTGCATTCCCAGACACCGGTTTCGACACTATCGTCGCGCTCGACGCTGGTGGTCGAAGCCACTGCCACGGGTAATCCCAGTGGCACAGCAACCGGGTTGGATTCTTCGAGTTTAAGGCTGGCGGTGTTCTTGAATTGCGTGATGCTCATGGGCGTACCTGTCGATGGAGAAAGCGCTGTTTATTGCATGAAACCTTCCATGAACCCCGCGACCCCGCTGGCCAGCTTGCGGCGCCAGGGTGCGGTAGCCGGGTTGGCCAGGGTCTGGTCCTCGTGGACGAAGCTGCGGATGATCGCGTTGTAACCGAGCCAGCGGCAGGGTTCCGGCTCCCAGGCCTTGAGTGTGTCAAGCCCGCCCTGCGGCGTGACCCACGGCTGGCGCACCAACTCGGTATCGCGTTCAAGAATCAGGTCAGCGAGGGTTCTGCCGCCCAGGTTGCTGGCACCGACGCCTTCGCCGCCATAACCGCCAGACAAGGCGATGCCGCTGGCGCGATCGCAGAGCATGTGCGGTTTGAAGCGCCGCGACATGCCAAGATTGCCGCCCCAGGCGTGAGTGATTTGCACATTCTTCAGTTGCGGGAAGAGCTCGCCGAACAGATAGCGTCGTAACTCCACTTCGCCGGCCGTCAGGTCGAAGTCATGGCGTAACTTGCCGGCAAACTGGTAACCACCCCGCGCCCCGAACACCAGCCGGTTGTCGGCAGTGCGTTGGCCGTAAGTCACCTGGCGGCTGCTCTCGCTGAAGGCCTGGCCGCGACTCAGACCGATTTCGTCCCAGGTCGCCGCGGACAGTGGCTCGGTGGCGACGATCAGGCTTTGCACCGGCATTTGATAACGCCCCAGCGGCGGCAGTGTCGTCGCGTAACCTTCTACGGCCGGGACAATCCAACGACTGCGAACCGCCGCCTTGGCGGTGTGCAAGCTCCCCGACTGCCACTGCATGACCGCGCTGTTTTCATAGATTCTGACCCCCATGCTCTCCACTGCCCGGGCTAAACCACGCACCAACTTTGCCGGGTGGATGGTCGCAACGTGCGGTGCATAGATACCGCCATAAGGCTTCGCAACTCTGATCTGTTGCGCCAATTGCTCGGGGCTGAGCCAGCGGTAATCACTTTCGGTCAGGCCCTGGCGGTAGAGGTCATCCAGATAGCGGCGCAGGCTGGCTTCCTGCTCGGGGTAGCGTGCGGCACAGTAAAGCACCCCGCCTTTGCGGAAATCGCAGGCGATGCCTTCACGCTCCAGCACGACTTCTACTTCATCAGGAATGCTGTGCAGCAAGTCAAATGAGGCGCGGCGTTGGTCCTCAGACAAGCCGGCGAGCAAGCGGTCTTCACCCAACAGATTGCCCATCAACCAGCCGCCATTACGGCCCGACGCGCCGAAACCGGCGGTTTGCGCTTCGACAATGGCGATGTCCAGTCCCGGCGCCAGACGCTTGAGGTAATACGCGGTCCAGAGCCCGGTATACCCCGCGCCAATGATGGCCACGTCGACGTCGAGATCGTGCTCCAGTGCCGGTCGGGCCAACAGCGGCTCGTCGAGTTGATCCATCCACAAACTGATAGTGCGCCACGCCGACATGCAAGACTCCGCCACTCAAACTACGATGACGTCGATCCTAGTGCGTGGACTCAGTGGCTGTCTTGCGCGCGGGCACGCAAGGAAATTTGTTTGGCGTACGCCTTGGGCGTCAGACCGGTGTGCTGGCGAAAACAGGTGTAGAACGCCGACAGCGAATTGAACCCCGCGGCAAATGCCAGCTCGTCGATGCGCAACGGCGGCGCAACATTGTCCAGCATGCCGAGCAAGTGTTGCAGGCGCGCCAGGTTAACGTAGCGATAGAAACTCTGGCCCAGCACTTGATTCAACAAGTAGGAAATCTGGTTGCGACTGTAGCCGCACTCCTTCGCCACCCGTTGCAGATCGAGTTCGGGGTCCAGATAGGGTTGCTGGCGCTGGAAATACTGTTGCAAGTCATCAGCCATGACGCTCAACTGGCGCGGGGACAGCCCGAGTCGACTGACGGCCGGACGCAGGGTCTTCGTTGCCTTGCTGGATGACTGCTCATGGACCAGCGTGGCGTATTCGTTGACTCGCCAGATCAACCCGTCACGGACCGTGATTGCCTCGCTGGTGTGAAAGGACACCAGCCCCTCGCCACCACGCAACGTCATCCGGTATTGGATAAATGCGGTATTGCCGTCCAGGCGAATCCGGTCGGAATGCTCCAGCGCTTCACCCGGATTACGAGGCATGTTGACGCGCACGTACTCGCGCAGTTCGGCGAGCCCCATCACTCGGTTCTGGAAAAAATCGTGATACCGGATGTCTGGGTGATAAAGCGCCATCACACCGTCCAGATCGCGGTGTTTCCAGCACAAGTGGTAGCGCAGGACCGTCTCGCCCGTGGCCCGGGTTTGCTGTGGCCCATCTTCTTCGGGGTGCATAAAGATCTCAACGGGAAAACGCCGAGCTTGCCGAACTTCGCCACTGGGTTCAATGGCTGAAAAAAATGGCCAGGTGGCCTTCACCAAATAGAATCGACGACCCGCCCAACGGCCTAAAAAAAATCACATGAATTTCACATTCGAGTGCTACTTTTAAAGGCAGTCACCGGTTGAGCCATTGAAGGTTCTTCCCTCCTAACATGAGCTAAAGGAAGCGCTCGATGAAGAAGGCGGGCTATATATGAATAAAGGGTCTTTCAGCAAAGTTACGTTTCCGAACGCCTGCCAGCTGATGCGCTGGCATTTTCATCCCATGGGATTCGAGGCGAGCATGGACGCACCGGGCAGCATGATTGCCCGGTTGTTTGATCGCGCCAGTGGCGAGACCATGATCGCCATTGCCGGTATTCCTTGCGCAACGGTCATGAATGCGGCGGATGTCGAGCGAATCATTGAAGCTGTCGAGGATGAGCTTGAGGCATTCATTCCACCTGTGGCGCTCAGAAGTTATGCCTGAAGGCTGAACACTTAATTAATAGCCCACTTTATCAGACTGTGTGAAAACACGCTGAAGGCGATCCAAGCAAACGCCCCGACTTGTTCGGGGCGTTTGCTTTTGTGCAGGTAACAGGCGAAAAAAGGCT
>NZ_JAVDUA010000026.1:0-105113 GCF_031456105.1 Pseudomonas sp. BE134 | reverse complement strand
TAGCTACTTTGTTCATGGCAACGGTCTCCGGTAGGCCCCCTGTGAAAGCTTAGTGGGCGATCACAGGGGGCAGCGGGGGTAGCCATTTCATTAGTTGATCGCATTCCAATGTGGGAGCGAGCCTGCTCGCGAAGGCGCCAGTAGTGACACCGTCGTATATGTGCAGTCGTCTGACTGACGAATCCGGTCAGGAAAATATTCGTTACGGCATGTAAAGAAAACCTGACGAAATGTCGCCTGGAACGCTTTGAGTTGACGTTCACGGAAGGGGTGTAAGAAAAATCTGCCGAAATCAATCTGCGTGCCGCTCTCCCAAGGCTCTGGACTGCTTGTTTCAGCGGCGCGGGCAGGGTCAGATGCGCCACATGCCTGTCGTGCAGGTGCATAACAAGAAGGAGGCGCAATGTACGCCGTGACTCATCCCCATCTCCTATCGAGGGGCGATTTTTCGATTGCTCCCGTCACTGACCCACAAAGGTCTGACTTCATTTTTGCAGCCGCCCGAGACGCTCGGGGTGGACACAGGCAATCCCGGCAAACGACACGCTGATCCAGCGGGTCTGGCAGCAGGGGGTTACAGGTGTACAATGCGCCGCGTTTTAACTGTGACCTCCTGCGCACCAGCGCAAACCTCAAGGCTATCCGCCTTGTTCACTCCGCCGCGCCACAAGCGTGTCGGGTTCGATTTCGTCACAGATAAAAACAAACAGGTGACGCATGAACGTTGTAAATACGCAGAACGTGAGACCCTTTTCATGAGTGGACAAACCTCGCAGTCAGGCGAGCTCAAGCGCGGCCTGAAAAATCGCCACATTCAATTGATTGCCCTCGGTGGCGCGATCGGTACCGGCTTGTTCCTTGGCTCGGCCGGGGTACTGAAATCCGCCGGCCCGTCGATGATCCTCGGCTACGCCATCTGCGGCTTCATTGCGTTCATGATCATGCGCCAGCTCGGCGAAATGATCGTTGAAGAGCCCGTCGCCGGTTCCTTCAGCCACTTCGCGCACAAATACTGGGGCGGTTTTGCCGGCTTCCTGTCGGGCTGGAACTGCTGGATCCTGTACATCCTGGTGGGCATGTCGGAGCTGACCGCGGTCGGCAAATACATCCACTACTGGGCGCCGGACATCCCGACCTGGGTCTCGGCCGCCGGGTTCTTCGTGCTGATCAATCTGATCAACCTGGCCAACGTCAAAGTCTTTGGCGAGGCCGAGTTCTGGTTTGCGATCATCAAGGTGGTTGCCATCGTGGGCATGATTGCCCTGGGCAGCTACCTGTTGGTCAGCGGTAATGGCGGCCCGCAAGCGGCGGTCAGCAACCTGTGGTCCCACGGTGGTTTCTTCCCCAATGGCGTCAGCGGTCTGGTGATGGCCATGGCGATCATCATGTTCTCCTTCGGCGGCCTGGAAATGCTCGGTTTCACCGCTGCTGAAGCCGACAAGCCGAAAACCGTGATCCCGAAAGCCATCAACCAGGTGATCTACCGGATCCTGATTTTCTACATCGGCGCGCTGGTCATTCTGCTGTCGCTGACGCCATGGGACAGCTTGCTGGCGACCCTGAACGCCTCGGGGGATTCCTACAGCGGCAGCCCGTTCGTGCAAGTGTTCTCGATGCTCGGCAGCAACACCGCCGCGCACATCCTCAACTTCGTGGTATTGACCGCAGCATTGTCGGTGTACAACAGCGGCACCTACTGCAACAGCCGCATGCTGCTGGGCATGGCCGAGCAGGGCGATGCGCCGAAGGCGTTGTCGAAAATCGACAAGCGTGGCGTACCGGTGCGTTCGATCCTCGCCTCGGCGGCGGTAACGCTGATCGCGGTGCTGTTGAACTACCTGATCCCGCAAAACGCGCTGGAACTGCTGATGTCGCTGGTGGTTGCAACCCTGGTGATCAACTGGGCGATGATCAGCTTCTCGCACTTCAAGTTCCGCCAACACATGAACAAGACCAAACAAACGCCGCTGTTCAAGGCGCTGTGGTACCCGTACGGGAACTATGTCTGCCTGGCGTTCGTCGTGTTCATCCTGGGCGTGATGCTGCTGATTCCGGGGATCCAGGTCTCGGTGTACGCGATTCCGGTGTGGGTCGTGTTCATGTGGGTCTGCTACGGCATCAAGAACAAGCGCAGTGCGCAGCACGCGTTGCACGCAGCAGGCTCCAGCGCGAAGTAAGCGCAAAGCGCAGAAACAACAAACCCGGCCAATGTGCCGGGTTTTTTGTTCTTGTTGCGTTAACTTTAGATTGCGCTGTAATCCCGTTCCTACATAAGCATTCATCGTTTACTACAGTGATTTCTGAAATTTCCAAAAGGTTGGCTGATGCTAGTTAATTCAGAAGCTGCCTACACCCTGCCTAATGCTTTTTTTGCCATAGTCTGCCGCTTTGAATACATCAAGGATTAGTGCTAATGGCCAGTCACAGCTACATGAGTATTACCGGTAAGCGACAAGGGCTTATTTCTGCCGGCTGTTCAGGCCAAAGCTCACTTGGTAACAAGTGCCAGTTCGCGCATCAGGACGAAATCATGGTGCTGGCTTACTCGCACGATATGGTCACCGGTAATGATGGCAGCATTGCAGGTGGCCGCGGCCAGCACAGGCCAATCATGATAACCAAGGCTATCGATAAGTCATCGCCACTGTTGGCCAGTGCACTGCATGAGCGGGAAGAGGTCGAGTGCATTATTAATCTTTACCGCACCGCCTCGGCTGGGGGGCAAGAGCGATATTATTCAATACATCTCACCGGTGCGCGTATTGCGCATATCAGTCAGCAAGTTCCCCACGCTATTCGTATGAACGATGCAGAGCCGCAAGAGCTGGTGTCCATTCGTTACAGAGAGATTGCCTGGGCGCATGTTCCTGGTGCGACAAGTGCTTACAGTACTTGGGGGAATGAGGATGAATGAAGAATCCTGTGATATTCATGATGTGAGTAAAGCGGCTTCTGACTTGGTGGCGGTTGGATGCAGCATTGGCATGGCGCATTTTTCTGATGGAGTTATGCGGCTTCGCTTCGGTTCAATGATTTCATCTTATGCCAATGAGGTGATTCAGGCGGTTGATGAGGGGCTCATCAGTGCGTGGCAAGGGGTTCAGGAAATCACGGCGGAGTACGAGGAGTTGTCGTCGCAGGCTCGTTTTTACCTTCAGAACGGCATTGGGGTTGTGGCGGGTATTATGCAGGTTAGATCCGGTGTTGCGGCAACAGCAGCCCCCGCAGCAATTGGCGTGATCCCGGGAGCATTATTGATTGCGCACGGCACTAATAATATCTATGAGGGTTTAGGGAATATTTATAAAGGCCCTGAAGCATCGGCTACGATTGGACCTGTCAGATATATCTATCAAACAGCATTTAAAAATGATGGCTGGGGTAATATTTCTTATTATTCTATGGATTTATTTTTGTCTGGGTATGGGTTCTTCAGGCCGGTACAACGAACTGGCACGTTCGAACTGTTCAAACGTGATCCTATGAATTATGAACAGGCTTTTCGGCAAACGGGTAAGTTGGCATTGGCTTTCGAAGCCTTGGTTGATTTTCTGACTATGGATGCAATGCTTAAAGAAAGCTCGGCGGGTGGATGAAACGGTGGCTGCTCCGTTATTTGAACAGCGGTTTCGCAACTGGATTAAAAGCTTTCTGTTGTGATTGGCTTTTTCAGTCGGAGAGTACGATTCAAGAGGATGTTAAAGTTTATGACGCTTGAGAATATTCGATACCATTTGTCTGTGACTTGTCTGGTTCTAGGCTGCTGTGGCTTGCCGGCTGGCGTAGTAGTTTGGTGTATAACTGAAATAGTACCCCTAGAAGGAAAGTATCTGTACATTGCTTATTCGGTAACCTACGTGACTCTCGTTTTTTTTGGTTTACGCTTTTACATTCCGAGGTTGCGTGGCCATGCATAAGCATGACTGTGGCTGTTGATCCGCGGGCAGCCGTGATCACCTGCTGTCCAACGGGCATTCGCGGTATCCTTACCACCCTGAACCCGGACGCTTTTCCATGCTGGTGATTTCCAACAACGTGCATCTGCCGGATGCCGAGATCGAGTTGACGGCCATACGCGCCCAGGGCGCCGGCGGGCAGAACGTCAACAAGGTGTCCAGTGCCGTGCACTTGCGCTTCGATATTCCGGCCTCGTCCTTGCCCGAGTTCTACAAGGAGCGGCTGCTGGCGCTGCGCGACAGTCGCATCACCAGCGAAGGTGTGTTGATCATCAAGGCCCAGCAGTACCGCACGCAGGAGGCCAATCGAGCGGATGCGCTGGAGCGGTTGACCGAGTTGATCCTCAGCGCGACCAAGATTGAAAAGAAGCGCCGCCCGACCAAGCCGACGCTGGGTTCAAAAAAACGTCGACTCGAATCGAAGACCAAGCGCGGCAGCATCAAGGCCGGGCGCGGCAAGGTGGATTTCTAGCGCGCGTCTCTTTCCTCTCGATACCTTGGCGCTTGCCGGTACAAGTAAACGCTCAATGCCAAACCGCTCAGCGCGGCAATCGCGGCGAACAAAAAGATCGAAGCAAAACCAAACCCGGCCGCAATGGCCCCCGCCAGTGGCCCGGTAATCCCCAGCGACAAATCAATGAACAGCGAATAAGCCCCGACGGCCGCACCACGGCTGGAGGCGGGTACCAGGTTGACCGCCTCCACGCCCAGCGCCGGAAACACCAGCGAAAAACCGAAACCGCTCAGCGCCGCACCGGCCAGTGCCCAATGGGCATCCGGCGCCAGCCACAGCAGCAGCAACCCCAGGGTTTCCACGGACAGACAGGCAATAGCCACGCGAAAACCGCCGAGGCGATTGATCAGGTTGCCAAACAGCAGGCGCGCACCGATGAAACTGGCGCCGAACAAGCTCAGGCACAACACCGCGTTGTCCCAGTGTTGCGTGGCGTAATACAAGGTGATGAAGGTGGCGATGGTGCCAAAACCGATGGAGCCCAGCGCCAATCCACACCCGTGGGGCAGTACCCGCCCCAGCACATGCATGAACGGCAAGCGCTCACCGACCACGATCGGCGCAGCGGTTTTTGGCCAGGCCAGTGCCAGCCCGAGAACGGCCAACAGCACAATGCTCACGCCCATGCTCCACAAACCTAACTGATGTACCAGCAACACGCCCAATGGCGCGCCGATGGCCAGTGCGCCATAGCTGGCGATGCCGTTCCAGGAAATCACCTTGGCGGTGTTTGCCGCACCCACCCGGCCGATGCCCCAGCCAATCGATCCCGAGCCGACCAGACTTTCGGCGCTGCCGAGCACCAGGCGGCCGATCAGCAGGCTGATCAGGCTCAGTGTCGGCAGGCTCTGAGTCCAGGCGGAAATCAGCATGAACACACCGCTCAAGCCGCAACCGGCCAGGCCGTACATCACCGCCAGTTTGCTGCCCTTGTTGTCGATGATTTTGCCGGCATAAGGGCGGCTGAGCAGGGTGGCCAGGTATTGCACACTGATCACCAGCCCGGCGATGACCGCGCCGAAACCGAGGTCGCTGTGGACGTAGCCGGGCAATACGGCCAGGGGAATGCCGATATTCAGGTAGCCGATGAAGGTAAACAGGACGATGGAAACGACTTGCAGCGTGACCGCCAGGGGGCGCTGGTTTTCAGACATGGGTAAAGGTCCACGGGAAAGCAGGATAGATAGGCTGCTTATGATAGCGGCGCGAGCGGCTGCGGGTCGTGGAAAAAGTAAAACTATTTGCCGGGCGACAGGGATCAGGGTTTGGCGGGGGCAACCAGTTGCGTCGTGACCAGGGCGGCCAGGGCATTTTCTTCAGTGCCGAAACGGGCGAGCAAGGCTGCTTGTTTTTCTGGGGAGAGGCGATTCCAGATCTCGATCATCTTCTCGGCGGTGCCGATCAGGACGCTGGCCTGGCTTTCATTGAATTCGTCGGTCATGGCGTGTAGCTCAAGGTTCAGGCGGTGTGGAAAGCGCATGTTAGCGCTTTCCACACGGTCTGGCATTGCAGGTGTTTCAGTCGTCGCTGTCGGCCTGGCGGCGTTCAGTGGCGTCTTTCGGTTCGGGCTGTTGGGCGCCGGCTTGTTGCGTGGTTGTCTGCTCAGTTTCGTGCAGGCTTGGGAAGGGGAGATTAGGGATCTCGTGCATGGTTCGCGCTCCTCGCAAAGTCTGTTGATAGATCTGGTAGATCCGCGCTTGTACAAAGCCTGGGCAGGATACAGCAGTAAAAATGACAAGCAGACTTTTATCTGGGATTTCTGCGACCAATGGCCGCAGGGAGGGAAGAACCGCGATTGGGTAGCAGCTGCCGAGCCTGCGAGGCTGCGTTCGGCTGCGAAGCAGTCGTGAATTCAGACACTGCGGTCTCTCAAGGAGACCGCATTCACCGGGTTTACGACTGCTTTGCAGCCGAACGCAGCCTCGCAGGCTCGGCAGCTGCTACAGGGAGCGTTACTTGCAGACGTTGGCAATTGCCTCGGCCAGCAGATCCAGACGCGTTGCATCAATCCCCGCCACGTTGGCCCGGCCGGAGTTGACCATGTAAACGCTGTGATGATCACGCAGCTGTTTAACCTGCTCAGCCGTCAAGCCGGTGTACGAGAACATCCCGCGCTGCACACCAATGTGCGCAAAGCGCTCACGCAAACCAAACGGTTCCAACGCTTCGACCAGGCCGCTACGCAATTGAGCGATACGCAAACGCATGGCTTCCACTTCGTCGGCCCATAGGCTTTTCAGCTCTGGATCGCCAAGAATGGTCGCCACCACGGCGGCACCGTGATCCGGCGGCGTCGACCACAGATTGCGGGCAATGTTGGCCAGTTGGCTGCGGATGTCCACCAGCTTGTCAGCGTTTTTCGCACAGACAATTAGCGCGCCGGTGCGGTCGCGGTACAAACCGAAGTTCTTCGAGCAGGAACTGGTGATCAGTACTTCCGGTAACGCGTCCGCGAACAAGCGGGTCGACCACGCATCCTGCTCCAGACCATCGCCGAAACCCTGGTAGGCGAAGTCGATCAGCGGCAACAGATCGCGACTGCGCACGACGTCCAGCACGCGGTGCCAGTCATCATGGGACAGATCGAAACCGGTCGGGTTGTGGCAGCAGGCGTGCAGCAACACCACGTCGCCCTTCGGTGCTTCATTCAGCACCGCAAGCATGGCGTCGACGTCGAGGCGATTGTCGCTCCCCACGTACGGGTAGTGACTGACCTTGACCCCGGCCGCCGCGAAAATGGTTTCGTGGATCGGCCAAGTCGGGTTGCTCAACCACACGCCACGGCCCGGCAGGCATTGGGCGATGAAATCGGCGCTCAAACGCAACGCACCGGTGCCGCCCGGCGTCTGGGTCGCCCCGGCGAGTTGCCCGGCGATCAGCGCGGAGTCCGCGCCGAGCACCAGTTCACTGATGGCTTTGCCGAACGCCGGCTCGCCGTGACCACCGATGTAGGTCTTGGTGGTTTGACGATCCACCAGACGCTGCTCGGCAAGTTTCACCGACTGCGGAATCGGCGTCAGGCCCTGGGCGTCTTTGTAGACACCCACACCGAGGTCGAATTTGCGCGGGTTTGGGTCCTGCGCATAGGCTTCCATCAAACCGAGAATCGGATCGCCGGGGACTCGACCGATGGCGTCGAAATGCATTATTTGCGGCCCTCGGCGTCCTTGGCCACTTCGTCAGTGCGCGCGGCCATGATGAAGTCGTTGCGGTGCAGGCCTTTGATGGAGTGGCTCCACCAGGTGACGGTGACTTTGCCCCATTCGGTCAGCAGGCCAGGGTGGTGACCTTCAGCCTCGGAGATTTCACCGACGGCGTTGGTGAACGCCAGTGCGTGTTTGAAGTTTTTGAACAGGAACTGTTTTTCCAGCTGCATGACGCCGTCGCGGACTTCGATGTTCCAGTCAGGGATCTGCTTGATCAGTACCGGCAACTCTTCGTCGCTGACCTGAGGGGCACCGGCCTGGCAGGCTTCGCAGTGGGCTTGGTTCAATGTGGACATGATGAATTCCTGAAATCGAATTATTGGAAATCGGCCGTCAGTGTCACCACGCTAAACCAAAGCGTCGGTTCCTGACAGGCTCACTTGATTCTAAAAGCAGCGGATCACGCAGCCTTTGCCTTCGGCGGAAATTTCGGGGTGTGCAAGCCTAGCTGCATGCCTTGTTTGACCATGCTCATGATGTCTTCATGGGCTACATCAAACAGACGCTTGAGGTTCGGCAAGACAAAGTACAGCGGTTGCAGGATGTCGATGCGATACGGCGTGCGCATGCATTCCAGCGGATCGAACGCCTGATGTTCAGGCTCGTTGGACAGGCAGTAAACGGTTTCTTTTGGCGAAGAAAGAATGCCGCCGCCGTAAATGCGCAGACCTTCAGCGGTATCGACCAGGCCGAACTCGATGGTCATCCAGTACAGGCGCGCCAGGTACACGCGTTCTTCCTTGGTCGCTTGCAGGCCAAGTTTGCCGTAGGTATGGGTGAACTCGGCAAACCAGGGGTTGGTCAGCAGCGGACAGTGGCCAAAAATCTCGTGGAAAATGTCCGGCTCTTGCAGGTAATCCAGCTCTTCGCGGGTACGAATAAACGTCGCCACCGGAAACTGCTTGCTGGCCAGCAATTCGAAAAAAGTCTGGAAGGGGATCAGCGCCGGAACTCGGGCCACTTGCCAGCCGGTGGTTTCACCGAGGACTTTGTTGATTTCACCGAGTTGCGGAATGCGGTCGTGGGGCAGACCGAGTTTTTCGATACCGTCCAGGTATTCCTGGCACGCACGACCTTCGATCACTTTCAGTTGACGAGTGATCAGCGTGTTCCACACCGCGTGTTCTTCAGCGGGGTAGTCGATAAAACCTTGCGCATCGGGCTCGCGAGCCACGTATTGCGTCTGCTTCATGCTGCTCTCCTGCTAGGGGATTCGTTCTTGTTATGTGCTGCTATGGACCTAGAAATACCCCAAGAGGTGCGTCGTTACAGCAGGTGCTGGGTGGTTTGCGTAGGAAAAGTCGCCATTTTTCGTAAAGTATTCGTTACGGAATCGCGGCGATCGCGCAGCTATTGAGATTTGCCGGTTTGAAAAGGCGCTCAGGTGTCACATAATCTTGACGACTACTTTGGCGTCAGCGCAGAAAATTTCTTGCGCGGGGCCTCGATTCCCCATTTCTTCGGGCCTTTATATGCGTATTAAAGTCCACTGCCAGAACCGCATCGGTATCCTGCGCGACATTCTCAACTTGCTGGTGGAATACGGGATCAACGTCGCCCGGGGCGAGGTCGGCGGTGAGCATGGCAATGCGATCTACCTGCATTGTCCAAACCTGATCAACATTCAGTTCCAGGCGCTGCGTCCGAAATTCGAATCGATCGCCGGGGTGTTCGGCGTCAAACGCGTAGGGCTGATGCCCAGCGAACGTCGGCATATGGAGCTCAATGCCTTGCTCGGCGCCCTGGAGTTTCCGGTGTTGTCGATCGACATGGGCGGCTCCATTGTCGCGGCCAACCGGGCGGCGGCGCAGTTGCTCGGGGTGCGTGTGGATGAAGTGCCGGGGATTCCGCTGTCGCGGTACGCCGAGGATTTTGATTTGCCGGAGCTGGTGCGGGCTAACAAGTCGCGCATCAATGGGCTGCGGGTCAAGGTCAAGGGCGACGTGTTTCTGGCCGACATCGCGCCGTTGCAATCGGAGCATGACGACAGCGAAGCCATGGCCGGCGCGGTTCTGACGCTGCATCGCGCCGACCGGGTGGGTGAGCGCATCTACAACGTGCGCAAGCAGGAGCTGCGCGGGTTCGACAGCATTTTCCAAAGCTCGAAAGTGATGGCGGCAGTGGTGCGCGAAGCACGGCGCATGGCGCCATTGGATGCACCGCTGTTGATAGAAGGTGAAACCGGCACCGGTAAAGAGTTGCTGGCGCGCGCTTGTCACTTGGCCAGCCCGCGCGGGCAATCTCCATTAATGGCACTCAACTGCGCCGGCTTGCCGGAGTCGATGGCTGAGACCGAGTTGTTCGGTTACGGCCCCGGCGCCTTCGAAGGCGCGCGCGCCGAAGGCAAGCTGGGTCTGTTGGAGCTGACTGCGGGCGGTACGCTGTTTCTCGATGGCGTAGGGGAAATGAGCCCGCGCTTGCAGGTGAAATTGCTGCGCTTTCTGCAGGACGGTTGCTTCCGTCGCGTAGGCAGCGATGAAGAGGTGTATCTGGATGTGCGGGTGATCTGCGCAACCCAGGTAGATTTGTCGGAACTGTGTGCGCTGGGCGAATTTCGCCAGGATCTGTATCACCGCTTGAACGTCCTTTCGCTGCATATTCCGCCACTGCGTGAATGCCTCGACGGTTTGACGCCGTTGGTGGAGCACTTCCTCGACCAGGCCAGCCGGCAGATCGGTTGCCCACTGCCGAAACTGGCGCCGGCGGCGATGGAGCGGCTGAGTCATTACAACTGGCCGGGCAATGTCCGGCAATTGGAAAACGTGTTGTTCCAGGCGGTTTCATTGTGTGAGGGCGGGACGGTCAAGGCCGAACATATTCGTCTGCCGGATTACGGTGTGCGTCAGCCGCTTGGCGATTTTTCGCTGGAGGGTGGGCTGGACGAAATTGTCGGGCGTTTCGAGAAAGCGGTGTTGGAGCGGTTGTATTCCGAGCATTCCAGCAGTCGGTTGCTGGGTAAGCGCTTGGGGGTCTCTCACACCACTATTGCCAACAAGTTGCGTGACTATGAAATTGGCAAAACTTGAGCGTTAACTGATCTGATAAACAAGAATGGTAAGTTGTTGTTAATCATTCTCCGGCGCTTCGAAATGTTAATTGAAGCGCTACCACCCCGCCGTTGATCTGAATCATGGATTTCGCCAAGCAAGCCATCTAGGCTGAAGCTCAAAGTTTGGCAGGAGCGATAACCATGCCATCAGCGGATGACACTACCCAGCAAGCGCGCAAAGAAACCCGTCTGTTCTTTTTCCTGATTGTCGTTCTCTTCCCACTGCTGTCGGTGGCGATAGTGGGTGGTTACGGTTTCTTTGTCTGGTTTCTGCAAATGTTGCTCGGCCCTCCTGGTTCACTTCACTGATCGTTGTCCATCTTTAGCAAAAAGACGGGGAGTACGGGTCATGGAAAAGACGCTGCATATTGCCAGTCTGGTGGTGCTGGCCCACCCTGAATTGTTCGAGGCGGTGAAAGCCAACTTGCGGTTGCTCGAAGGCGTTGAACTGCACCAGGAAAGTCCCGCCGGCAAGCTGGTTGTGGTGCTGGAGATGGAAGACGAAAGTGAGATTTCCCGGCGCATCAGCGAGATCAATGGCTTGCCGGGTGTGCTCAATGCCGCCCTCGTTTATCACGAGATTCTCGATGTGACGGGAGAAAGCACATGCCTATGACTCGACGCGAGTTTGTCAAAGCCCAGGCAGCCGGGATCGCCGCAGCGGCGGCGGGGCTCCCGGTGTTTACCTCTGCCAGCAACCTGATCACCGAAGAAGACCGGGTGGCCCTGGACTGGAATAAAGCGCCTTGCCGTTTTTGCGGAACCGGGTGCAGCGTCATGGTGGCGACCAAGGACAATCGGGTGGTCGCCACTCATGGTGATGTGAAAGCCGAGGTCAATCGCGGACTGAACTGCGTCAAAGGCTACTTCCTGTCGAAAATCATGTACGGCGTTGATCGCCTGACCCAGCCGCTGTTGCGCATGACCAACGGGCAGTATGACAAGCAAGGCGAGTTTCAACCGGTGTCCTGGGATCAAGCGTTTGATGTGATGGAGTTGAAGTTCAAGGAGGCGATAAAAAACAAGGGGGCCGAGTCCATCGCCATGTTCGGATCAGGTCAGTGGACCGTCTGGGAAGGGTACGCGGCCAACAAGTTGATGAAGGCGGGTTTTCGCTCCAACAACATTGACCCCAATGCGCGTCACTGCATGGCCTCGGCGGTCATGGGCTTTATGCGCACGTTCGGTATGGATGAACCGATGGGGTGTTATGACGATATTGAAGTCACCGATGCGTTCGTGCTGTGGGGCTCAAACATGGCGGAGATGCACCCGATACTTTGGAGCCGGGTGGCGGATCGGCGATTGAGTCAGCCCAACGTCAAGGTGGCCGTACTGTCGACCTTCGAGCATCGCAGTTTTGAGTTGGCTGACATCCCCATGGTGTTCAAGCCACAGACGGACCTGTTTATCCTCAATTACATTGCCAACCACATCATTGAAAGTGGCTCGGTCAACAAGGACTTTGTCAGCAAGCACACCAAATTTGCCAAAGGTACGGATGACATCGGCTACGGCCTGCGTGCCGATAACCCACTGGAGATGAAGGCCCAGAATGCGGCCAAGGCGAACACCTGGAGTGACATCGACTTTGAGCAATTCGCGGCTTTCGTAAAACCTTACACCCTTGAGCGCACCGCCAAGGAAACCGGCGTACCGGCAGAGCAACTCAAGGCTTTGGCCGAACTGTATGCCGACCCGAAGCGCAAGGTGGTCTCCTTCTGGACCATGGGCTTTAACCAGCACACGCGGGGCGTCTGGGCCAATAACCTGATTTACAACATTCACCTGCTGACCGGAAAAATCAGCGAGCCGGGTAACAGCCCATTCTCTCTGACAGGCCAGCCTTCGGCCTGTGGTACGGCGCGGGAAGTGGGGACGTTCTCCCATCGGCTGCCCGCTGATCTGGTGGTCACCAATCCAAAGCATCGCGCCACGGCGGAGAAAATCTGGAAATTGCCGCCGGGCACTATCAATGAAAAAGTCGGGTTCCATGCCGTGCAGCAGAGCCGGATGCTCAAGGACGGCGTGCTCAATGTGTATTGGACGATGGCCAGCAACAACATGCAGGCCGGGCCCAACATCATGCAGGAAGTGTTGCCCGGTTGGCGTAATCCCGAGAACTTTGTGATTGTCTCGGATGTGTATCCCACCGTCTCGGCCCAGGCAGCCGATCTGATTCTGCCCACGGCGATGTGGGTCGAAAAAGAGGGCGCTTACGGCAACGCGGAACGACGTACGCAGTTCTGGCATCAATTGGTTTCGGCGCCGGGTGACGCCAAGTCCGATCTCTGGCAACTGGTGGAGTTTTCCAAGCGCTTTAAAACGGACGAGGTCTGGTCCGAGGAAATATTGTCTGCCTCACCGCAGTACAAGGGCAAAACCCTGTACGAGGTGTTGTTCAAGAACGGTCAGGTCGATCAGTTCCCGCTTGATCAGATGGCGGCGGGCTATAAAAACGACGAGGCCGAGGATTTTGGTTTTTACCTGCAAAAAGGGCTGTTCGAAGAATATGCCCAATTCGGCCGTGGCCACGGTCATGACCTCGCCCCGTTTGATCTCTATCACACCGAACGAGGGTTGCGATGGCCCGTGGTCGAAGGCAAGGAAACCCGTTGGCGTTTCCGGGAAGGCTATGACCCCTACGTGGAGAAGGGCAGTGGTGTGCAGTTCTATGGCTATCCCGACAAGAAGGCGATTATCTTCGCGCTGCCCTACGAGCCCCCTGCGGAATCCCCCGACGCGGAGTTTCCATTCTGGTTGAGCACCGGACGAGTGCTTGAGCACTGGCACACCGGATCCATGACCCAGCGTGTCGAGGAACTTCATAAGGCTGTCCCCGACGCGTTGGTCTACATGCACCCGGCCGATGCCAAAGCCTTGAATGCCCGTCGAGGCAGCGAAGTGAAGCTGATCAGTCGACGCGGTGAGATGCGTGCGCGCATTGAAACCCGAGGGCGCAACAAGCCACCCCAAGGCCTGGTGTTCGTACCGTTCTTCGATGCCAACAAGCTGATCAACAAGGTCACGCTCGATGCGACGGACCCCATCTCCAAGCAGACTGATTATAAAAAATGTGCGATCAGGATTGAGTTGATCAAGACGGCATAAGGAGCGCTCAGATGAAGAGTCATTCGCTGTCTTTACTTGCGGCTCTGTTGCTGTGGATGCCAGCGGCATTCGCAGCGCAGCCTGATTACCCGCTGGATGCTCCGGCACCGGATGGCCGGCGACCCGGAGGGACCCTGACTCAAGAGTTTGCGGCACCGCTGATGGCTGATGACGAGAACAAGGACCTCAAGCGCGAGCGTAACTATCCTGACCAGCCGCCCACCATCCCCCACAGTATTCGGGGGTATCCGATCGACAAGAACAGCAACAAGTGCCTGTCCTGTCACAGCCGTGCCAATAGTGCCCGCACTCAGGCGCCGATGATCAGTATCACCCACTACATGGACCGTGATGGTCAGGCGCTGGCCGCTGTTTCGCCGCGTCGGTATTTCTGTACTCAGTGTCACGTGCCACAGAAAGACGTAAAGCCTCTGGTGGGCAACAACTTCAAGAACATTGACCAGGTGCTGCAAGACGAAATCAACGGCCAGCAGAAACCTTAAGGAGAGGCCATGAAATCCTTGCGTGCGCTGCTCAAAGACTATTGGGGCATTCTGCGTCGCCCCAGCGTGCATTACAGCCTGGGCTTTCTGACGCTCGGCGGGTTCATCGCCGGAGTGATTTTCTGGGGTGGTTTCAACACTGCGCTGGAAGCCACCAATACCGAGAAGTTCTGCATTTCCTGCCATGAAATGCGCGACAACGTTTTTGTCGAATTGCAGGAAACCATTCACTACACCAATCGCTCTGGCGTACGAGCCACCTGTCCGGACTGTCACGTTCCGCATGAGTGGACGCACAAGATTGCCCGCAAGATGCAGGCGTCCAAAGAAGTGTGGGGAAAGGTGTTCGGAACGATCGATACCCGGGAAAAATTTCTCGGTATGCGGCGTGAACTGGCCGAGCACGAGTGGGGGCGGCTCAAGGCAAACGACTCCCGAGAATGCCGCAATTGCCATAACTTTGAATTCATGGACTTTACTCGCCAGGGCAAACGCGCCGCCAATATGCACTCCACGGCACTGGCCAGCGGTCAGGCGACCTGTATCGACTGTCATAAGGGCATCGCCCACAAGTTGCCTGACATGAGCGGGGTCAAAGGCTGGTAGCGGATCCGGCACGCTCTTCCACCCTGTTGCCGTCAAGCGGCATAATCGCGCCGGTTTTTCGACTTTGACGCATTCCGTCATTCCTCTGCGATTACCCTCAAGTCCAGTGTTTAAAGGGCTTTAAACCTCTGCGCGCAAGTTGGTCTGCAATTTGCTTATCGCTCAACAGTACAGCGGTGGGCGGCAAACGTCCGGCATGCAGAGGAAAGAGTGTGGACAAGTACCTTTATGTGGCAATGACCGGCGCCAGCCAGAATGCACTGGCGCAGAAGGCTCATGCCAACAACCTGGCAAACATCTCCACCAACGGTTTTCAAAAGGACCTGGAACAGGCCCGTTCGATGCCTGTGTTTGGTGACAGCTTTCCGGCGCGTGCGTTTGCCATGACCGAGCGCCCGGCCACCGACTTCTCCCCTGGTTCGCTGGTTGAAACCGGTCGCGACCTCGATGTCGCCGTGCAAGGCAACGGCTGGATCGCCGTGCAGAACCCGGCGGGTCAAGAAACCTACGTGCGCACCGGCAGCCTGAACGTGGACGCCCTGGGCGTGCTGCGTGCCGGCAACGGTATGCCGGTCATGGGCAATGGCGGACCCATCGCCGTGCCGCCCGAGCAGCAAATCGAAGTGGGTGAGGATGGCACCATCAGCATCCGTGCGATGGGCGAAGGCCCGCGCGTGATGGCTGAAGTCGACCGCATCAAGCTGGTCAACCCTGACCTGAAGAACATGACCAAAGGCCTGGATGGTTCGATCCACACCAAGGACGGAAAGCCGGCGCAAGCCGACTCCGGCGTCAAACTGGTGTCCGGGTTCCTGGAGTCGAGCAACGTCAACGCCGTGGAAGAAATGACCTCGGTGCTGGCGCTGGCCAAGCAATTCGAGCTGCACATCAAGATGATGAACACCGCCAAAGACGATGACCAGGCCATGGCTCGGGTCTTGCAGATCAGCTAATTACCAGAACGTCGCGCCGTAAAACAGGCGCACGAGGAGAATCGAATGCTTCCGGCTCTATGGGTTGCCAAAACAGGTCTGTCCGCCCAGGACACTAACCTGACCACCATTTCCAACAACCTGGCCAACGTCTCGACCACGGGTTTCAAACGTGACCGCGCCGAGTTCCAGGACTTGCTCTATCAGATCAAGCGCCAGCCAGGCGCCCAGTCGACCCAGGACAGCGAACTGCCTTCGGGTCTGCAAGTGGGTACCGGTGTGCGCATTGTCGGCACCCAGAAAAACTTCACCGCCGGCAGCCTGCAAACCACCGAGCAGCCGCTTGACCTGGCTGTCGACGGTCGCGGTTTCTTCCAGATTCTGCAGCCGGACGGCACCACGTCTTACACCCGTGACGGTACGTTCCACCTAGACTCCAACGGTCAGGTCGTCAACGCCAGTGGCTTCGCTCTGGAACCAGCCATCGTTATTCCCAACGACGCCCAGACCTTCACGGTCGGTCGCGACGGCACTGTGTCCATCACCGTTCCGGGCAACCCGGCCAGCCAGGTGATCGGCAACCTGCAGACTGCTGACTTCATCAACCCGGCCGGTCTGCAAGCCGTGGGTAACAACCTGTTCCTGGAAACCGCTGCCAGCGGCGCACCGCAAGTCGGTACACCGGGCCTGAACGGCTTCGGCACCACGCTGCAGAACACCCTGGAAACCTCCAACGTCAGCACCGTTGAAGAGATGGTCAACATGATCACCACTCAGCGCGCTTACGAGATGAACTCCAAGGTGATCTCCACCGCCGACCAGATGCTCTCGTTCGTAACGCAGAATCTGTAATCAAGTCTATGAGGCGGCCCTTAGGTCGCCTGCAACACCGTGAGGTAGGGTCATGAATCGCTTTGTATCTGTTCTGGCACTGAGTGGGGCTGTTGTGCTCGCGGGCTGCGTCCCCACGACGCCCAAGCCCAATGACCCTTATTACGCGCCGGTGTTGCCGCGCACGCCGTTGCCGGCTGCCGCGAACAATGGCTCGATTTATCAGGCCGGTTTTGAACAGAACCTGTACACCGACCGCAAGGCGTTCCGGGTGGGTGACATCATCACCATTACCCTGAACGAGAAGACCCAGGCCAGCAAAAACGCCAACTCGCAAATTGACAAGAACAGCAAGGCCAGCATCGGCCTGTCCTCGCTGTTTGGCACCACCCCCAGCACCAACAATCCGTTCGGCAGTGGTGACCTGAGCCTGGACGCCGCCTATGAAGGCGACCGCGCGACTAAAGGCGACAGCAAGGCGGCCCAGGGCAATACCCTCGTCGGCTCGATCACCGTTACCGTCGCGGATGTATTGCCCAACGGTATTATCGCGGTCCGTGGCGAGAAGTGGATGACCCTCAACACCGGCGATGAGCTGGTGCGGATTGCCGGGCTGGTGCGCGCCGATGACATCTCCACCGACAACACTGTTCCGTCGACCCGTATCGCCGATGCACGCATCACCTACTCGGGCACCGGCGCGTTTGCCGATGCGAGTCAGCCAGGCTGGTTCGACCGTTTCTTCCTCAGCCCGCTGTTCCCTTTCTAGGTGGCCAGTTTGAATCTTAAACACCTCATGGTGGCCGCCTTGATGCTGACTGCCGCGTTCAACGCGCAGGCCGAGCGGCTGAAGGATATCGCCAGTATTTCTGGCGTGCGCTCCAACCAATTGATCGGCTACGGCCTGGTGGTCGGGCTTAACGGTACCGGTGACCAGACGACGCAGACGCCTTTCACCCTGCAGACCTTCAACAACATGCTCTCGCAGTTCGGCATCAAGGTGCCGCCGAACTCGGGTAACGTTCAGTTGAAGAACGTTGCAGCGGTATCGATCAGTGCGGAACTGCCGGCGTTTGCCAAGCCGGGGCAGCAGGTCGATATCACCGTCTCCTCCATCGGTAACTCCAAGAGTCTGCGCGGCGGCACCTTGTTGCTGACGCCGCTCAAAGGTATCGACGGCAACGTCTACGCTGTCGCTCAGGGCAACCTGGTGGTGGGCGGTTTTGATGCCGAAGGGCGTGACGGTTCGAAGATTACCGTCAACGTTCCGTCGGCGGGTCGTATCCCCGGTGGTGCGTCGGTCGAGCGTTCGGTGCCAAGTGGTTTCAACCAGGGCAATAGCCTGACGCTGAACCTCAACCGGTCGGACTTCACCACCGCCAAGCGCATCGTCGACAAGATCAACAACTTGCTCGGCCCTGGCGTCGCCCAGGCCATTGATGGTGGTTCGATTCGCGTCAGCGCACCCCTTGATCCAAGCCAGCGCGTCGACTACCTGTCGATCCTGGAAAACCTTGAAGTCGATCCGGGTCAGGCGGTGGCGAAAGTCATCATCAACTCGCGCACCGGCACCATCGTGATCGGCCAGAACGTCAAGGTTTCGCCAGCCGCCGTGACTCACGGCAGCCTGACCGTGACCATCACCGAAGACCCGATTGTCAGCCAGCCTGGCGCTTTTTCCAACGGTCAGACCGCCGTTGTGCCGCGCTCGCGGGTTAACGCGGAGCAGGAAGCCAAGCCTATGTTCAAGTTCGGCCCGGGCACCACCCTCGACGAAATCGTCCGTGCGGTGAACCAGGTCGGCGCGGCGCCGGGTGACTTGATGGCGATCCTCGAAGCATTGAAACAGGCTGGCGCATTGCAAGCCGACCTGATCGTGATCTAAGGGCGGCCGTCATGGATATGCGCAAGAGCGGTCTGGTCAGCAGCAGCGACTCCGGTTCCTATTCGGACTTGAATCGCTTGAACCAACTCAAGGTGGGCGACAAGGACAGTGACGGCAACATGCGCAAGGTGGCGCAGGAGTTCGAATCGCTGTTCCTCGGGGAAATGCTCAAGTCCATGCGTTCGGCCACCGAAGCGCTGGGCCAGGACAACCCGCTCAACACCCCGGCGGCCAAGCAATACCAGGAAATGTACGACCAGCAGTTGGCCGTCTCCATGTCTCGCGAAGGCGGTGGTATTGGCCTGGCGGACGTGCTGATGCGCCAGATGTCGAAGAACAAACCGCTGGCGCCGGGTGAGGCGGCGGCCCTGTCTGCCGCCAAGCAGGAAGCGGCGAAAGCGGCGGTGTCGACGCCGATCGCGGCAGGCACTGTGGCCACCGACGGTCCGCTGTCACGGCTCAATGGTCAGCGTCCGTTGTGGGCATCGCGTTCGGTGAAAGCGCCGACTGGTGAAGCCTCGCATCGCAATGACATGGAGCTGATCAATCAGCGTCGCCTGGCCTTGCCGCCGAAACTGGCGGATCGCTTGCTTGCCGGCCTGGTGCCTTCGGCCACGACCGCAGCGACCGTCAACAAACCCTTGTTGCCTGGGCGAGACGCCGCGACACCGGCGCTCGCGACCGGTGCCGGCCCGCTGTTCAATGGGGATTGGCTGGCCTCGCAAACAGACACCCGGTCGAGTGGACGCCTGCAAATTTACGGCCGTGCCATGGCGCAGATTCCCCTGGCGCCGCCGAAGAAAGCCTTCAGTTCCGCCGACGAATTCGTCAACACCATGCTGCCGATGGCCAAGGAAGCGGCCGAGCGCATTGGCGTCGATCCGCGTTACCTGGTGGCCCAGGCTGCCCTGGAAACCGGTTGGGGTAAATCGGTCATGCGTACCCAGGATGGCAGCAGTAGCCACAACCTGTTCGGCATCAAGGCCGGCAGCAGCTGGAAGGGTGATTCGGCGCGGGCCATCACCAGCGAATTCAGGAATGGCGAGATGGTCAAGGAGACGGCCGAGTTCCGTTCCTATGACTCCTACAAAGACAGCTTCCATGACCTGGTGACTTTGCTGCAAACCAATAATCGCTATCAAGATGTCGTGAAGTCTGCCGATAAACCAGAACAGTTTGTACGCGAGTTGCAGAAAGCCGGGTATGCAACCGACCCGGATTACGCAAGCAAGATCTCGCAGATAGCCAAGCAGATGACGAGTTACCAAAACTACGCTGCGGCGGGCGCTTCCACTACGCCTTTATAGGCACAAGGCATAAGGTCTGAACCATGAGTTTGCTCAATATCGGGATGTCGGGTCTGGCTGCTGGCCACGCTTCATTGGTGACTACCGGTAACAACATTTCCAACGTCGATACCGCCGGGTACTCGCGCCAACAAATTGTGCAGAGCAGCAAAGGCTCTATTCAGTATGGCAATGTGTTCATTGGCACCGGCACGACCTTGGCCGATGTGCGTCGGGTGTACAACAGCTACCTCGATTCGCAGCTGCAGACCACCACCTCGCTCAACGGTGACGCGCAAGCTTATCTGGGGCAAGCCACTCAATTGGACAAGTTGCTGTCTGACAGTGGCACCGGTATTACCAAAACGCTGCAATCGTTCTTTTCGTCGTTGCAGACGCTGTCCGCCAACTCCAACGACAACGCTGCGCGTCAGGCCCTGTTGACCAATGCCCAAGGCTTGAGCAGCCGCTTCAATAGCCTGTCCCAGCAGGTAACTCAGCAGACCTCCTATATCAACGATCAGTTGGGCACGATGGCCGAACAGGTCAACAAGCTGGCGTCGACCGTCGCGACCTACAACAAGAAAATCAGTGAAGTCAGTGGTTCGGGTGGCACACCCAACGACTTGCTGGACCAGCGCAACGAAGCCATTCGTCAAATCAACGAACTGGTCGGCACGCAGGTCACCCAGACCAAAGGCCAGTTGGATATTTACCTGGGCAGCGGCCAGCCGCTGGTCGTCGGCGATACCGTCAACAAGTTGCGTGTGGGCGTCGACCCATCCGACCCGACCCGTTCCTCGATCATCATGGAACGCCACGGTTCGTCGATCGACATCACCAACGTGTTGAGCGGTGGCGAGATAGGCGGGCTGGTGCGTTATCGCAATGAAGTGCTGACGCCGGCGGTCAATAACCTGGGGCGCATCGCCTTGGTCGTGGCCGATCAAGTCAATCAGCAGTTGGGGCAGGGCCTGGATCAGAACGGCAACTTCGGCGCGGCGTTGTTCAACAACATCAACAGCGCGGCGGCCATCAGTCAGCGCAGCATTGCCAGCGCGGACAACGATTCTGCATCTGGCAACCTGAACGTCACCATCAAGGACACCAGCAAGCTGCACGCCAGTGATTATCAGGTGAGCATCACTGCCACGGGTTACAACGTGCATCGCCTGTCCGATAACACGAACATGGGCAACTTCGCCTTCGCCACACCGCCTGCCGCTGATCCGGTCATTGATGGCTTCAGCCTGAGCATCAACGCCGGCACGGTCGCTGCCGGCGATAGCTTCAAGATCACCCCGACCCGCAGTGCCGCCGCAGACATGGCCACGGTCATGACCGACGCCAAAACTTTGGCCACGGCCGCTCCGCTGACGTCCACCAAGGCCTCGGGCAACGACGGCACCGGTGCTGTCAGCCAGCCGAAACTGAACACTGCACTGGATATCTACGATCCGGCCCAGCGTCTTGAAGTACAGACTGCGGTCAAGGCATCAATGCCGGTTCGCATGCTCATGACCAGCGCCACAGCTTATGAAGTGTTCGACGCCAAAGGCGCCAGCATCGGCACCGGCAGCATCGTGCCAGGCCAGAATAACGACTTGAATATTGCGGTGCCTTACACCGATGCCGGTGGCAATGCCAAAACCTTCAGTGTGGGGATGACCGTCAGCGGTAGCCCTGCTTCGGGTGACAGTTTCAACATTTCCATGACCTCAGCCGGCAGTACCGACAACCGCAACGCTCAAGCGTTGCTCGGTCTGCAAGCCAAGGCAACGGTCGGTGCCACGGCCACCAACCCGGGTGTAAGTTTTACCGATGCTTATGGTGGTCTGGTGTCGAACGTCGGCTCCCAGACCAAGCAGGCTCAAATGGATGGTACGGCCACTGACACCATTTTGAGCGAGGCGCGCAACGCCCGTGACTCGCTGTCGGGGGTCGATCTCGATGAAGAGGCCGGTAACCTGACCAAGTATCAGCAGTACTACACGGCCTCTTCGCAGATCATCAAGACTGCGCAGGAAATTTTCAGCACCCTGATCAATGCCCTTTAAGGAGCCGTAGAACATGCGAATTTCTACCGCACAGTATTACGCGACGACGGCTGCCAACTACTCTCGCAACCTCAATAACGTGATGAAGACAGCCGAGCAAGCCAGCAGCGGCCTCAAGCTTGAAACGGCAGCGGATGATCCTGTCGGTGCGGCCCGGTTACTGCAGCTTGAACAGCAAAAAGCGATGCTGGGTCAGTACACCAGCAACATCAACGCGTTGAACACCGCTCAAGCGCAAGAAGAAAGCGTGCTGGACAGCATCAACAACGTACTGCAAAAAGTCAGTGAGTTGGCGGTACGTGCCGGTGGCGGTTCGTTGAACGACGATGACCGTAAATCCATTGCCGCAGAACTCAAACAGTCCGAAGCGCAATTACTCAGTTTGATGAACAGCAAGGACGCCAACGGCAAGTTCATCTTCTCCGGCGCCAGCAACAACACTCAGCCGTTTGTGCACAACAGCGACGGCACCTACAGCTATCAGGGTGACCAGACTCAACTGGAGTTGAAGATTGGCGATTCGATGTCGCTGGGCCTGAACGATACCGGTTGGGATGTTTTCCAGCAGGCGATCAACGCTGCCCGCAGTTCGACTACCATGCTCACGCCACCCGTGGATGATGGGCGCGTGAAGCTGTCGCCAGGTCTGGTGAACTCCGGTCCGGCCTTTGATGCAAATTTCCGCGGCGGCGAGCCTTACAAGCTGCAGTTCACCAGCAGCACCCAGTATGTGATCACGGACGCCGCAGGTAACGACAGGACTGCTGAATCGAGTCAGGGTGGCGTGTTCGACCCGAACTCCAAGGACGGTTCCGACATCAATTTCCGTGGTGTGACGTTCAAGCTGAACATCACCCCTCAGGCTGGCGATAACGCCAGCAACATCGATGGCTTCATCGCCACGCACAGTTTCGAGTTGACGGCCAAGCCGGACAGTTTCGTCAACAACCGTGCCCAGAGCAACGTCTCGACGGTTGTCATGAGCAAGGCAGCGGTGAGCAACGCTGCTGATTACAACAGTTTCTTCCCTGAAGGCGGGGCGGTCATGAAGTTCACCGGCCCTGGCACCTTTGATCTCTACGCCCGTCCGTTGACCAGCAGCAGTACGCCGGTAGCCAACGGGACCGTGCTGGCAGGCGTGGCAACAGCGGCCGGTGTTGACTTCACTCTCACTGGTGGCACCCCTGCGGGTGTGCTCAATGCGGGTGATCAGTTTGATATCGCGGTCAACACGCATCAGACCCAGAACGTGCTCGACACCATTAGCCAGTTGCGCTCGGCGCTCGAGTCGCCAACGCAGGGTAACCCGACCGCACAGCGTTATCTGGAAGACACGATAGCGTCGTCCATTGCCAACCTGAATAACGGCAAGAACCAGATTGACCTGGCTCGTGGTGCGATCGGTGCCCGGGGCAATATGATGGATATGCAGACTGAGCAGAACACCAGCACCAACCTGATCAACGAATCGACAGGCAACTCGATCAAGAACGCCGCCCCGGCGGAAGTGCTGACCCGCCTGACCTTGCAGCAAACCATGCTGCAGGCCGCGCAGTTGGCGTTCGCCAGAGTTTCCCAGTTGAGCCTGTTCAACAAGCTCTGAGTCGGTCTTGACCGCTCGCAGCCAGTCCCTGTCATAGGGGCTGGCTTTTTTTTTGCTTTTTTTGAGGTGAAGCGGAGCAGGGCGGGGCGGGATCTGGACCACCAAATCAAATAAACCAGTGCTCTCTGAGTGACCCGTCAGTCAAAACGCGCATCTTCACTGTATCCTGTCTGCGGGCGGTGACGGTGGCGGGTTGTTCAAGGTGTTTGCTTGAACCCCTACGATGCCTCCTTTGGGGGGCCAGGCCCTGACTGTAGACGCCCTCGATTCAGCGAGCGGCGATGTTCAGCTGTTTATTATTGGGAAGCCATAATGATTGGCATAAAAAATATAGCGAGTTACGTGCCGGCAGCCGGGATTGATAATTACGCCCAGGGTGCAAAGTTCGACAAGGACGAATCCTTCATCCTTGGCAAAATCGGTTCTGCGTTTTTGCCGCGCATGGGTGCCGATCAGGAAACCTCCGACCTGTGTGTCGAAGCAGCCAATGCGCTGTTCGCCGCCAGCCCCGAATTAAAACGTGAAGCCATCGATTGCTTGATCGTCGTCACCCAGAACGGCGATGAAGAGGGGTTGCCGCACACCGCTGCAATCGTTCAGGACAAACTGGGCTTACCGACCCATGTCGCTGCGTTTGATATTTCCCTGGGCTGCTCCGGCTACGTTTACGGCATTTATGCAATCAAAGGCTTCATGGAAGCGGCAGGGCTGAAAAACGGCCTGTTGATCACCGCCGATCCTTATTCGAAGATCGTCGACCCGGAAGATCGCAACACCACGATGCTGTTCGGCGATGCCGCTACCGCCACCTGGATGGGTGAAAACGCGGTCTGGCAACTCGGCAAGTCAAAGTTCGGCACTGATGGTTCTGGCGCACCGCACCTGAAGGTTTCCGACGGTGTGTTCTTCATGAATGGTCGCCAAGTGTTCAACTTTGCTTTGTTGAAAGTCCCGGCGCATTTGCATGAGCTGCTGGAGGAGTCCAATTTGCAGGCGGCTGACATCGATGCCTTCTGCATTCACCAGGGCAGTGCGGCCATCGTCGATGCCGTGGCACGCCGCTTCGAAGAAGGTGAGCCGGAGAAGTTCGTCAAGGACATGCTCGAAACCGGTAACACGGTGTCGTCGAGCATCCCGCTGCTGTTGCAGAACCATGTGTTCGATTCCAAGTGGACTCGTGTGGCCATCAGCGGCTTCGGTGTCGGTTTGTCGTGGGGCTCGGCGATTCTCTATCGCGGCTGACCTGTTCAACCATCGACGTAAAAAAACGCCCGGCAACCTGAGTTGTCGGGCGTTTTGCGTTTTTATGGCGCCGCTTTTTTGGCTCTGGTGCCTTGAAAATCAAGGGCTGGCAAGCTGCCACTAAAAATTTGCAAAAAACTGCTCAAGCAAACTCTCTCCACGACGATAACTATTACGTAGGTTCTCTAGGCCACACCCGGCGGTTGCCAGGGCCGGAAGCCGCAGTATCCAACCAACGAGGAATTCGTCATGGCTTTAACCGTAAATACCAACCTTGCTTCCTTGAGCGTTCAGAACAACCTGAACAAAGCTTCCGGTAACCTGCAGACTTCCATGCAGCGCCTGTCCTCCGGCCTGCGTATCAACAGCGCTAAAGATGACGCTGCCGGCCTGCAAATCTCCAACCGTCTGACCAGCCAGATCAACGGCCTGGGCACTGCCATCAAGAACGCCGGTGACGGTATCTCCATCGCGCAAACAGCTGAAGGCGCGATGCAGGAATCTACCAACATCCTGCAGAAAATGCGTACCCTGGCTCTGTCTTCCGCGAACGGCTCGCCAAGCGCTGAAGACCGTAAGTCGAACAACGCTGAATACTCCGCACTGACTGCTGAACTGACCCGTATCGCTACCACCACCACCTTCGGTGGTCGTAACCTGCTGGACGGCTCTTTCGGTACTACCGCCTTCCAGGTTGGTGCGAACGCTAACCAGACCATCAACATGACTCTGGGTGACGCATCGGCTAGCAACATCGGTTCCCAGCAGCTGAAGACCGTTGCCATCGCACCAACCGCGGCCGGTGTGACCGGTGGTGCGATTACTGTTACCGGTGGCGGCCAATCTGCTAGCATCACCACTGTTACTGGTCAGTCTGCAAAAACAACTGCTGCACAACTGAACGGCGCTATCGGTGGTCTGGCGGCTACTGCCAGCACCGAAGCCAAGTTCACTGTAAACACTGCAGCTATTCTGGCCGCTATTCCAGGCAGTGCTAACTTCACTATCAAAGTAGGCAGCGGCGCCGCAGTCAGCATGGTTGGTGTAACTGACACCGCGGGCCTGGCTGAACAACTGAAGTCTAACTCTGCCAAGTTGGGCATCAGCGTTAACTACAACGCCACTACCAACAACCTTGAAGTCAAATCCGACACCGGTGAAAACATCGTCCTGAACGGTGGTGACGCTAGTGCAATCGCTGGTATCAAAATTGCTGCTAAAGACGGCGCTGGTAACTACGGTGCTGCTGTTGCTGCTGCCGCTGGTCCCATCCAGGTGACTGGTGCTGTATCGTTGAACTCCACCAACGGCTACTCGATGAGCGGTGCTGGTGTTACAGGTTTGTTTGTAGCAGCTGGTACAAATGCTGCTTCGACCAAAATCACCGTCAACAACACTGACGTGACCACTGCCGCCAACGCACAAAACGCTATTGACGTGATCTCCCAGGCAATCGCCAACATCGACTCCCAGCGTGCTGACCTCGGTGCGGTACAAAACCGTTTCGACAGCACCGTAGCGAACCTGCGCAGCATCTCGGACAACTCCACTGCTGCTCGTGGCGTGATCCAGGACGTTGACTTCGCAGCAGAAACTGCTCAGCTGACCAAACAGCAAACCCTGCAACAGGCGTCCACTGCGATCCTGTCCCAGGCCAACCAGCTGCCAGCGTCTGTACTGAAACTGCTGGGTTAATTCCAGTAGTGGGTGAATGACGGAAGGGCGCGTTTACGTGCCCTTTTGTCTTTTGAGCGACGAGGAGATTTAACATGGACATGAGCGTCAAGTTGAACCTGACTTATCCCGCCGTTGCCCGACAGGGCGCAACGCCGACTGTCAGCGGCAAACAGGATCAGCCCAAGGCTGAAGCCGTCGCATCGTCGGGCTCCGAGCCCAAGCGCGACGACCTGGAAAAAGCCGTGACTGATATTCAGGAATTCGTCCAGGCTGCCCAGCGCAATCTGGATTTTTCCATTGATGATTCCTCCGGTCGGGTTGTGGTCAAGGTCATCGCCACCGAAACGGGTCTGGTGATTCGTCAGATCCCCTCGGAAGCGGCACTTAAACTGGCACAAAGCCTGTCGGACGCCAGTAATTTGTTGTTTAACGACAAAGTCTGAATTGGCATTAATTTTGTTGTTGTTACCGTTTAAGACGTTCCCGGTCAAGAAAGCGGCAGCCACTGGATAAGGAGAGAGAGGATGGCGGGTACATCGGTTAGTGGTATTGGTTCGAACATCGATACCCAGGCGATTGTGAAGTCTTTGGTGGATTCCGAAAGAGCCCCAAAGCAGACTCAGATCAATAACCAAACGCTGAAAGCAACCACCTCGCTGTCGTCTATCGGTAAAATCCAGGCGGCGCTGGATGCCTTCCGTGGCGCGATGGACAACATGAAAACCGCCTCCAGCTTCAGTGGGTTGAGCGTGTCTTCGTCCGACGAAAAAGTCGCCACTGTGACCACGGGTGCCGGTGCGGCGGCGGGCAGTTTCTCGCTGCTGGTCACCCAGTTGGCAACGGCCTCGAAAATCTCCACCAAAGTCTTCGACGGTGGCGCTTCTTCGGTGGTCAACGCCGGTTCGGTGCCGTCCACGCTGAGCATCAAGCAGGGCAGCAACACCTTCGACGTCAGTATTCCTGCCGGCGCGACGTTGCAGCAGGTTCGCGATTCAATCAACTCCCAGTACGCGAACAAGGGCTTGAGCGCCAACATCCTGACCGACGCCAATGGCTCTCGCATGGTGCTGACGTCCAGTACCACCGGTGTCGGTTCAGACTTGATTCTGTCGGGCAACTCCGGTCTGGAAACCGGCACTTCGGTCCTTGCTACGCCACAGAATGCCAAGTACACACTCGATGGCGTGGCGATGGTATCCACGACCAATACCATTGCTGACGCAGTGAGCGGGATAACCGTCAAGCTGACGGGTGTGTCTCCGGTTCCGTCCGGCGGTGGTGCGGCGACACCCTCCACTATCACCGTGTCAACCGACACATCGACGCTGAAGTCGGCGGTCAAGGGTTTTATCGATACATACAATGCGCTGATCAAGGCTGTCAGTACCGAGACACAGGTCACTACCAATGCCGATGGTTCTATGACGTCGGGGGCGCTCACGGGCGATGCCTCTTTGCGTTCGTTGGTGTCCTCGGTACGTAGCGAGTTGAACGCCACGGGTGGCACCGGTCAGATGAAGTCCCTCGCTCAGTTCGGAGTCGAGACCGACCAGAAAGCAGGATTGCTCTCGGTCAACGACAAAGTGTTTGGTGCGGCGGCGCTCACCAATGCCGCCGATATCAACGGGATCTTTTCGGGCGATACAGGTTTGCTTGCACGCATGAAGACCGCGACCGACAGCTTTGCGCAGAAAACCACCGGGGTATTTGCAGCGCGTACGGCGAGCTTGAGCAATAGTCTGAACGCCCTGAAGAAGCAGCAGGATACCCTTGATGCACGCATGACCGGCCTGCAAGCGAGCCTGAGCGCCAAGTACTCGGCGATGGACACTCTAGTGGCTCAGTTGCGCGCCCAAAGCGACAGCATCATGAGTACGCTCAATGCGCTGAATAATTCGAAAGACGACTGATCCGGATCAGGCATAAAAAAACCCAGGCTGTCTGTAATGACAGTGTCTGGGTTTTTTCTTTGGTGGCGGGTCTGGGTTAAAGTTATCTGCCGCTCAGTCGACATAAAGATCAGAGCAATCCCTTTCAAATGTGTTGTCCGTCACGAGGTAGAAACATGAATCCCATGAGAGCCCTTCGCCAATATCAGAAGGTCAATTCCCATGCTCAGATCTCTGAAGCCAACCCTCATCGCCTGGTGCAGATGCTGATGGAGGGCGGACTGGACCGCATGGCGCAGGGCAAGGGTGCCATGGAGCGTGGCGACGTCGCACTCAAGGGGTTGATGCTGGGCAAGGCCGTGGACATCATCATTGGCTTGCGCGATGGCTTGAACCCGGAAAAGACCGACGATCCGGCTTCGCTGCAGCAGCTCGACAATTTGTACGCCTACATGATGACGCGTCTGATGGAAGCCAATCGCAATAACGATGCGGCGATCATCGACGAAGTATCCGGTTTGCTTGAAACCCTGAAAAGCGGTTGGGATGCAATTGCCAATCAATAGGCCTGCGGGTCTGAGGATGACGTCATGAGTCAAGCACTGCGGCGAATTGAAGAAACCCGTGAAGCCTTGGTCGACGCCCTGGCTGCACGTAACTGGGACGCCATCGGCGAACTGGATGTAGCCTGTCGTGAGTGCGTTGACGAGGTGCTGGGCGAGGCGCCTGTCGACGAAGAAGCGTTGCGGACTAATCTGGAAGGGTTGCTAGCCGTCTATAAGGAGTTACTGGCCGCGACGATGGGTGAGCGTCAGGCGATAGTCGAAGAAATGGCTCAGATCAATCATGCGAAGAGCGCGGCAAAGGTTTACCATCTGTTTGGTTAATTAATCCTCAGTTAATCCAATGATAGTGCGCCATAAATTTGACTGTGCACGGTTTTTTGACTTAACTAGTGGCTGGTTCCAGATTTCAGGACTCTGCGGGCACAAAGTGCCTGCAAGCGTCTAGCTTGCCCCATCATTTTTGGGCATTGAGTTGACTAGGGAAGTTGCTATTGCATGTGGCGTGAAACCAAAATTCTGCTGATTGATGACGATAGCGTCCGCCGCCGCGATTTGGCGGTGATTTTAAATTTTCTCGGTGAAGAAAATTTACCCTGTGGTAGCCATGACTGGCAGCAGGCTGTCGGCTCTTTGTCATTAAGTCGTGAAGTGATCTGTGTCCTCATCGGGACGGTCAATGCTCCTGGCGCACTTACGGGCTTGTTAAAGACACTCGCTACCTGGGATGAGTTCCTTCCGGTTTTGTTGATGGGCGATAATTCTTCCGTTGACTTGCCTGAAGACCAGCGTCGTCGAGTGCTGTCGACTCTCGAAATGCCGCCCAGCTACAGCAAGTTGCTCGACTCCCTGCACCGTGCCCAGGTTTATCGCGAGATGTACGACCAGGCCCGCGAGCGCGGTCGCCACCGTGAGCCCAATCTGTTCCGCAGCCTCGTCGGCACCAGCCGGGCGATTCAACACGTCCGTCAAATGATGCAGCAGGTGGCCGACACTGACGCCAGCGTGCTGATCCTGGGCGAGTCCGGCACTGGCAAGGAAGTGGTTGCGCGCAACTTGCACTATCACTCCAAGCGTCGTGACGCGCCGTTCGTTCCGGTCAACTGCGGGGCGATCCCGGCCGAGTTGCTGGAAAGCGAATTGTTCGGCCACGAGAAGGGCGCCTTCACCGGGGCGATCACCAGCCGTGCCGGGCGTTTCGAGCTGGCCAACGGCGGCACCCTGTTTCTTGATGAAATCGGTGACATGCCGCTGCCGATGCAGGTCAAGTTGCTGCGTGTCCTTCAGGAACGCACCTTCGAGCGCGTGGGCAGCAACAAGACCCAAAGCGTCGACGTGCGCATCATTGCCGCGACCCACAAGAATCTCGAAAGCATGATCGAGATCGGCACGTTCCGCGAAGACTTGTATTACCGCCTGAACGTGTTCCCGATCGAGATGGCACCCCTGCGTGAACGTGTCGAAGACATCCCGTTGCTGATGAACGAGTTGATCTCGCGCATGGAGCATGAGAAACGCGGTTCGATTCGTTTCAACTCCGCCGCGATCATGTCGCTGTGCCGTCACGGTTGGCCGGGCAACGTTCGCGAACTCGCCAACCTGGTGGAGCGCATGGCGATCATGCACCCGTACGGGGTGATCGGTGTGGTCGAGTTACCGAAGAAATTCCGCTACGTCGATGACGAAGATGAGCAGTTGGTCGACAGCCTGCGCAGTGATCTTGAAGAGCGGGTGGCCATCAATGGTCATTCCACGGACTTCACCACCACTGCCATGCTGCCCCCGGAAGGCCTGGATCTGAAGGACTACCTTGGTGGTCTGGAGCAGGGCCTGATTCAGCAGGCGCTCGATGATGCCAATGGCATTGTGGCGCGCGCTGCTGAACGCCTGCGGATTCGTCGCACCACGCTGGTGGAAAAAATGCGCAAATACGGCATGAGCCGTCGCGACGGTGATGAACAGGCAGATGATTGACGCCTGTTTTTCAAGTCCTTCATTTTTGGGCGGTTTTTTTTAGGCACGGGTATTGCTAAGTCCTCGCAACGTTCCGTTTAACTGACGGTCAGCCAAGCGAGAGAGCACAATGCCCCAAGCCGCCCAGTTGTCTCCTGTCCCTGACGCTTCGGGACAGCCGTCGTCCGTAGAGCAGGCAAGCCGGCTTGGCCTTGAGCAGGCGTTTGCGCTGTTCAATCAGATGTCGAGTCAATTGACCGACTCCTACAGCCTGCTTGAAGCCCGGGTCACTGAGCTCAAGGGCGAGTTGGCGGTAGTCAGTGCTCAGCGCATGCAAGAGCTGGCGGAAAAAGAGCGCCTGGCCAACCGTCTGCAAAATCTCCTGGATCTATTGCCCGGCGGCGTCATCGTTATTGATGCCCAAGGCATTGTGCGCGAAGCCAACCCGGCGGCGTGTGAATTGCTCGGTCTGCCGCTCGAAGGCGAGCTCTGGCGCCAGGTGATCGCCCGTTGCTTTGCGCCTCGCAAAGACGACGGCCACGAAGTCTCACTCAAGGACGGGCGGCGTCTGTCGATCGCCACTCGTTCGCTGGACGCTGAGCCGGGGCAGTTGGTGCTGCTGACCGACCTGACTGAAACCCGTCACCTGCAAGATCAACTGGCCCGTCACGAGCGCTTGTCTTCCCTCGGCCGAATGGTTGCCTCGCTGGCTCATCAAATTCGTACGCCATTGTCGGCCGCTTTGCTTTACGCCAGTCACTTGACTGAGCAAGAGCTGCCGGTCGCGACGCAGCAGCGTTTTGCCGGTCGCCTGAAAGAGCGTTTGCATGAGCTGGAGCATCAGGTTCGCGACATGCTGGTGTTCGCGCGCGGCGAGCTGCCGCTGACCGACCGCCTCACGCCCAAACAGCTGATGCAATCACTGCAGGCGGCGGCACTGACGCATGTTCAAGAGCTGCCCGTCCGTTGGCAGTGCGACAGTCACGCTGGCGAGTTGCTGTGTAATCGCGACACGCTGATCGGGGCGATCCTCAATCTGGTCGAGAATGCGATTCAGGCGAGTGCCGGCGATGTCCGGTTGAAGGTTCACTTTTACACCCGTGAAAACACCCTGCGCGTGTGCGTCAGCGACAGCGGCAGTGGCATCGACAGCCATGTGCTGGCGCGTCTGGGTGAGCCGTTTTTCACCACCAAGACCACAGGAACCGGCCTGGGTCTGACCGTGGTCAAGGCGGTGGCGCGTGCGCATCAGGGAGAATTGCAGCTGCGCTCGCGACCAGGTCGCGGCACGTGTGCACAGGTGACTCTGCCGCTTTTTTCGGCTGAAAAGCCCAGTGCCCAGGAAGCGGAATGAAAGGCATGGCCATCAAGGTTTTACTGGTCGAGGATGACCGTGCGCTGCGAGAAGCATTGGCCGATACGCTGATGCTGGCGGGGCACGATTTCAAGGCGGTCGGTTCGGCAGAAGATGCGTTGGCGGCGGTAGCAGTCGAGGCGTTCAGTCTGGTGATCAGTGACGTCAATATGCCGGGCATGGACGGGCACCAGTTGCTCGGAGTGCTGCGCGCGCGTCAACCGCAATTGCCGGTATTGCTGATGACGGCCCATGGTGCCGTCGAGCGGGCGGTCGATGCGATGCGCCAGGGGGCGGCGGATTATCTGGTCAAGCCATTCGAGCCCAAGGCATTGCTTGATTTGGTGGCGCGTCACGCGTTGGGCAATCTCGGTACGGTCGAAGGCGATGGACCTGTTGCGGTCGAACCGGCCAGCGCGCGGTTGCTGGACTTGGCCGCCAGGGTGGCGCGCAGTGATTCCACGGTATTGATCTCGGGCGAGTCCGGTACCGGCAAGGAAGTATTGGCGCGCTACATTCACCAACATTCCCATCGCGCCAATCAGCCCTTTATTGCGATCAACTGCGCAGCGATCCCCGACAACATGCTTGAAGCCACGTTGTTCGGTCACGAAAAAGGCTCGTTCACGGGCGCCATTTCGGCGCAGGCCGGCAAGTTTGAACAAGCCGACGGCGGCACGATTCTGCTCGACGAAATTTCCGAAATGCCCCTCGGCCTTCAGGCCAAGTTGCTGCGCGTTTTGCAGGAGCGTGAAGTCGAGCGGGTGGGCGCCCGTAAAACGATCACGCTGGACATTCGGGTCGTGGCCACCACCAATCGCGATCTGGCCGGCGAAGTGGCGGCGGGGCGTTTTCGTGAAGACCTTTACTATCGGTTGTCGGTGTTTCCGCTGGCCTGGTGTCCACTGCGCGAGCGCACTGCCGACATCCTGCCGCTGGCCGAGCGACTGTTGGCCAAACACGTCAATAAAATGAAGCATGCGCAGGCACGACTGTCGCCCGAGGCGAGGGCGTGCCTGATCGGTTACCCATGGCCGGGCAATGTGCGTGAGCTGGACAATGCCATTCAGCGGGCCTTGATCCTGCAGCAGGGAGGGGTGATCCAGCCCCGGGATTTTTGCCTGTCCGGGCCGGTTGCCTGTGCGCCGCTTCCGGCATCGGTAGCTGCGCCGGTACGAGCAGTGGAAGTTGACGCGCAATCGGCTGGCGCTTTGGGTGATGACCTGCGGCGCCGCGAATTCCAGATGATTATCGATACCTTGCGATCCGAGCGTGGTCGTCGCAAGGAGGCTGCCGAGCGACTGGGTATCAGCCCGCGCACGTTGCGCTACAAGCTGGCGCAGATGCGTGACGCCGGAATGGATGTGGAAGCGTATTTGTTTGCCACCTGAAAGCAGGCTCGCTCCCACAAGTGTTTTGCGATGATTCCAAATGCCTTTTGTTCAGAGCCATCACGGAGCTGGCACCCTTGTTGCTAACACCTCACTACCCGCCGAGTGAGTGTCAAAAAATTGCGGGTCGCCAACGAGAGTAGATCATGAGCCAAGGTATTGAATTTAATCGGTTGATGCTGGATATGCGCTCCATGCAAATGGATGCCATGTCTGCGCCTAAATCGACTGCCGCAGTCCCTGAACTGGGTGGCAGCAGCTTTTCCGACATGCTCGGTCAAGCCGTCAATAAAGTGAACGACACTCAGCAGGCATCCACTCAGTTGGCCAGTGCTTTCGAGATCGGCAAGAGCGGCGTCGACCTGACGGACGTCATGATCTCCTCGCAGAAGGCCAGTGTCTCTTTCCAGGCGTTGACGCAAGTGCGCAACAAGCTGGTTCAGGCTTACCAAGACATCATGCAGATGCCGGTTTAAGGACGAATTGAGTCATGGCAGAAGCAGTCGCCGATAACGTTCCGGCCAAGGTCACTCCAATTGACGGCAAACCGCCGCTGTTCGGGTTGTCCTTCCTGGAAAACCTCTCCGAGATGACCATGTTGCGTCAGGTAGGCCTGTTGGTCGGCCTGGCTGCAAGCGTGGCGATTGGCTTTGCCGTGGTGCTGTGGTCTCAGCAGCCGGACTACCGGCCTCTGTACGGCAGCCTTGCCGGTATGGACGCCAAACAGGTCATGGATACCCTGGCCTCCGCCGATATTCCTTATACCGTCGAACCGAACTCTGGCGCCTTGCTGGTCAAGGCCGATGATTTGTCCCGTGCGCGATTGAAACTCGCGGCGGCTGGTGTCACTCCCAGCGACGGCAACATCGGTTTTGAAATCCTCGACAAGGACCAGGGCCTCGGGACCAGCCAGTTCATGGAAGCGACCCGTTATCGTCGCGGCCTCGAAGGCGAACTGGCACGTACCATTTCCAGCCTGAACAACGTCAAGGGCGCCCGCGTGCACCTGGCGATTCCGAAAAGTTCGGTGTTCGTGCGTGATGAACGCAAGCCAAGCGCTTCGGTTCTGGTTGAACTGTATTCCGGTCGTTCGCTGGAGCCGGGTCAAGTGGTGGCGATCATCAACCTGGTCGCGACCAGTGTTCCTGAGCTGAGCAAATCGCAGATCACCGTCGTCGACCAGAAGGGCAACCTGCTGTCGGATCAGGCGGAAAACTCCGAACTGACCATGGCCGGCAAGCAATTCGATTACAGCCGCCGCATGGAAACCATGCTCACCCAGCGCGTGCATAACATTCTGCAACCGGTGCTGGGTAACGATCGCTATAAAGCCGAAGTGTCTGCCGACGTCGATTTCAGCGCTGTCGAGTCGACCTCCGAGCAGTTCAACCCGGATCAACCGGCGTTGCGCAGCGAGCAGTCGGTCAACGAACAACGCACCGCCAGCAACGGCCCGCAAGGTGTGCCGGGTGCCCTGAGCAACCAGCCGCCGTCGCCAGCCTCTGCACCGCAAACCACTGGCGGCACGACCGCCTCGGCCGGCATGGTGCAACCGGGCCAGCCGTTGATCGATGCCAACGGCCAGCAAATCATGGACCCCGCCACCGGTCAGCCAATGCTGGCGCCGTACCCGGCAGACAAGCGTCAACAATCCACCAAGAACTTCGAACTCGACCGCTCCATCAGCCACACCAAGCAACAACAGGGCCGGTTGAATCGCCTGTCAGTGTCGGTGGTGGTGGACGATCAGGTCAAAGTTAACGCGGCCAACGGTGAAACCACCCGCGCACCGTGGACCGCCGATGAATTGGCACGGTTCACACGCCTGGTACAGGACGCGGTCGGTTTCGATGCCAGCCGTGGCGACAGCGTCAGTGTGATCAACATGCCGTTCTCCGCGGAACGCGGTGAAGTGATTGCCGATATTCCGTTCTACTCGCAGCCGTGGTTCTGGGACATCGTCAAGCAATTGCTGGGCGTCTTGTTCATCCTGGTGTTGGTGTTCGGCGTGCTGCGTCCGGTACTCAACAACATCACCGGTGGCGGCAAAGAGAAACAGCTGGTCGGCAGCGATGCCGAGTTGGGTGGCATGGGCGGCCTGGACGGCGAACTGGCCAACGATCGCGTCAGCCTCGGCGGCCCGCAAAGCATCCTGCTGCCAAGCCCGAGCGAAGGCTATGACGCACAGTTGAATGCAATCAAGAGTCTGGTGGCAGAAGACCCGGGTCGTGTGGCCCAGGTCGTGAAAGAGTGGATTAACGCAGATGAGTGATGACCGAGCCGTTGCCGCCAAACTGTCCAAGGTCGACAAAGCCGCGATTCTGCTGCTGTCCCTCGGTTCGACCGATGCTGCCCAGGTATTGCGTCACATGGGGCCTAAAGAGGTCCAGCGCGTGGGTGTCGCGATGGCCCAGATGGGCAACGTGCACCGCGAGCAAGTCGAGCAGGTGATGAGCGAGTTCGTCGACATCGTCGGCGACCAGACCAGTCTGGGCGTCGGCTCCGACGACTACGTGCGCAAAATGCTCACCCAGGCCTTGGGCGAAGACAAGGCCAACGGCCTGATCGACCGCATCCTGCTGGGGGGCAACACCAGTGGCCTTGACAGCCTGAAATGGATGGAGCCGCGCGCCGTTGCCGACGTGATCCGTTACGAGCACCCACAGATCCAGGCGATCGTGGTGGCGTACCTCGACCCGGATCAAGCCGGTGAAGTGCTCGGTAACTTCGACCACAAGGTACGACTGGACATCATTCTGCGAGTGTCCTCGCTGAACACCGTCCAGCCAGCGGCCCTTAAAGAGCTCAATCAGATTCTCGAGAAGCAGTTCTCCGGCAACTCGAATGCCTCGCGCACCACCCTGGGTGGCATCAAGCGCGCGGCCGACATCATGAACTTCCTCGACAGCTCGATCGAAGGTCAGCTGATGGACTCGATCCGCGAAGTCGACGAAGACCTGTCCGGTCAGATCGAAGACCTCATGTTCGTGTTCAACAACCTGTCCGATGTCGACGACCGCGGGATTCAGGCGTTGCTGCGCGAAGTGTCCTCCGATGTGCTGGTGCTGGCCCTCAAGGGTTCGGACGAAGGCGTCAAGGAAAAGATCTTCAAGAACATGTCCAAACGGGCGGCCGAATTGTTGCGCGACGACCTCGAGGCCAAGGGCCCGGTGCGCGTCAGCGACGTGGAAACCGCGCAGAAAGAAATCCTCACCATTGCCCGCCGTATGGCCGAAGCCGGAGAAATCGTTCTCGGCGGGAAGGGCGGCGAAGAGATGATCTAAGGTCACTATGTCGTCTAAACATGATGAGTCCCAGACCGACCTGATTCGTGGCAAGCAGGTTGCCGCTTTCGACGTCTGGGCGCTGCCCAGTTTCGATCCGTTTGTCCCGGAGCCCGAGCCAGAACCTGAGCCCGAGCCGCCGGAAATGGAAGAAGTGCCGCTGGACGAAGTCCAGCCACTGACCCTTGAAGAGCTCGAAGCGATTCGCCAGGAGGCCTACAACGAAGGCTTTGCAGTGGGCGAGAAAGAAGGTTTTCACAGCACCACGCTCAAGGTTCGTCAGGAAGCCGAAGCGGCGCTGACACCGAAGATTGCCGGTCTTGAGCAGTTGATGGTCAACCTGTTCGAGCCTATCGCCGAGCAGGACACCTTCATTGAAAAGTCCATGGTCGACCTCGTGCAGCACATCACCAAACAAGTGATTCAGCGCGAACTGGCCATCGACTCCACGCAGATTGAACACGTCATGCGTGAAGCACTCAAGCTCCTGCCGTTGGGTGCAGGCAATGTGCGCTTGTACATCAATCCGCAGGACTTCGAACAAGTCAAAGCGCTGCGTGAACGCCATGAAGAAACCTGGCGCATCGTCGAAGACGAATCGTTGTTGCCCGGTGGTTGCCGGGTTGAAACGGAACACAGTCGCATCGACGCCACCGTCGAAACCCGCGTCGCCCAGGTCATGGCCAAGCTGCTCGATCAGTTGCACGATCAGGCGTTGCACCCGTCTGCACCGGATTTGAGCCTGGAGGTGCCTGTCGACGAAAAGCCTGCTGTCGAGCCGGATCTGGACAACTCCGATGCGTCTTGATCGCACCAGCTTCGCCAAGCGCCTGAGCGGTTACGCCGAGGCTACGGAACTGGCCGGTGCGCCGATCCTGGAAGGCCGCTTGCTGCGCATGGTCGGCCTGACCCTCGAAGCCGAAGGCCTGCGCGCTGCCATGGGCAGCCGCTGCATGGTCATCAACGACGACAGCTATCATCCGGTGCAGGTTGAAGCCGAGGTCATGGGCTTCTCCGGCAGCAAAGTCTTCCTGATGCCCGTCGGCAGCGTGGCCGGCATTGCACCGGGTGCCCGTGTGGTTCCGTTGGCCGATACCGGCCGCTTGCCAATGGGCATGAGCATGTTGGGGCGGGTGCTTGATGGCGCCGGCCGTGCGCTGGACGGCAAAGGCGGGATGAAAGCCGAAGACTGGGTGCCGATGGACGGCCCCACCATTAACCCGCTCAAGCGCGAACCGATCAGCGAACCGCTGGACGTGGGCATTCGTACCATCAACGGTTTGTTGACGGTCGGTCGCGGCCAGCGGCTCGGGCTGTTCGCCGGTACTGGTGTGGGTAAATCGGTGCTGCTGGGCATGATGACTCGATTCACAGAGGCCGACATTATCGTCGTCGGGCTGATCGGTGAACGGGGTCGCGAAGTCAAAGAATTCATCGAGCACATCCTCGGTGAAGAAGGGCTCAAGCGTTCCGTCGTCGTGGCCTCGCCGGCGGACGATGCGCCGCTGATGCGTCTGCGTGCGGCGATGTACTGCACGCGCATTGCCGAGTATTTCCGCGACAAGGGCAAAAACGTCCTGCTGCTCATGGATTCCCTGACCCGTTTTGCCCAGGCCCAGCGGGAAATCGCCCTGGCCATTGGCGAACAGCCCGCCACTAAAGGTTACCCGCCGTCGGTATTTGCCAAGCTGCCAAAGCTGGTGGAGCGGGCCGGTAACGCCGAGAAGGGCGGTGGTTCGATCACGGCGTTCTACACCGTGTTGTCCGAAGGCGACGATCAGCAGGACCCGATTGCCGATGCCGCGCGCGGCGTACTCGACGGTCACATCGTGTTGTCCCGCCGATTGGCTGAAGAGGGGCATTACCCGGCCATCGATATCGAAGCGTCCATCAGCCGAGTCATGCCATCGGTGGTCAGCCCAGAACACATGACCCGCGCGCAAATGTTCAAACAGTACTGGTCACGCTATCAGCAGAGTCGCGACTTGATCAGTGTCGGTGCTTATGTGCCGGGTGGCGATCGTGAAACCGACACCGCGATTTCCCTCCAGCCAGCCATGGTCACTTACCTGCGTCAGGGTTTGAACGACAACATCGGCATGGGCGCCAGCGTTAACCATCTCGCGTCCATTTTTGCCCCGGCAGCGGGCGGTTAACCCGCCATGGCTGTAAGTCGAGCCGCGCGCCTGGCGCCGGTGGTGGAAATGGCCGAAAAGGCCGAGAAAACCGCCGTCCTTCGCCTCGGGCATTTTCAGGGGCAGGTGCGTGTGGCAGAAAGCAAGCTCGCCGACCTTGAAGCCTTCCGCCTCGAATACCAGGAACAATGGATCGTGCGCGGTAGCAGTGGCGTTTCCGGTCAGTGGTTGCTGGGGTATCAGGGTTTTCTGGCGCAATTGGGCACTGCCATCGATCAGCAGCGACAGAGCCTGAACTGGCACCAGAACAACCTGAACAAAGCGCGCGACACCTGGCAACAAGCGTTCGCCCGTGTCGAAGGTTTGCGAAAACTGGTACAGCGTTACCGGGATGAGGCACAGCAGCTGGAAGACAAGCGCGAACAGAAATTGCTGGATGAATTGTCGCAGCGCTTGCCCAGACATGATCCGTATTGAACAATCGTTGCGCCTTGCTCCCCTTTCTCCCTAGTGCTAAACCTTGTGCAGCACGTTAGCCCATGACAAGGAAGCCGTTTAATGACAGTCACAGCAGAACTATCCCGGGATGGGAAACAACTTACGATCGCGGTCAAAGGACGATTCGATTTCACTAAACATCAGGAGTTTCGTGAGTCTTACGAGTGCACCGACGGAAAAATGCCAAACTCGGTGGTGGTCGACTTGAAAGACGCGACCTACCTCGATAGCTCGGCACTCGGCATGTTGCTCCTGCTGCGGGATCACGCAGGCGGAGACCGGTCCGATATTCGTTTGATCAACAGCAGTTCGGACGTGACGAAGATCCTCGCCATTTCCAATTTCGACAAGCTGTTCGACATCAGTTGACGGGCATGCAGTCACTCGAACCCCTGACCATACTCATCGCCGAAGACAGTGCGGCCGATCGCATGCTGCTGTCGCGCATCGTCCGCCGCCAGGGCCATGAAGTGCTGACCGCCGCCGATGGTGCCGAGGCGGTCGAAACCTTTCGCCAGCAACGACCGCACCTGGTGTTGATGGACGCCATGATGCCGGTGATGGACGGTTTCGAGGCTGCGCGACAGATCAAGCTGCTGGCCGGGGAAACCCTGGTGCCGATCATCTTCCTGACCTCGCTCAGTGAAAGCGAAGCGCTGGCCCGGTGCCTGGAGGCTGGCGGTGACGACTTTCTGGCGAAGCCCTACAACCCGGTAATTCTGGCGGCCAAGATCAAGGCGATGGATCGCTTGCGCCGCTTGCAAAGCACTGTGCTGCAGCAGCGTGACCTGATCGCCAGGCATCACGAGTATTTGCTCAATGAGCAGCGGGTGGCCAAGGCCGTGTTCGACAAGGTCGCGCATTCCGGCTGCCTGAGTGCGCCGAATATTCGCTACCTGCAATCGCCTTATGCGCTGTTCAATGGTGATCTGTTGTTGGCCGCTTTCACCCCGGCTGGCGATATGCATGTGCTGTTGGGGGATTTCACCGGCCATGGGTTACCAGCGGCCGTGGGGGCCATGCCACTGGCCGAAGTCTTCTACGGCATGACGGCCAAGGGCTACGGCCTGGCGGAAACCCTGCGGGAGATGAACGCCAAGCTCAAGCGCATCTTGCCGGTCGACATGTTTTGCTGCGCCACCTTGCTGTGTCTGAGCTTTCAGCGACGCTCGGTGGAGGTCTGGAATGGCGGAATGCCGGACGGCTATTTGCACAGCATCGCTACAGGTGAGCGCAAGCCGCTGACAGCGCGTCACTTGCCGCTGGGCGTTCTGAGCTCGCAGACCTTCGATGACCGCACCGAAGTGTTCCCGATGGCCGTTGGGGATCGAGTGTTCCTGCTGTCCGACGGGGTGATCGATACCTGCGATGGTCACGAGCAATTGTTTGGCGTTGAGCGGTTGCGGCAGGTGTTTGCGGCCAACCGTCAGCCTGACGCACTCTTCGAAGAAATCGAACAGGCTCTGCGGGATTTTGGCGGCGAAGCCCGCGATGACGTGAGCATGGTCGAGATCAGACTGCTGGAGGCGGCGCAACTGTGTCCTCCTGCGTTGGTGTACTCCGACAGCGGCCAGTCCTGTCCGCTGGACTGGTCAGCGAGTTTTGAGTTCCGCGCCGCGACCCTCAAACGTTTCAATCCGCTGCCCTACCTGTTGCAGTTGCTGCTTGAGGTTCACGGGTTGCGGGCTCAGAGCGGCGCGCTCTACAGTGTGCTCGCCGAGCTGTATTCCAATGCGCTGGAGCACGGCGTGCTGGGTCTGGATTCAAGCCTCAAGCGCGATGCATCGGGTTTTGCGCGCTATTATCTTCAGCGCAATGAGCGCCTGGATGCACTGCAGGACGGTTATGTGCGAGTGCATTTGCAGGTCACGCCAGAAGGCAAGGGCGGTTGCCTGACTGTTCGGGTTGAAGACAGTGGCAAGGGGTTTGACGTGGCTCGGGTACAGGATCGGCCGCTTGATGGTGCCCGCCTGTCGGGCCGTGGCATCAGCCTTATCCGCCAGTTGAGCCGTAATGCGAGCTGGTCTGACAATGGGCGCAGTGCGTGCGTGGAGTTTTTCTGGGAGGCTCTGGCATAATTCACGCATTCTTGATCAAGGAGTGAGCAAGTGGTTGACACACATCTGGACCCAAGCGTGCTGATCGCGTTGCAGGAAGTGATGGAGGATGAGTATCCAGAGCTGCTGGATGTATTTCTTCGTGATTCCGAAGAGCGTTTGCTGACGCTGCGAACGGCTGATAATGCCTTGCTGCTGATGAATACAGCCCATAGTTTCAAGGGCAGTAGCAGTAATATGGGCGCCGTTCGCCTGGCTGAGTTGTGCCATGAGCTTGAACAGCGCGCCAGGCAAAAAAGCCTCGCCGGCATTGATAAACTATTGGGAGAAATCGACGGTGAATTTGCCATCGTCCGACCGCTTTATGAGGCGGAAAGACAGCGCTCTCTCTCCGAATAATCCGACCACTTGGCGCTTTTAGCGCCGGTTGGTCATGCTGGCCCGTCCCTTGCATTTAACTCGCTCAACTGTACCTACGATCCCAGTGCAGCGGAGACCGTTTAATGCCCGTTACCCCCAATTCAATTTCTCAGGCCAGCCCGGCGGCCAAGACCGTCGCCACGTCCGCCAATACCCCGGCGGTGGCTGCTGAGCCCGGGGATAAAGCCTCCAGCTTTGCTGAGGTTTATGCCAATCAGTCTCAGGGCAAACCTGCTGTGGACGCGGATAAATCCGCCACGCCGGCGACTGATACCGCGGCGCAAGGCACGGCAAATTCCGACGTCAACAGCGATACCGCTGCCGTCCTGGAGCTTTTGGTTGCCGATAGCGGCAATTCCTTGCCCGCCGAAAAACCGGCGCCGGTCGAGGATGCGCTCACCGGCAATGTCGCACCGGTTGCCAGCGAGACGCCGGTGGTCGACACCCCCCCAATCGATCCGTCCCTTGATCCTGCCTTGATGGCGGTCGTGCAGCCATTGGTCACGGTTCCTGTCGAGCACGCCGTGCCCGTTGTTGACACTGTGCAACCGCAGGTCACGGTGTCGGTCGCGGCGCCTGTGGCTGCCACTCCTGCGCAAGCCGCCGCAACCATCGTCAGCGACTTCGATCCTGAAGCCGATCCACTCGACGCACTGCCAGCCGTGCGTCTGGCCATGGAGCAAAGTGGTCACATTTCCGCTTCCAGCCAGGCCCGGCCCATAGCAACTCCGACCCAAGCCCAAGCCCAAGCCCAAGCCCAAGCCCAAGCCCAAGCCCAAGCCCCGGCCCCGGCTGACAGTGAACCGACCTTGACGCAGAGCTTTGCCGCCGGCATGGCGGGCATGGTTGATCTGCAAACCGATAAAGACAGCACCAGCCAAGGCGGCGAGAAAGCGTTCAGTGGTCTGATCGATGACGGCCTTAAAGACCTGAAAAGCGCCAGCAGTGATACCCGTGTCGATGACTTCGCCAACCGTCTGGCGGCATTGACTCAAGCGGCCACCCCTAAAACGGCTAACACGTTGCCGGTGAATCAGCCGATTGCCATGCATCAGAGTGGCTGGACCGAAGAGGTGGTCAACCGCGTCATGTACCTCTCCAGCGCCAACCTCAAGGCGGCCGATATTCAGTTGCAACCGGCCGAGCTGGGTCGCCTCGATATTCGGGTGAACATGGTTCCGGACCAGCAGACCCAAGTCACCTTCATAAGCGCCCATCCAAGCGTTCGCGAAGCGCTGGACAGTCAAATGCATCGCTTGCGTGACATGTTCACGCAGCAGGGCATGGGGCAGGTAGACGTCAACGTGTCCGATCAGTCTCGTGGCTGGCAAGGTCAGGGGCAGGATCAAGCTCAGCAGGGGCAGGGCGGTCGCTCCAATGCCGCTGGTGGTCGCGTCGACTCGATGGAAGAAGACCTCGCGACTGCTGTGACTGAAGCCGCCGTCGACACCACCAGCGTGATCGGCTCCAGCGCCGTCGATTACTACGCCTGATAAAAACGCTATCCCCTGTGGGAGCGAGCCTGCTCGCGATGAGGCAGTAACATTCAACATTTTCGTTGACTGTTACACCGCTATCGCGAGCAGGCTCGCTCCCACATTTGTTTTTGTGGTCTCCCTGAAACCCCCGCCCAGCGCCCTCCCGATACTTCTGGCATAACACTTGCTCTTGCCTTGCCGTGCGACTGTGAAAACCCGAATAGTGACGGATTATTGGCATGGCGAAGAGCGAAGCAGCAGTAAAAGAGCCCGCAACCAAAGGCAAGATCAAGCTGATCATTTTGATCGTGGTGGCCTTGCTGCTGGCGATCGGCATGTCCGTGGGGGCGACCTGGTTCTTCATGCACAACGCCCAGAGCAAACCTGCCGCTGCGGAAACCGCAGTGGTCGGCAAGCAGCCCGCGATTTTTGAGCCGATGGCACCGGCCTTCGTCGCCAACTACAACCAGAATGGCCGTCAGCGCTACATGCAGGTGAGTATCACCATGCAGGGTCGCGATCAGGCCGAACTGGAGGCGCTCAAAGTGCACATGCCGGTGATCCGCAACAACCTGGTCATGCTGTTTTCCGGCCAGGATTTCACCGCCCTGGCCACGCCGGTTGGCCAGGAGATGTTGCGTCAGAAGGCCACGGCCAGCGTTCAGGAAGTGGCGCAGAAAGAGCTCGGCAAAGTGGTGATCGAACAGTTGCTTTTCACTAATTTCGTACTGCAGTAGGAACACGACATGGCCGTGCAGGACCTGCTGTCCCAGGATGAGATCGATGCGCTGTTGCATGGCGTCGACGATGGTCTGGTACAGACCGATAACGTTGCTGAACCCGGCAGCGTCAAAAGCTACGACCTGACCAGCCAGGATCGCATCGTCCGCGGACGCATGCCGACCCTGGAAATGATCAACGAGCGTTTCGCCCGTTACACCCGCATCAGCATGTTCAACATGCTGCGTCGCTCGGCGGACGTTGCCGTCGGTGGTGTGCAGGTGATGAAGTTTGGCGAGTACGTGCACTCGCTGTACGTACCGACCAGCCTCAATCTGGTGAAGATCAAGCCATTGCGCGGTACCGCGCTGTTCATCCTCGACGCCAAGCTGGTGTTCAAGCTGGTGGACAACTTCTTCGGCGGCGACGGCCGTCACGCCAAGATCGAGGGGCGTGAATTCACCCCCACCGAACTGCGCGTGGTGCGCATGGTGCTGGAGCAGGCCTTCATCGATTTGAAGGAAGCCTGGCAGGCGATCATGGAAGTGAACTTCGAGTACATCAACTCGGAAGTGAACCCGGCGATGGCCAACATCGTCGGCCCGAGCGAAGCCGTTGTGGTGTCCACGTTCCACATCGAGCTCGATGGCGGTGGCGGCGACCTGCACGTGACCATGCCGTACTCGATGATCGAGCCTGTGCGTGAAATGCTCGACGCCGGTTTCCAGTCGGACCTCGACGACCAGGACGAGCGCTGGGTCAACGCCCTGCGTCAGGACGTGCTGGATGTCGACGTGCCGATCGGTGCCACGGTTGCCCGTCGCCAGTTGCGCTTGCGCGACATCCTGCACATGCAGCCCGGGGACATTATCCCGGTCGAGATGCCGGAAGAAATGATCATGCGCGCCAATGGCGTGCCTGCCTTCAAGGTCAAGATGGGCTCGCACAAAGGCAACCTCGCGTTGCAGGTGATCGAGCCGATCGAGCGCCGTTGACCAGCGCTCAAACCCCTTTGTTTCAACAGACTGCTACTCACTGAATTTTTGCCCGCCGAGGACAAATGATGAACGACGATATGAACGCCCAGGACGACCAGGCGCTGGCTGATGAATGGGCTGCGGCCCTGGAAGAAACCGGAGACGCCGGTCAGGACGATATCGACGCCTTGCTGGCGGCCGATAGCGCTGGCTCGTCGTCCAACCGTCTGCCGATGGAAGAGTTTGGCGGCGTGGCGAAGAGCAACGATCCGGTCAGCCTGGAAGGTCCGAACCTGGACGTGATCCTCGATATCCCGGTATCGATTTCCATGGAAGTGGGCAGCACTGACATCAACATCCGTAACCTGCTGCAACTCAACCAGGGTTCGGTGATCGAGCTGGATCGTCTGGCCGGTGAGCCGCTGGACGTACTGGTCAACGGCACGCTGATCGCTCACGGCGAAGTGGTTGTGGTCAACGAGAAGTTCGGCATCCGCCTGACCGACGTGATCAGCCCGAGCGAACGCATCAAGAAGCTGCGCTAAGTGAAAAAGGTTCTGGGGTTTGTGCTGGCGATGCCGTTCAGCGTGCTGGCTGCCGAGCCGATAGCGACCGCTGCTGCGGTCGCCGCGCCGGCGGTCAGCAGTGGGGTGGCAGGGCAATTGACGCAATTGGTGTTGGGCTTGCTGCTGGTGCTGGGGTTGATCTTCTTCCTCGCGTGGATGTTGCGCCGGGTCCAGCAGGCCGGGCCGGCCGGCAAAGGGCAGGTGATCGAACTGATCGGTTCCCGTGCGCTGGGGCCTCGCGACCGTTTGATGCTGGTGCAAGTCGGCAACGAGCAGATCCTGCTCGGCCTCAGTCCTGGCACCATCACTGCGCTGCACGTGCTCAAGGAGCCGGTGCAGGTGCCGGGCGCAAGTGAAAAAGCGACTCCGGAGTTTGCCCAGCGTCTATTGGAGATGCTCGGCAAGGATCAGAAGGATAAAAAGTAATGGGTGCGTTACGCATCGTCTTGACGCTGGCCCTGATGCTGGCCGCGCCGCTGGCGTTCGCCGCCGATCCGTTGTCGATCCCGGCGATCACCCTGGGCACCAATGCCGATGGTGCTCAGGAATATTCGGTCAGCCTGCAAATCCTGCTGATCATGACCGCGCTGAGCTTCATCCCGGCGTTTGTCATGCTGATGACCAGCTTCACTCGGATCATCATTGTCTTCTCGATTTTGCGTCAGGCCCTGGGTTTGCAGCAGACGCCATCGAACCAGATCCTCACGGGTATGGCGCTGTTTCTGACGCTTTTCATCATGGCGCCGGTGTTTGACCGAGTGAATCAGGACGCGTTGCAACCGTATCTGGCGGAAAAACTCACCGCTCAAGATGCCGTGGCCAAGGCTCAGGTGCCGATCAAGGACTTCATGCTGGCACAAACACGCAGCAGCGATCTTGAGCTGTTCATGCGCCTGTCCAAGCGTACCGATATCGCCTCGCCGGATCAGGCGCCGCTGACCATTCTGGTGCCGGCGTTTGTCACCTCCGAGCTTAAAACCGCGTTTCAGATCGGCTTCATGATCTTCATTCCGTTCCTGATCATCGACCTGGTCGTCGCCAGTGTGCTGATGGCGATGGGGATGATGATGCTCTCGCCACTGATCATTTCCCTGCCGTTCAAGATCATGCTGTTCGTGCTGGTGGATGGCTGGGCGTTGATCATCGGTACCTTGGCGAGCAGCTTTGGCGGTGTATCACCATGACGCCGGAAGTGGCGGTAGACATCTTCCGCGAAGCGCTGTGGCTGACCACCATGATGGTCGCCGTGCTGGTGATTCCCAGCCTGCTGGTCGGCCTGTTGGTGGCGATGTTCCAGGCCGCCACGCAGATCAACGAACAGACCCTGAGCTTCCTGCCGCGCTTGCTCGTCATGTTGGTGACGCTGATTGTCGCCGGCCCGTGGCTGGTGCAGACCTTCATGGAATACATCCTGCAGCTGTACGGCAGTATTCCTCAGGTCATCGGCTAAACCATGCCGTCGTTGCTTCAGCTGACCGATCTCCAAATCAGTACCTGGGTGGCGACGTTCATGTTGCCGCTGTTTCGTATCGGCTCGTTGTTGATGGTCATGCCAGTGTTCGGAACGTCCCTGGTGCCCACGCGTGTGCGCTTGTATTTTGCGCTGGCGATCACCGTGGTGATTGCGCCGGGTCTGCCGCCGATGCCGCCGGTCAATGCGCTGGACTTGAGCGGGCTGCTGCTGATTGCCGAGCAGATCCTGATTGGCGCGTTGCTGGGTTTTTCCTTACAGTTGTTCTTTCAGGCCTTCGTGATCGCCGGGCAGATCGTCTCCATTCAGATGGGCATGGGCTTCGCTTCGATGGTCGACCCCACCAACGGCGTGTCCGTGGCGGTGATCGGGCAGTTCTTCACCATGCTCGTGACGCTGTTGTTCCTGTCCATGAATGGCCACTTGGTGGTCTTCGAAGTGCTGACCGAAAGCTTCACGACAATACCGGTCGGTAGTGGTTTGCTGGTCAATCATTTCTGGGAGCTGGCCGGCAAGCTCGGTTGGGTGCTGGGTGCCGCGTTATTGTTGGTGCTGCCCGCAATCACAGCGCTGCTGGTGGTCAACATTGCGTTTGGCGTGATGACCCGGGCGGCGCCGCAACTGAACATTTTCTCTATCGGTTTCCCGATGACGTTGGTGCTCGGGCTGTTCATCGTCTGGGTCGGGCTGGCGGACATCATCAATCAGTATCAACCGCTGGCCACCGAGGCCTTGCAGTTTTTACGCGAACTGGCACGGGCGCGCTGAGTCATGGCTGAGAGCGAAAGCGGTCAGGACAAAACAGAAGACCCCACGGAGAAACGCAAAAAAGACTCCCGGGACAAGGGTGAGATTGCGCGCTCCAAGGAGCTCAACACCCTGGCGATCATGCTCGCGGGTGCTGGCGCCTTGCTGATTTTCGGCGGTGCCCTGGCGCAGGAGATGATGGAGCTCATGCGCATGAACTTCACGCTCTCGCGGGAAGTGATTATGGATCAGCGCAATATGGGCAGTTTCCTGCTGCATTCGGGGCAGATTGCGCTGGTGGCGATTCAGCCGGTGATGATCACCTTGCTGCTGGCCGCGTTGATCGGTCCGATTTCCCTCGGTGGCTGGCTGTTCGCAGCGGGCTCGATGGCGCCGAAATTCAGTCGCATGAACCCCGGTGCGGGGCTCAAACGAATGTTCTCGACCAAGGCCCTTGTCGAACTGCTCAAGGCTCTGGCAAAGTTTCTGATCGTGTTGTTCGTGGCACTGGCGGTGTTGTCTGCTGACATCGATGACCTGTTGCGCATCGCGCACGAGCCATTGGAAATGGCGATCATTCACAGCCTGCAAGTCGTCGGCTGGAGCGCTTTGTGGATGGCCTGCGGGCTCATGATCATCGCCGCTGTCGACGTGCCGGTGCAGCTGTGGGAGAGCCACAAGAAACTGTTGATGACCAAGCAGGAAGTGCGCGACGAGCATAAGGATCAGGAAGGGCGGCCAGAGGTCAAACAGCGAATTCGCCAGTTGCAGCGCGAGATGTCGCAACGGCGGATGATGGCGGCAATCCCCGAGGCCGACGTGGTCATCACCAACCCGACGCACTACGCCGTCGCGCTCAAGTACGACCCCGACAAAGGTAGCGCGCCGGTGCTGCTGGCCAAGGGTAATGACTTTCTGGCCTTGAAAATCCGGGAAATCGCCGTGGCCAACGACGTGTTGCTGCTCGAATCGCCAGCGCTGGCGCGTTCGATCTATTACTCCACTGAGCTGGAACAGGAAATTCCTGGCGGGCTGTATCTGGCGGTCGCTCAGGTATTGGCCTACGTCTACCAGGTCCGCCAGCACCGCGCGGGCAAAGGCAAACCGCCTGAACCACTCAAGGATGACCTGCCGATTCCGCCGGATTTGCGTCGCGACTCCTGATTATCGTTATTTGACTGTGCTGGGGCGCTCGGGGAGTGAGTGTCTGTTAAGGCGTGAACAAAAAGTGGTCCAGTCCAATCCAGTCGGACGCACTGGTTTGAATTTCAATTCGAGTAATTCCCGTCGCTGCAAACTCGAGCAAATGAGCGTCGTGCCAAGATTGACTAAACTGACTCTGCCCCAATAATTGATTGGCTGCGTTGTAATAAAACGCTGTTATGGGCGAGGTATCTACCCATGTGTGCCAAAAACTGATCTTGGAGTAGGTTGATTTAAGATCAAGCCTGCAGCGTTGCACTCCTTGATCTTGATAGCAGATGTTCAGCAGGTGTCCGGCACGTTTTCCAGGTAAAACCGGGTAATACACTGGTGTCGCGGAAAGTGCCACGATTCCCATTCTTCCGGTACCAGAGAGAAATGTGATTGTCATGCTGGGAAATTCGATTCGCTGACCTTGTGTAATAAGTTGTGTTGGCTTGTCATCAAAGTTTTCGGACAGAATCGGTGCGCTCCCCCCCATTCTCAGCCTCAATACTTTCGAAAACATCAAGTTCTGACCGCTGCCCGATTTGTAAACGCTGTAATTGATCCGGATATCGATGTTCTTATTCTCTGCAATCCAATAAGCGGGGAGTGTAAAGATCGGAGTAACGCCCGTCTGCACGTCGCGCTCGTCACTGTCCCATGTGGTTTTGCCGGTGGCGCGTATGCGAACGGTGTAGCCGGTCACCATACCCATATAGCTGACACTGACGGTTTTTTGATCGCTCGACAGGGTCGGTGCAATTAGATCGAACGCTTGGGGATCGATACGCAACAGCAGATATTTGGAATAAATCAGTGGAGTGTCTGGTGCGGTGCGCACGGTGAAATAAACCTTGACCGTATGGCCTATGGCATCAATGACGTCAATGCGTGGAATACGGATATTGATAACCCCCGGCGTACCGACGGTCACCACCTCTGAATGATAGACATGCCGAGGGTTTTCCCAGGTCATGCGAACTGTGTGACCCCGAGCCATACCGGTGTAATGAGGGACTTGAGCGGTAATGTACTCGGCGTGGTAAACGCTATCAAAGTCGAGTCGATCGCCGGCGGCACCATAGGCTTCGAGTACTTTCGGGTTTGCGGGATCTAGTGTGGTAGAAGTTGAGAGCATGAGGATTCTCCAGTTCGGCAGATTGCCCGGTTTAAAGAGCCGCTTTATCTGGCCTCTAACGTGCTGCGCCGACTACTGTCAGATCTGACAGTTGCGACCAGCGGTCTCGCACTTTTATTACCTCGTCCGGCAAAGCCTCTGCACCACCTGTTAGTTCTGACAGTAGACAATCGGCGCTCTCAAGTGCTGTCCTTGCCCTGGTAATTCTCCCGGCAATGTCCCTTCAGTAGCAGCTCTGTTCATTCGGCGCGAGCGTCGGGGATCTATGCCTGTGTCAGGTCTTGGAGGCTGCAATCATGGAAGCGCAACCGTTTAAAAAGCTGCAAGGCATGGAGGTGAAATTTGTATCCGATCCATGAACCACACCTACCGCCTCGTTTACCGTGGCATTTCCGGTGCGCAGTTCCACGGCAGCAACGCTTCGTAGTCGGCTACCGACTGCGCATATGGCAGTTTTTCCAGTACGTGGCGCAGCCACGTATAGGGCTCCTGGCCGTTGACCTTGGCGGTCTCGACCAAGCTATACATCTGCGCACTGGCGGTGGCGCCCTTCGGCGTATCACTGAACAACCAGGCTTTTCGTCCTATCACAAAAGGCTTTATCGCTCTCTCGGCAGCGTTATTGTCGATCGGTAAAAAACCAGCCTCCACATAACGCTCCAGCCGGCTCCAGTTGCTCGCCAGATAATTAACCGCCTTGCCCAGCACACTCTGCGGCGTCACCTGAGACTGGGTTTTATCCAGCCAGCTTTTCAGTTGACCCAGGATCGGCAAGCTCTTTTCCTGACGCCCGATAAACCGCTGCTCGTCGCTGCCGTCTTTCAGTTCACGCTCGATGCCGTACAGCTTGTTGATCATCGTCAGCGCGATATCGGCACGCCCGGTCTTTCCCTTGGGCTGCACTTTCTGCGCGTCGACGAACTTGCGGCGCGCATGGGCCATGCATGCCAGCCGCTCAACACCCGGTTGCAACGCCAGTGCGTTATAACCCGCGTAATCATCAGTCATTACGTAGCCGCGATAACTTTCCAGCAGCCGCAGCGGTACTTCCTGCGCACGGCTGGAGGTGTAGTCGAACAGCACGACTTTTCGATCCGGTGGCCCACTGGCCTGTACCCACATCCAGGATTGGCTGGTCGGGTCGCGATCCGGTTCTTTAAGCACCTGGACGCGAGTTTCATCGCAGTGGATGACCGGACTTTCCAGTAATCGGTCACGCATCAGATTCAACAGCGGTTGCAGATGTTCGCCGCACTGGATCACCCAGCGAGCCAGTGTTTGCCTTGGGATATCAATGCCATGTCGGCTCAATACTGTTTCGAAACGGTGCAGCGGTAAGCCATCTACATATTTGGTCGTTAACAACATGGCCAAAACGCTTGGGCTGGCCATGCTCTTTTCAATCAACTGCGCAGGTTTGTCAGCGGTGACCGGAGCCCTTTCACAGCCGCGGCAACCGTAGACCTTGCGGATATGTTTTATGACCCGGATTTGCATCGGCACGATATCCAGCTGCTCGCTGGTTTCTTCACTCACCACATGCTTGCGGCAACAGCAGGCACACGTCAGTTCGTGTTCAGGCAGTTCGTGGATGACTTCGATACGCGGCAGATTAGCCGACAGAGGCTTACGCTTACCACGACGTGGAGTCGGAGCGACAACCTCTTCGTCGACGTCGCCGACCAGAGTCATCGGCTCGCTTTCAGGTTCGTTGAACAGCGCCAGTTGCGGCGTATTGGGTTCAACGGTTTGTTCGCACTTGCGACCGAATAAACGGTCGCGCAAAAGCTTGATCTGTTCTTTCAGGTCGACGATATGAGTCTGATAAGCCTCCGCCGTTACCTGCTGACGACTGAATGCCTCAAGCAACATTTGCTTGAGCAAGGCTGGGTCATCAGGAAGGTCTTCGGGCATTAAATTCATGCCCGGATTATACCCGTCAGACGACGAATCTTGGAGTCAGAACTTGATGCGGGCGGTTGCGCCACAGATCAAAACCGTCGAGCAACCAATTCAGTTCCTGAACGCTTAACACGATGGCTTCCTCGGTGGCGTCGGGTGATGTTTTGAAGCGCTCTGACTCCAGGCGTTTGAGCCAAAGGCAAAAGCCGTTGCGCTCCCAGTAGAGGATTTTCACTCGATTACGGTGGCGATTCAGAAAAACAAAAAGCACGGGGTCGAACACCGCGACTTTAATATCCAGCTCGACCAGCGCAGCCAGGCCATCGATGGACTTTCGGAAGTCCACGGGCTTGGGGTAGAGGTACACTTTTTCGACTTTTGCATTGGGTCGCATCATGAGGTGCTGGCTCCAGAAAGAGTTGGGGAGCACAGCTTCGAGCATCAGATTTCGACTTGGAATGTGGGCTTCATGGAGCGCTTACTGAAATTTGTCTCGGGCACGTTGGAACAATATCCACGTGATCGGGCAATCGGTTACACCGTTACTTTTAAATTGATGCTGGATTTCACCCATTTTGTGCAGATGGCAAACATCTACATTCCGGGTTATTTGCAAGAGCGGACTAACGCAATTCGACCCGAATTGGGAGGGTTGGCGTATCACCATACCTACAGTCCGTTTTATGGTGCTGCCGGAAAAATCATCAACAACGCAACGCTCTTCGAGCTCTTTACGGGGCCGGATTCATACATGGATGACTGGATCAGCGCAGTGATGGAAAGGCGATATCACAGGCCGCAATTCAAAATAGAGGGAGACCTGATGTTTATTACCGCCCGGCAGGATTTTCGGTGGGAAGATCCTGAGCGGCAGATCGGGATCAAAGATCTTGGAATCATCCCCTTTCATTGGGCGCTGACCCTGTTAGTACAAATCAAGAAGGAACCGAAATAGTAACCCCCGTTTCTATCGTGACGCTGATGTATACGCATGAAGAGGCTGTGGACGTCGACGGTGTCACAGTGCTTAAGGGCGCACGCTACATCAATGGCAAAACATTGAGTTTTGGTCCAATCACTGACAAACAGATTCTGACCGCGGGCTAATCAATCGAATCGTCCCTCGGCAGCTGCTACAACAAAACCCCAATCGCCCCCTCTATTTAACGCCTTGGCAAAAGTTGGAAGGCTTCTTGCAATAGCCGCCCTGCGCCTGCTTCAGGCGTCAAAAGTTTGCTTTAAAGGAACGGGGAAAACCGGTGGATCGCTCTCAGTTACTCAACAATGCCCGCACAAACGTTGCCGACTTGAGTCGGGGCAACCTGGGTGTGCCGTTGTTGCTGCTGGTCATGCTGGCCATGATGATGCTGCCAGTGCCGCCGTTCCTGCTGGACGTGTTCTTCACGTTCAACATTGCGCTGTCCATTGTCGTGCTGCTGGTCTGCGTCTACGCGTTGCGGCCACTGGATTTTGCGGTGTTCCCGACCATCCTGCTGGTGGCGACGCTGTTGCGACTGGCGCTGAACGTGGCTTCCACACGGGTGGTGATGCTCCACGGTCAGGATGGTCATGCCGCCGCCGGTAAGGTGATCCAGGCCTTCGGTGAGGTGGTGATCGGCGGTAACTACGTGGTCGGTATCGTGGTCTTCGCGATTTTGATGATCATCAACTTCGTCGTGGTGACCAAGGGTGCCGGGCGGATTTCCGAGGTGAGCGCGCGATTCACCCTCGATGCGATGCCCGGCAAGCAAATGGCAATCGACGCCGATTTGAACGCCGGCCTGATCGATCAGAACCAGGCCAAGTTGCGCCGGATGGAAGTGGCCCAGGAAGCCGAGTTCTACGGCTCCATGGACGGTGCCAGCAAATTCGTGCGCGGCGACGCCATTGCCGGCCTGCTGATTCTGTTTATCAACCTGATCGGCGGCATGGCGGTCGGTATCTTCCAGCACAATATGAGCTTCGCCGACGCCGGCAAGGTTTACGCGTTGCTGACCATCGGTGACGGTTTGGTGGCGCAATTGCCATCACTGCTGTTGTCCACTGCGGCGGCGATCATGGTGACCCGTGCTTCCGGTTCGGAAGACATGGGCAAGCAAATCAACCGCCAGATGTTCGCCTCGCCAAAAGCGCTCGCCGTCGCAGCGGGTTTGATGGCAGTGATGGGCCTGGTGCCGGGCATGCCGCACTTCTCCTTCCTGAGCATGGCGGCGGTCGCTGCCTGTGGTGCTTACCTGTTCTGGAAGAAGCAGAACGTGGTCAAGGTCCAGGCCCTGCAAGAGGTCAAGCGACAGCAGGAACTGCTGCCTTCGCCGGCCCGCGCCATGGAGACCAAGGAGCTGGGCTGGGATGACGTCACGCCAATCGACATGATTGGCCTGGAAGTCGGCTATCGCCTGATTCCACTGGTGGACCGCAATCAGGGTGGGCAACTGTTGGCGCGGATCAAGGGCGTGCGCAAGAAGCTGTCCCAGGACCTGGGCTTTCTGATGCCGACGGTGCATATTCGTGACAACCTCGACCTGGCACCCAGTGCCTATCGCCTGACCCTGATGGGGGTGATTCTGGCTGAGGCGGAGATTTATCCGGAGCGCGAACTGGCGATCAACCCGGGGCAGGTCTACGGCACGCTTAATGGCATAACCGCCAAAGATCCGGCTTTTGGGTTAGAGGCGGTCTGGATCGAAATCAGTCAGCGCGCCCAGGCGCAATCGCTCGGTTACACCGTGGTCGATGCCAGTACGGTCGTGGCCACTCACTTGAACCAGATTCTGTACAAACACTGCAGCGAACTGATCGGTCACGAAGAAGTCCAGCAACTCATGCAATTGCTGGCCAAAAGCTCGCCCAAGCTGGCTGAGGAGTTGGTTCCGGGCGTGGTTTCGCTGTCGCAGTTGCTTAAGGTGTTGCAGGCGCTGCTGGCCGAACAGGTGCCCGTGCGAGATATTCGCAGCATCGCCGAGGCGATCGCCAACAACGCCGCCAAGAGTCAAGATACTGCCGCTCTGGTGGCCGCTGTGCGTGTCGGCGTATCCCGCGCAATCGTCCAAAGCATTGTAGGCACTGACTCTGAGCTACCCGTGATCACTCTGGAACCAAGGTTGGAACAGATATTGCTCAATAGTCTGCAGAAGGCAGGACAAGGCTCGGAAGAGGGTGTTCTGCTGGAGCCAAGCATGGCTGAAAAACTGCAGCGCTCGTTGATCGATGCCGCGCAGCGTCAAGAAATGCAAGGTCAACCGGTGATTCTGCTGGTGGCCGGCCCGGTTCGCGCGATGTTGTCGCGATTTGGCCGACTGGCAGTCCCGGGCTTGCATGTGTTGGCTTACCAGGAAATTCCTGACAACAAGCAAGTGACCATCGTTGCGACAGTAGGGCCCAACGGCTGAGGTAGTGGTTTATGCAAGTTAAGCGTTTTTTCGCCGCCGATATGCGTCAGGCCATGAAACTGGTTCGTGATGAGCTGGGCGCCGATGCCGCCATTATTGGCAATCGCCGGATTGCCGGTGGTGTCGAGTTGACGGCTGCGCTGGATTACAAATTGTCGGCGCTGGCCCCGCGTGTTCCGAACATGGAACTCGAGGATGAGCTGCGCAAGACCCAGTCGCGCATCGTCACGGCCCAGGCCGAATTGAGCCTGCGTGGCGACGGCGAAACCGAAGGCGACAAGACCACCAATCGCCAGTTGTTCGCCGGCCTGCCATTGACGGCCGCCGAGCCGCTGATCGAACCGACCTACGCCGAACCGCGTCGCGCGGCACCCGCCCCGGCACCTGCCGCCGGCGGTGTTGACCCACGTGCGTTCGACTCGATGCGTTTTGAGCTCAACAGCCTGCGCGAACTGATGGAAGTGCAACTCGGCTCGCTGGCCTGGAATCAGCTGCAAGGCAGCCGTCCGGCCCAGGCTAACCTTTGGCGTCGCCTGCAACGCATCGGCCTGTCCGGCCCGTTGTCCCGCGATTTGTTGGCTATGATTCCTGACATTGATGAACCCCGTCAGGCGTGGCGCATGTTGCTGGCGCATTTGGCGCGGATGATCGCCACACCGGAAGTCGAGCCACTGGAAGAGGGCGGTGTGATTGCCATGGTCGGTCCTGCCGGTATGGGCAAGACCACCACCCTGGCCAAGCTCGCCGCCCGTTACGTACTCAAGTACGGTGCACAGAATATCGCGCTGGTGAGCATGGACAGCTTTCGCATTGGCGCCCAGGAGCAGCTCAGGACGCTCGGGCGGATTCTCAATGTGTCGGTGACCCATGTCGATCCGGGGCAGTCATTGGTACAGGCGCTGGAACCGCTGCTGCGCAAACGCGTGGTGTTGATTGATACCGCGGGCCTTCAGGCCAGCGATCCGGCACTGCGTATGCAACTCGAAAGCCTGGCCGGACGTGGCATCAAATCAAAAAATTATCTGGTGTTGGCAACCACTAGCCAGAAACAGGTTCTAACAGCCGCTTATCATAGCTACAAGCGTTGTGGGCTCGCTGGCTGCATCCTGACTAAACTGGATGAAACGGCAAGTCTGGGCGAGGTGTTAAGCCTGGCGATCAGTCATGAGTTGCCGGTGGCTTATCTGACCGACGGCCCGCGGATTCCGGATGATTTGCATCTGCCGCGACGTCATCAGTTGGTCAGCCGCGCCGTTAGCGTACAAATGCAGGAAGAACCCAGCGAAGAAGCCATGGCTGATATGTTCGCTGATATTTACCACAGCCCGACCAAGCAGGTCGGCTAAGGTAGTAATGAACAGTTTTTGTACCTACATCGATGGCCTGCCATGCATTGTTCCTTTAGCGAACGCGCAGCCAGTAATGTGGCCTCCGTCTATGCAAGACAAGGTAAAGAAATAACATGGGCAGCATGCATCCCGTACAGGTGATTGCGGTGACCGGCGGCAAAGGTGGCGTCGGCAAGACTAACGTGTCAGTGAATTTGTCACTGGCCCTGGCCGAGCTCGGCCGTCGCGTCATGCTGTTGGACGCTGACCTGGGCCTGGCGAATGTCGACGTCCTGCTGGGACTGACACCCAAACGTACCCTGGCCGACGTGATTGAAGGCCGCTGCGAGCTGCGCGACGTTCTGTTGCAGGGGCCGGGCGGTGTTCGAATCATTCCGGCGGCCTCCGGCACACAGAGCATGGTTCACCTGAGCCCGGCTCAACACGCCGGCCTGATCCAGGCCTTCAGCGACATCGGTGACAACCTCGACGTCCTGGTGATCGACACGGCTGCGGGTATTGGCGACTCGGTCGTCAGCTTTGTTCGTGCAGCGCAAGAAGTCTTGCTGGTGGTCTGCGACGAGCCGACCTCCATCACCGACGCTTACGCGCTGATCAAGTTGCTTAACCGCGATTACGGCATGAACCGCTTCCGCGTCCTGGCCAACATGGCCCAGAGCCCGCAAGAGGGTCGTAACCTGTTCGCCAAGTTGACCAAGGTCACTGATCGCTTCCTCGACGTCGCTCTGCAGTACGTCGGCGCGGTGCCTTACGACGAAAGCGTGCGCAAGGCCGTGCAGAAGCAACGCGCTGTTTACGAAGCCTTCCCGCGTTCCAAGTGCGCCCTGGCCTTCAAGGCCATCGCGCAGAAGGTCGATACCTGGCCATTGCCTGCCAACCCGCGCGGGCACCTGGAGTTTTTCGTCGAGCGGCTGGTGCAGCAGACCGCGGGTCCCGTTCTATGACAGCCAGTGGCTACAACCTCTACAAGAACTCGGCACGTGACGCGCAGTACGAGCTGATCGAGCGTTACGCGCCACTGGTCAAACGCATTGCTTACCACTTGCTGGCCCGTCTGCCAGCCAGTGTTCAGGTTGAAGACCTGATCCAGGCCGGGATGATCGGCCTGCTGGAAGTGTCGACCAAATACGACGCCAGCAAGGGCGCGAGTTTCGAGACGTACGCGGGCATACGAATCCGCGGCGCCATGCTTGATGAAGTGCGCAAGGGGGACTGGGCTCCGCGTTCGGTCCACCGAAATACCCGCATGGTCAGTGACGCAATTCGCTCTATTGAAGCTAAAACCGGTCGTGACGCTAAAGATCACGAGGTTGCGGCCGAACTCCAATTGAGTCTCGACGATTATTACGGGATTTTGAACGACACCCTCGGTAGCCGCTTATTCAGTTTCGACGATCTGTTGCAGGACGGCGAACACGAAGGGCTGCACGAGGATGGCGCGAGTGCTCATCTCGAGCCGTCACGCGATCTGGAAGATGAACGCTTCCAGGCGGCGCTGGCGGACGCGATTGCCAATTTGCCGGAGCGTGAGCGACTGGTGTTGGCGCTGTACTACGACGAAGAGTTGAATCTCAAGGAAATCGGTGAGGTCCTGGGGGTCAGCGAATCGCGGGTCAGCCAGTTACACAGCCAGTGCGCGGCCCGTTTGCGGGGGCGTTTGGGGGAGTGGCGAGCGCGCTGAAGGCAGTGTGGGGGACACTGCGAACGAGTCTGGTGCGGTTTTGAACGGCACTGGTCGCGATCTGTTGTGCTCCAGACAGTCATCGAATGCATTGCCGGTTTGAATGAAATGGCGTGTCCAGGTGCTGGGCGCGTTTAAGACTGCTTGGAGGTCGAATTGGACAAGAACATGAAAATCCTCATCGTTGATGACTTCTCAACGATGCGGCGGATCATAAAAAACCTGTTGCGTGACCTTGGGTTCACCAACACGGTCGAAGCCGACGATGGCACTACTGCCATTCCGGTTCTCAACAGCGGAAGCATCGACTTTCTGGTAACGGACTGGAACATGCCTGGCATGACCGGTATCGATTTGCTGCGCCACGTGCGCGCCGATGAAAAGCTCAAGCACTTGCCGGTGCTGATGGTGACTGCTGAAGCCAAGCGCGAGCAGATCATCGAAGCGGCCCAGGCCGGTGTAAACGGCTATGTCGTCAAACCCTTCACGGCCCAGGCGTTGAAAGAAAAAATCGAGAAGATTTTCGAACGCATCGGTTGATCCACTGCGCCACGGGGGAGCTATGGAGCATAAAGAATCTTCAATGGGCGATTTTGAATCGACCCTGAAAAAACACGCAGTGGAACTGGTCGAGAGCCTTGAAAAGGGCCGGTTCGGCGACGCTGTGCAATTGATCCATGAGCTCAATCAGACCCGTGACCGCGGCCTGTACCAGGAAGTGGGCAAGCTCACTCGCGAGCTGCACAGCGCGATCGTCAATTTCCAGATTGACCCTGACATGCCGCAAGCCGAGGAAGTTTCACAGATCACGGACGCCACTGAGCGCCTGGGGTATGTGGTCAAGCTGACCGAGGCTGCGGCCAACCGCACCATGGATCTGGTGGAGAGCGCCACGCCGCTGGTCAACAGCTTGAGCGCAGAAGCCCAGGCGTTGAGCACGGACTGGAGCCGGTTCATGCGTCGCGAAGTCGGGGCGCAAGAGTTCCGTGAGCTGGCCCGTCGGGTCGACGGTTTCCTGACTCGCAGCACCGAAGACAACCGCACGGTGTCGAGCAACCTCAACGACATCCTGCTCGCTCAGGATTACCAGGACCTCACCGGTCAGGTCATCAAGCGCGTGACTCAATTGGTCACCGAAGTTGAAAGCAACTTGCTCAAGCTCGTACTCATGGCCAGCCAGGTAGATCGCTTTGCGGGTATCGAACATGACCGTGAATCGATGCTGGCTGAAAAAGATCCGCAAAAACATCTCTCTCAGGGTGAAGGTCCGCAGATTCATGCCGATAAAAGAGAAGATGTTGTGTCCGGTCAGGACGATGTGGACGATTTGTTATCCAGCCTAGGATTTTAGAGTTTTAGCATTTTAGGTTTTTTAGGTTTTTAGACCTCAGGAGCACCCCCTTAATGAGCTTCGGCGCCGATGAAGAGATCCTTCAGGATTTTCTGGTTGAGGCCGGCGAGATTCTGGAGCAACTGTCCGAACAGCTGGTCGAGCTTGAAAGCCGACCGGATGATGCGGACTTGCTCAATGCAATTTTTCGCGGTTTTCACACTGTAAAAGGGGGCGCCGGCTTCCTCCAGCTCAACGAGCTGGTGGAGTGCTGCCACATCGCCGAGAACGTGTTCGACATCCTGCGCAAGGGTGAGCGACGCGTGGATTCGGAACTGATGGACGTGGTCCTGGAAGCGCTGGACGCGGTGAACAGCATGTTCAGCGAAGTCCGCGAGCGCAGCCCTATCACGGCTGCAACACCTGAATTGCTCGCGGCACTGGCCCGTCTGGCCGAGCCGCAATCGGCCGATGAACAGGCACCCGTTGCTGAAGCGGCGCAAGCACCTGCTGCTGAAACTGAATCGGACGACATCACCGATAACGAATTCGAACAACTGCTGGACTCGCTGAACGCTGTCAAGGCTCAGGCCGAAGCTCCGGTTGCTACACCCACGCCGGTCAACGATGCCGCGGCCAGCGACGAAATCACCGACGCCGAGTTCGAGTCACTGCTCGATCAACTGCACGGTAAAGGCCAGTTCGCTGTCGATGCCGTGACCGCCGCACCCGCCGCGCCCGTTGCCCCGAAAGCAGCAGGCGACAGTAGCGACATTACCGATGACGAATTTGAAGCACTGCTCGACCAGTTGCACGGCAAAGGCAACTTTGCGGTGGATGCGCTGGAGTCGGCCATTGCTTCGGTATCGGTACCGGCTGCGCCGACTGCAGCTGCAGCGGGCGGCGATCTGATCTCCGATCACGAGTTCGAAGCGCTGCTCGACGAATTGCATGGCAAAGGCAAGTTCAGCGAAGTAGCGACCGGTTCTGCCGCCTCTTTCGTCGCGGCGCCAGTCGCCAAGGCGGTCGCACCGGCACCGGTTGCCAAGACGCCTGAGCCCAAAGCCGAAACACCGAAACCGGTGGCCGCCGCCGCACCGGCCCCGGCCCGTGCTCCGGCCGCGCCGCCAGCGGAAAAACCGGCCAGCGAAGCCGAGACCACGGTGCGGGTCGATACCGCGCGTCTGGACGAAATCATGAACATGGTCGGTGAGTTGGTGCTGGTGCGTAACCGCCTGGTTCGCCTGGGCGCCAACAGTGCTGACGAGGCCATGTCGAAGGCTGTGTCGAACCTTGATGTGGTGACGGCTGACCTGCAAACCGCGGTCATGAAGACCCGGATGCAACCGATCAAGAAAGTGTTCGGGCGCTTCCCGCGTCTGGTTCGCGACCTGGCTCGTCAGCTCAAGAAAGAAATCAACCTGGAACTGGTCGGCGAAGAAACCGACCTCGACAAGAACCTCGTCGAGGCCCTGGCCGACCCTCTGGTCCACTTGGTGCGCAATGCTGTCGACCACGGCATCGAGTCGCCGGAAGAACGTGAAGCCTCGGGCAAGTCCCGTGGCGGCAAGGTAATTCTTGCTGCGGAACAGGAAGGCGACCACATCCTGCTGTCGATCTCCGATGACGGCAAAGGCATGGACCCGCAGGTCCTGCGTTCCATCGCGGTAAAGCGTGGAGTGATGGACAAGGATGCAGCGGATCGCTTGAGCGACACTGAGTGCTACAACCTGATCTTCGCGCCAGGGTTCTCGACCAAAACCGAGATCTCCGACGTGTCGGGTCGTGGCGTGGGCATGGACGTGGTGAAAACCAAGATTTCCCAGCTCAATGGTTCCATCAACATCTACTCGACCAAGGGCCAGGGCTCGAAGATCGTCATCAAGGTCCCGTTGACCCTGGCGATCATGCCGACGCTGATGGTCATGCTCGGCAACCAGGCATTTGCGTTCCCGCTGGTGAACGTCAACGAGATCTTCCACCTCGACCTGTCGACCACCAACGTGGTGGACGGCCAGGAAGTGGTGATCGTGCGCGACAAGGCGCTGCCACTGTTTTACCTCAAGCGCTGGCTGGTCAGCTCCGCCGCTCACGAAGAGCAGCGCGAAGGCCATGTGGTGATCCTTTCGGTGGGCACCCAGCGGATCGGCTTTGTCGTCGATCAGTTGGTGGGCCAGGAAGAAGTGGTCATCAAGCCATTGGGCAAAATGCTCCAGGGAACGCCAGGCATGTCAGGCGCCACCATCACCGGTGACGGCCGCATCGCGCTGATTCTCGATGTACCGAGCATGCTCAAGCGTTACGCCACGCGGCGTATTTGATTCTGGTGGAGCGGGGCGACTGAGCCTCGCTCCGTCTAATGGAGTGTTTATGGCAGTCAAAGTCCTGGTGGTGGACGATTCGGGGTTTTTCCGCCGCCGCGTCTCGGAAATTCTTTCAGCGGATTCGAATATTCAGGTCGTCGGTACGGCGACCAACGGAAAAGAGGCGATCGATCAGGCCCTGGCCCTCAAGCCGGACGTGATCACCATGGACTACGAGATGCCCATGATGGATGGCATCACGGCTGTTCGACACATCATGCAGCGCTGCCCGACGCCCGTGTTGATGTTCTCCTCGCTGACCCACGAAGGCGCCCGGGTCACCCTCGATGCGCTGGACGCCGGTGCCGTCGATTTCCTGCCGAAGAATTTCGAAGACATCTCCCGCAATCCGGAGAAGGTCAAGCAACTGCTGTGCGAGAAGATTCTCAGCATTTCGCGCAGTAACCGTCGCGCCAACACCTACAGCGCACCGGCCCCGGCCGCTGTGTCAGCGCCGATGCCCGCACCTGTGCCTGTTTCTGCAAGCGTCAGCAGTTACGCCAGCAGCGCACCGCCGCGTCCAGCGCCGGTACCGATACCGGCTCGTTCGCATGCGCCTGCGCCGTCGTCGCCGGCTCCGAAACGCAAAGCCTACAAACTGGTTGCCATCGGCACGTCCACCGGCGGTCCGGTTGCGCTGCAGCGGGTTCTGACCCAGTTGCCGGCGAACTTCCCGGCGCCGCTGGTGTTGGTCCAGCACATGCCGGCAGCGTTCACCAAAGCCTTCGCCGAACGCCTGGACAAGCTCTGCCGCATCAGCGTCAAGGAAGCCGAGGATGGCGACATCCTGCGTCCTGGCCTGGCGTTGCTGGCCCCGGGTGGCAAGCAAATGATGATCGATGGCCGTGGCGCGGTGAAAATCCTGCCGGGCGACGAACGTCTGAATTACAAACCGAGCGTGGACATCACCTTCGGCTCGGCCGCCAAGTCCTACGGCGACAAAGTTCTGGCGGTGGTGCTGACTGGTATGGGCGCCGACGGTCGCGAAGGCGCTCGCCTGCTCAAGCAGAGCGGCAGCGCGATCTGGGCTCAGGATGAAGCCAGCTGCGTGATCTACGGCATGCCGATGGCCATCGTCAAAGCCGAGCTCGCGGATGCGATCTACGGGCTGGAAGATATTGGCAAGCACTTGGTCGAGGCGTGTATCTGATGGATGTTTTAAGCCTTATCGGCATCATCATGGCGTTCGTCGCCATCATTGGCGGCAACTACCTTGAAGGCGGGCATCTCGGCGCGCTGGCCAACGGCCCGGCAGCCCTGATCGTACTCGGCGGCACCATCGGCGCAGCCTTGCTGCAATCGCCGATGAGCGCCTTCAAACGCGCCATGCAAATCCTTGGCTGGATTCTGTTTCCGCCTCGCGTTGATCTGGCCGGTGGCATTGATCGCGTGGTGAACTGGAGCCTGACCGCCCGCAAGGAAGGTTTGCTCGGCCTGGAAGGGGTGGCCGATGCCGAACCCGATAGCTACTCGCGAAAAGGCCTGCAATTGCTGGTTGACGGTGCCGAGCCGGAAGCGATTCGCAGCATCCTGGAAGTGGATTTCTACACTCAGGAAAGCCGCGACATCGAAGCCGCCAAAGTCTTCGAAAGCATGGGCGGCTACGCGCCGACCATCGGCATCATCGGCGCGGTGATGGGCCTGATCCATGTCATGGGCAACCTGGCCGATCCGACCCAATTGGGTAGTGGTATTGCCGTCGCCTTCGTCGCCACCATCTATGGTGTGGCCAGTGCCAACCTGGTGTTGCTGCCGATTGCCGCCAAGCTCAAGTCCGTCGCCTTGCGCCAGTCGCGCTATCGCGAAATGTTGCTGGAAGGGATTCTGTCGATCGCCGAAGGTGAAAACCCTCGCTCCATTGAGTTGAAGCTTCAGGGCTTCATGGATTGATGGGGGAAATGGACCATGGCTCGTCGCAGGCAACCTGAAGAACATGTGAACCATGAACGCTGGCTCGTTTCCTATGCCGACTTCATTACGTTGCTGTTCGCGTTCTTCGTCGTCATGTACTCGATCTCGTCGATCAACGAAGGCAAGTACAAAGTCATCTCGCAAGCGTTGATCGGAGTCTTCACCGACGCGGATCGCTCCCTGAAGCCGATCCCGATCGGCGAAGAGCGACCGGTGACGGTGACACCGGCCAAGCCTTTGGTGAAGGACAGTGAGCAGGTCGATGCCGGTGTTGCCGGTTCCAGCGACCCGCTGAAAAGCATCGCCGATGACATCAGCGCGGCCTTTGGTGACCTGATCAGCTCCAACCAGATGACCGTGCGTGGCAACGAGTTGTGGGTCGAGATCGAGCTCAATTCCAGCCTGTTGTTTGGCAGTGGCGATGCCATGCCCAGTGACATCGCGTTCAACATCATCGCCAAGGTTGCCGGGATTCTGAAACCGTTCGACAACCCGATTCACGTCGAAGGTTTTACCGACGATCAACCGATCCGCACCGCGCAGTACCCGACCAACTGGGAACTGTCCTCGGCCCGTTCGGCGAGCATCGTGCGCATGCTGGCGATGCAGGGCGTAAACCCCGGGCGTCTGGCCTCCGTGGGTTACGGCGAATTCCAGCCGGTAGCCAACAACGCCACCGCTGAAGGCCGCGCACGCAACCGTCGTGTGGTGCTGGTGGTTTCGCGCAATCTCGATGTACGCCGCAGCCTGACCGGCACCGGTACCGCTCATGCGCAACCGGATGCCGCGTTGAAGCGTGCTGGCACACAAACTGCACCAACCCCGGTCAAGTCGCCGGGACGAGAGAGCGCCGTCAATTCTCCGTCACCCGCATTAACACGTTGAGCTATTTCTCGGTCGACACGTTCGACCGGGCGGAACCTTCGAATGAGAGTCTGGGCAGTTGCCAATCAAAAGGGTGGTGTTGGTAAAACCACTTCCTCTATCGCTTTAGCCGGTTTGTTGGCCGAGGCGGGCAAGCGCGTGGTCGTGGTCGATCTCGATCCGCACGGCTCCATGACCAGCTACTTCGGCTACGACCCCGACAGCCTGGAACACAGTAGCTACGATTTGTTCCTGCACAAGGGCGGCGTGCCGCAAGGTCTGCCCGGGCAGCTGTTGTTGTCCACCAGTCACGAAAGCATTTCGCTGTTGCCCTCCAGCACTGCGCTGGCCACGCTTGAGCGCCAGTCGCCGGGGCAGAGTGGGTTGGGCCTCGTCATTGCCAAGAGCCTGGCGCAGTTGTGGCAAGACTTCGATTACGCCGTGATCGACAGCCCGCCGTTGCTCGGCGTACTGATGGTCAATGCCTTGGCGGCGAGCCAGCAGTTGGTGATCCCGGTGCAGACCGAGCACCTGGCCGTCAAAGGCCTGGAACGCATGGTCAACACCCTGGCAATGATCAACCGCTCACGCAAGCAGGCGCTGCCGTTCACCATCATCCCGACCTTGTTCGACCGCCGCACCCAGGCCTCCCTCGGAACCTTGCGGGTGTTGCGCGACAAGTACCCGGAAGAAATCTGGCAAGGCTACATCCCGATCGACACCCGTTTGCGTGACGCAAGCCGGGCCGGGCTTACGCCCTCGCAGTTCGACGGCAAGAGCCGTGGCGTTCTCGCTTACCGCGCGCTGCTCAAGCATTTGCTGGCGCAGCAATCCGTTGCGCAGGTGGCTTGAGATGAACCTTGCTTGCGGAGCGCCTGAATGAATCGGCCAGTGAAGATCACCTCTCGCCCGCAACTGGCGCTGCAGACTTACCTGGACAGCTTGTTGCAGGACGCGACCGAGGAACTGGCGCCGTTCATCGAAGCTCGGGTCGAAGTGAGCGAGCCTGAAAGTATCCTGGACGAATTTCAGTTGGCGGTGCTCGAAGAACAGGCTCGCGATGCGCGCCCCGTGGCGGTGGTTGCAGCGCCTGTGGTTAAAGCGCCGGTGATAGCCCCTGTGATTGTCCCCGTGGCCACAGTGCCAGCGCCGGTCATGGAGGCACCGGCACCGGTCCTCGCGCCGGTATCGGCCATCGCACCGCTGCTCAAAACGTTGGTGCCGTCGGTCGTCGACGTTCACCTGCCACCGAGCAATACACCGCCTCCGGTACAGCCCGATGGTCGTCCTTCGTGGGCCGCTGAGCCCTTCGAATGCCTGTTGTTCGACGTCGCCGGGCTGACACTGGCGGTGCCATTGGTGTGCCTGGGGTCAATTTATTCCTTGGCCGGTCACGAGTTGACGCCGCTGTTCGGTCAGCCGGAGTGGTTCCTCGGGATCCTGCCAAGCCAGGCCGGCAATTTGAAGGTACTGGATACCGCGCGTTGGGTCATGCCCGACCGCTACCGCGATGACTTCCGCCAGGGCTTGCAATACGTCATTTCGGTTCAGGGTTACGAATGGGGGCTGGCGGTGCATCAGGTCAGCCGCTCATTGCGCCTGGACCCCAACGAAATCAAATGGCGCAGTCACCGTGGTCAGCGGCCATGGCTGGCAGGGACCGTGATTGAACACATGTGTGCGTTGCTTGACGTTTCCGCACTGGCCGAGCTGATTGCCAGTGGCGGCGCAAAGCACCTGAGCAGTATTAAAAAGCCGGCTCACACACCAACATAAAAACACGCGACGGCAGTGATTGCCGACGCACAGGACACACACCGCCAGGGCGGTTTTTTGAGGGGTCAGGGTATGAATGATAAGGCGACGGCTGCAAAGGGTTCCGAAGATCCGATCCTGCAATGGGTAACCTTCAAGCTGGATAACGAAACCTACGGCATCAACGTGATGCGCGTTCAGGAAGTCCTGCGCTACACCGAAATCGCCCCGGTCCCGGGTGCTCCGAGCTACGTCCTGGGCATCATCAACCTGCGCGGTAATGTAGTCACCGTGATCGACACCCGTCAGCGCTTTGGCCTGATGAACGCCGAGATCAGCGACAACACCCGTATCGTCATCATCGAAGCCGACAAACAGGTGGTCGGGATCATGGTCGACAGCGTGGCTGAAGTGGTTTACCTGCGTCAGTCGGAAATCGAAACCGCGCCAAACGTCGGTAACGAAGAATCCGCCAAGTTCATTCAAGGCGTGTGCAACAAGAACAACGAACTGCTGATCCTCGTCGAGCTGGACAAGATGATGAGCGAAGAAGAATGGTCGGACCTGGAGAACATCTGATTGATTCTTGAGGTTGCGGTCATTGTCCTGTTCCTCTTCTGGGCAGGCACGCTGGCGATGTTTCTGGCGTACATACGCGGTCAACGACTGATCGCCGCACAACAGGCTCAGGGCGATGCGCTACGGGATCAGCGCATCAAAGACCTGGCCAAACGCGTGGAAAACTACCAGAGTGGCAACGTGCTCATGGGTGAAGACCTGCACGAACTGCGCGCGGTGGTCAGCCCGTTGCCGGACAAACTTGCTCAGCTGGAACAGCGCGACCCATCGAGTCTGTCGTTCGCCCAGGCGGCGCGACTGGTGGGGATGGGCGCGACTGTTGATGAACTGACGCAGTCCTGCGGGTTGACGCAGGCTGAGGCTGAGTTGATGCGTAAGCTTCACAAGAACTGAGATAGCTAATCGCGAGCAGGCTCGCTCCCACAGTTGATCTTCAGTGAACACACATTTCGTGTGCGCCAAAGATCCCATGTCGGAGCGAGCCTGCTCGCGATGGCGTCCTCGAAATCTCGGTTATCATCCCCGCTTTCGGAGAAATCCTTCTCTACCTTGTATTTTTTTCGGATTGCGCCGACTTGTGATTACCAGCCACCCTCGATAACGTGAACACCGCTGATTAACGACGCCTGTTTCAGACATTGCAGTGCCAAGGAGGCCTATGCTCGACATACTGCGTGGTACACCGCTATGGGTTTATGCAGTCTTTTTTATCCTGACTTACTACGGCGTAAGTGCGTGTTTCAAGGGTCATGAGTCGAAGAGGTCGTTGCAGATCACTCCGGCCATATTTGTTGCCATTTCCCTGATCTCGCTGAAGTTCTCCCAAGGAACTGCGATCCCGCTCTCGATGTATGCGCTGGGACTACTGGCAGGCTGGATTCTGGCGTTGCGCTTTTACTCCTACCAAAGCGTAGAACGCGATGGGGACCGCCTACTTTTGGGCGGCACTATCAAAGTATTGATGGTGTATTGGTGTTTCTTTGTCTGGCGTTATTACAACGGATACCAGACGGCCATGCATCCGGAAATGGCTGAGGCAGTGTCGGCGGTGGCATGGTCAGCATTGGGGGCCGGCCTGATCAATGGCTTGATTGTCGGTCGCAGCCTCAGGCTTTTGCGTTTTTTCAAAACTGAGGGCGAGACGACGGTGGCGCTGGCGGACAAATTGCCTAAGAACTGATTTTTGCGATTTGGCTGGGTTTGTTATCGCGAGCAGGCTCGCTCCCACAGGTATCGTGGTCGAACACAAGATGTGCGAACGCCACCGAACCCTGTGTGCGAGCCTGCTCGCGATGGCGTCCTCGAAACCTCAGTAATCATCCCCGCGTTCGGTAATGTCCTTCTCAGCCATTACCCCCTCCGACTCATGCCCCGCCGGAAACTTGCCCTTCAAATTCCACGCAAACGCAATAATCTCGGCAATCGTGCGGTACAACGCCTCGGGAATACTCTCCCCCAATTCCATCCGCGCCAGCAGCTTCACCAGCTCGGCGTTTTCGTAGATGGGCACTTCATAATCGCGGGCAATCTTCAGAATGGCTTCGGCCAGTGCTTCGTCACCTTTGGCCGTGAGGGTAGGGGCGTGGGTGCCGTCGTATTTGAGGGCGATGGCCTGGCGTGGGGCGTTGGAGTTATTCATGCGGTTTCGTCGACCCAGCGTTGTTCGAGACGGGTTTGTGGGCCTTGTGGCGGTTTCCCGAGATGGCAATCCAGATCGCCGACGTTCAGGCCCGATGCCAGCAGCCGTTCGCGCAGTGCAGCCAGATTACTTTCAATCAGGCTCGCGGTGTACGGGCGTTCGGCCCACAGCTGGCTGGAGAGGCTGCCCTTGATCAGTTGCGCCTGAATCTGCATCGGGCCTAGCGGTTCCATGTCGAACGCCAGGTCGACGCGCCACAGTGGCTGTTTCGGCTCACGTTCGTCGCGACGTTCATGCGGTTGTTCTTTCTCGGGGGCTTCTTCGCGCTGGAACTTGACCTGCAACGGCACAATGTCCTGCAGGTTGCGCATCGGGATTTCCAGCTGCCAGGTGCTGAGCAGGCGACCGTCGTCCGTGACGCCGGTCTGTTCAAGGCTTGATAGCTGATGGCTTTGCAGGCGCGAAACCGCCGCCGCAGCCAAACGCAGCAAGTGCTCCAGATCACCTTCGCCGTCCTGGCTTTGCAGGCGGCGCTCGGGCAGCGGGAAACTGGTGGGCAGCGGTTTGGCGCTGACCTGGCCGAGCATGCCGAGGGCGCTGCGCACGAAACTCGGCATTGCCTGCATCAGCGTGTTGGCGGCGATGAGTGCATTGAGGTTGGTGTTGGCCGGCAGCCCCGGTGTCAGCTGTGCGATCAGCTTGAGCAAATCGCCCTTCATATCGGGGGCCAGTGTCGGATTCGGTGCGGCCAGCAGTTTCGCTTCGAGGAACAGGCCACTGTTGGCCAGTGCTTGAGCCAGGCCCTTTGGCGTGCTCAGTTGCTGAACATCCGGCAGGCCAGTGAGCAGTTTTTCGACGGCCGCGCGCAGATCGCTGGAGGTCAGGTCTGACGACGGCGGTGGTGGCAGATTTTGCAGGGCTTGGATCAAACCATCCAGGGAACCCTGACGGCTTTGCTGGCTGACCAGTTGTTGCGTCACCGCCAACTGTTCCTGGCGGTTGCTGAGCGGGACGAATTTCAGTGTCTGGGTGTCTTGCACCATTGCGCTCAACAAGGTGCCGATACGCAGCGGTGTGGGGCTGTCGATGCTCAGCGTGCTGCCGCTCAGTGCCGTATTCAGCAAACTCACCATCGAGCGGAAAACTGTCGGCTGTCCCGGCATCTGTGGCAGCACCTGCGAGGTCAGTACTTTGCCTTGCAGCAAGGTGCCTACCGGTAGCTGCGCCGTGTCGATGCGGGTGAGGGTGGCGACGCTTGTGGCGATGGCCTGTTGCACGATGATGGACAGATTGCTCGCCGACGGTTGAGTAATCGCCAGGCTGGTGCCTTGGGGCAGCGGTTGAGTGCTGATGGCCTGGACCGTGGTCTGGCGACCGCTCTCGAGGGTGACTTTGAGCAACAGTTGAAAGGTCTCATCCATCTGCTTGAGCGACAGCACTTCAGCCTTGGCGGTCTGCCCGACAGCGATCAAACCTTCCATTGGCGTCAGCAACTTCAGCGGCTCGCCATTGACCACCAACGGCCGCGAAGGCGCGAGCGTGGTTTGCGGCAATGGGAGGATGTTCATTTCGCCTGTCATACGCGGTCACAACCTGAGGAAATTGCACTCTTTAGAGTAGGGCATGGCATGTATAATGCCGCCCGTCTTTCGGGGAGTCGCGAAAACATTGCAATTGTTTGACGCAGCTCTCTAGAACAAGCCGCCAATGCATCTATGCTGCATCTCTTTAGCGGCTGCTTCGCCGCCGACTTGAACCGCAAAAGGCCCGTGATCCCTTGACCAGCCCTGTCCTGCAAACCGTTGCCCTCGCTTGTGAGCGAGACCTTCGGCTGCTCTTCGAAAATCTCGATTTGAGACTGGCCAGTGGCGAAATGGTACAAATCAGCGGCCCCAATGGCAGTGGCAAAACCAGCCTGTTGCGCCTGTTGTGTGGCCTGATGCAGCCGACCGCCGGTCAAGTGCTGCTCAACGGCCAGCCACTGCATGAACAACGTTACGAATTGGCGCGCAATCTGCTGTGGATTGGTCATGCCGCCGGCATCAAGGAACTGCTGACCCCCGAGGAAAACCTCAGCTGGCTCTGCGCCCTGCATCAACCGGCGTCCCATGAAGCCATCTGGCAGGCATTGGCGGCTGTGGGGTTGCGCGGTTTCGAGGATGTTCCCTGCCACACGCTGTCTGCCGGCCAGCATCGTCGTGTGGCGCTGGCGCGGCTGTACCTGGACAGCCCGTCGCTGTGGATTCTCGACGAACCGTTCACCGCGCTCGACAAACAAGGCGTGGCACAGCTCGAAGAACACTTGGCCGCCCACTGCGAGCAGGGCGGCATGGTCGTGTTGACCACGCACCACACGCTGACCCGGATGCCGGCCGGCTATCGCGACATTGATCTGGGGAATTGGGCCGTATGAGTGTTTTCGGCCTGTTGGTCGCCCGTGAGGCACGCTTGCTGTTCCGCCGTCCTGCGGAACTGGCCAATCCGCTGGTATTCTTCGCCATCGTGGTGGCGCTGTTTCCATTGGCGGTGGGCCCCGAGGCTCAATTGTTGCAAACCTTGTCTCCGGGACTGGTCTGGGTCGCGGCACTTTTATCGGTTTTGCTCTCGCTGGACGGGCTTTTCCGCAGTGATTTCGAAGATGGCTCCCTTGAACAGTGGGTCCTTTCGTCGCACCCTCTGCCTCTTCTGGTTTTGGCCAAGGTACTGGCACACTGGGCCTTCTCTGGCCTGGCACTGGTTTTGCTCGCACCACTGCTGGCATTGATGCTCGGTCTGCCTGCCGCTTGTCTGCCGGTGTTGCTGCTTTCTTTATTGCTGGGTACACCGGTGCTGAGCCTGCTCGGTGCGGTGGGCGCAGCCCTGACGGTGGGATTGAAACGCGGTGGCCTGTTGCTTGCACTGTTGATTCTGCCGCTGTACATCCCGGTGTTGATTCTCGGCAGTGGCGCCTTGCAGGCAGCCTTGCAGGGTATGCCGGCGACTGGTTATCTCTTGTGGCTTGGTAGCCTGACCGCCCTGGCGATAACCCTGACACCGTTTGCAATAGCCGCTGGCCTGAAGATCAGCGTCGGCGAATAATGAGGTCTGGTTAAAATTTAACCAGTAAAGACCCAGCTCTTCACAGCGAAGGGCAACCGTGATGGAAACAGTATGAACTGGACGTGGTTTCACAAGCTCGGCTCGCCCAAATGGTTTTACGGTATCAGTGGCAAACTGCTGCCCTGGCTGAGCGTCGCGGCGTTGCTGCTGATCGGCGTGGGTGTCGTTTGGGGCCTGGCCTTCGCGCCGCCCGACTACCAGCAAGGCAACAGCTTTCGCATCATCTATATCCATGTTCCCGCCGCGATGCTGGCGCAGTCCTGCTATGTGATGCTGGCCGTGTGCGGCATTGTCGGGCTGGTCTGGAAGATGAAACTGGCCGACGTCGCCCTGCAATGCGCGGCGCCCATCGGTGCCTGGATGACCGCCGTGGCGCTGGTCACCGGCGCGATCTGGGGCAAACCGACCTGGGGTTCGTGGTGGGTCTGGGATGCGCGACTAACGTCCATGCTGATTCTGCTGTTTCTGTACTTCGGTCTTATTGCGCTGGGCAACGCCATCAGCAATCGTGACAGCGCCGCCAAGGCCTGCGCTGTGCTGGCGATTGTCGGTGTAATCAACATTCCGATCATCAAATACTCGGTGGAGTGGTGGAACACCCTGCACCAGGGCGCGACCTTCACCCTCACCGAAAAACCGGCGATGCCGGCCGAGATGTGGCTGCCTCTGTTGCTGACGGTGCTGGGCTTCTACTGTTTCTTCGGCGCGGTCCTGTTGCTGCGCATGCGCCTTGAAGTGCTCAAGCGCGAAGCGCGCGCCAGCTGGGTCAAGGCCGAAGTACAGAACAGTCTGGAGGCCGCTCGATGAGTTTTGCTTCATTCGGCGACTTCCTCGCCATGGGCCATCACGCCCTGTATGTCTGGTCAGCCTATGGCATCTGCCTGACGGTGCTGGCCCTCAACGTGGCGGCGCCGCTCCTGGCCCGCAAGCGGTATCTGCAACAAGAGGCGCGTCGTTTGCGCCGGGAGAACGGCAAGTGAATCCGCTGCGCAAAAAGCGTCTTATCATCATTCTCGCGATTCTGGTCGGTGTCGGCTCTGCCGTCGGCCTGGCCCTGAGCGCCCTGCAGCAGAACATCAATCTGTTTTATACCCCGACCCAGATCGCCAACGGCGAAGCGCCGCTAGACACGCGCATCCGTGCGGGCGGTATGGTCGAGAAAGATTCGCTGCAACGTTCCGGCGACTCGCTGGACGTGAAATTCATCGTTACCGACTTCAATAAATCCGTGACCATTACCTATCGCGGCATTCTTCCGGACCTGTTCCGCGAAGGGCAGGGCATTGTCGCCCTGGGGAAACTCAACGCCGACGGCGTGGTAGTGGCTGACGAGGTGCTGGCCAAGCACGATGAAAAGTACATGCCGCCGGAAGTGACCAAGGCCCTGAAAGACAGCGGCCAGTCGGCACCCACTCCCGCCAAAGAGGGCTAACCGATGACATCTGGAATCTTTATCCCTGAACTGGGCCACCTGGCCATGATCCTGGCGCTGTGTTTCGCGCTGGTTCAGGCCGTGGTGCCGCTGCTGGGTGCCTGGCGCGGTGACCGCTTGTGGATGAGCCTGGCCCAGCCGGCCGCGTGGGGGCAGTGTGCTTTTCTGGTGTTTGCCTTCGGTTGCCTGACGTACGCGTTCATGACCGACGACTTCTCGGTCGCCTACGTCGCCAGCAACTCCAACAGTGCCTTGCCGTGGTACTACAAATTCAGCGCGGTGTGGGGCGCGCACGAAGGATCGTTGCTGTTGTGGGCATTGATTCTGGGTGGCTGGACCTTCGCGGTATCGGTGTTCTCCCGACAGTTGCCACAAGTCATGCTGGCGCGGGTCCTGGCTGTGATGGGCATGATCAGCACCGGTTTCCTGCTGTTCCTGATCCTCACGTCCAACCCGTTCAAGCGCATCCTGCCGCAAATGCCCACCGATGGCGCTGACCTCAATCCATTGCTGCAAGATATCGGCCTGATCGTTCACCCGCCGATGCTGTACATGGGCTACGTCGGCTTCTCGGTAGCCTTCGCCTTCGCCATCGCGGCACTGATGGGCGGTCGCCTTGATGCGGCGTGGGCGCGCTGGTCGCGTCCGTGGACCATCGTCGCCTGGGCGTTCCTTGGTATCGGCATCACCCTCGGCTCGTGGTGGGCGTACTACGAGCTTGGCTGGGGTGGCTGGTGGTTCTGGGACCCGGTCGAAAACGCTTCCTTCATGCCGTGGCTGGTGGGCACTGCGCTGATTCACTCGTTGGCGGTCACGGAAAAACGTGGCGTGTTCAAGAGCTGGACAGTGTTGCTGGCCATTGCCGCGTTCTCGTTGAGCTTGCTCGGTACGTTCCTCGTGCGTTCCGGCGTACTGACCTCGGTTCACGCGTTTGCGTCCGACCCTGAACGCGGTGTGTTCATCCTGATCTTCCTGCTGTTTGTAGTCGGTGGCTCGCTGACGCTGTTCGCCCTGCGCGCACCGGTGGTCAAGAGCCAGGTGAGTTTCAACCTCTGGTCCCGGGAAACCCTGCTGCTGGGGAACAACCTGGTGCTGGTGGTGGCGGCTTCGATGATCCTGCTGGGTACCTTGTACCCGCTGATTCTGGATGCGATGACTGGCGCCAAGCTGTCGGTCGGCCCACCGTACTTCAACGCGTTGTTCATACCGTTGATGGCGTTGCTGATGGTGGTGATGGCGGTCGGCATGCTGGTGCGCTGGAGGGACACCCCGGTCAAATGGCTGATGAGCATGCTCACCCCGGTGTTGCTGGGCAGCGCTGCATTGGCTGTGATTGCCGGTGTCGCTTATGGCGATTTCAACTGGGCAGTCATCGCGACCTTCATGCTTGCGGCCTGGGTGTTGTTGGCCGGTGTGCGTGACATTGTCGACAAGACTCGCCACAAGGGCCTGATCAAAGGCTTGCCAACCCTGACTCGCAGCTATTGGGGCATGCAGATCGCTCACCTCGGCATCGCCGTGTGCGCCCTCGGTGTCGTGCTGTCGAGCCAGAACAGTGCCGAGCGAGACCTGCGCCTGGCTCCAGGCGAGTCCATGGATCTGGGCGGTTATCAGTTTGTTTTTGAAGGCGCCAAGCACTTCGAAGGCCCGAACTTCACCTCCGACAAGGGCACCGTCCGGGTGATCAAGGGCGGCAAGGAAGTCAGCGTACTGCACCCGGAAAAACGCCTCTACACCGTGCAGAACTCGGTGATGACCGAAGCCGGGATCGACGCCGGTTTCACCCGCGATCTCTACGTCGCCCTCGGCGAACCGCTGGGTGATGGCGCCTGGGCCGTGCGCGTTCACGTCAAACCGTTCGTGCGCTGGATCTGGTTCGGCGGCCTGCTGACCGGCTTTGGCGGGTTGCTGGCGGCGCTGGATCGACGTTATCGGGTCAAGGTGAAAAGCCGCGTGCGTGAAGCACTGGGCATGACGGGAGCCGCTGCATGAGACGTTGGTTGATGCTGTTGCCACTGGCGATTTTTCTGGTAGTGGCTGTTTTCCTTTATCGCGGTCTGTACCTCGACCCGGCCGAGTTGCCTTCGGCGATGATCAACAAGCCGTTCCCCGAGTTTTCCCTGCCGAACGTGCAGGGCGACAAGACCCTGACCAAGGCTGATATTGTGGGTAAACCAGCGCTGGTCAATGTCTGGGGCACCTGGTGCATTTCCTGCCGGGTCGAGCACCCGGTGCTGAACAAACTCGCCCAGCAGGGCGTGGTGATCTACGGCATCAACTACAAGGACGTCAACGCTGATGCCTTGAAGTGGCTGGAGGAGTTTCACAACCCGTACCAGCTGGACATCCGTGACGATGCGGGCTCCCTTGGCCTGAACCTCGGCGTGTACGGCGCGCCGGAAACCTTCTTCATCGATGCCAAAGGTGTCATCCGCGACAAGTTTGTCGGCGTGATCGACGAGCAGGTCTGGCGCGAAAAACTGGCCGCCAAGTATCAGGCGCTGGTCGATGAGGCCAAGCCATGAAGCGCTGGATAGCGGCTGTGGTATTGGGCTTGAGCATGGCCGGCATGGCGCACGCCGCCATTGATACCTACGAGTTCGCCAAAGAAGGTGATCGCGAGCGTTTTCGCGAGCTGACCAAAGAACTGCGTTGCCCCAAGTGCCAGAATCAGGACATCGCCGACTCCAACGCGCCGATCGCCGCCGACCTGCGCAAAGAAATCTTCCGCATGCTCGGCGAGGGCAAGGACAATCAGCAGATCATCGACTTCATGGTCGACCGCTACGGTGATTTCGTCCGCTACAAACCGGCACTCAACGCCAAGACGGCACTGCTCTGGTTCGGCCCCGCCGGCCTGTTGCTGGGCGGTTTTGTGATCATCGCCGTGATCGTCCGCCGTCGTCGCGTACAACGCGCTGCAACCCCGGACGCGCTTTCTGCCGAGGAGCGTGAGCGCCTCGACCACCTGTTGGATAAAAACCAAGAATGATTGATTTCTGGCTCGCTGCAGGTCTGCTACTTCTGGTTGCCCTGAGTTTTCTGTTGATCCCGGTTCTGCGTGGTCGCCGCGCTCAACGTGAAGAGGATCGTACCGCCCTGAACGTCGTGTTGTATCAGGAGCGCGTGGCTGAGTTGCAAACTCAGCAGGAAGAGGGCGTGCTCGATGCCGCGCAAATGGACACCGGCCGTGCCGAAGCGGCCCGTGAGCTGCTCGCCGACACCGAAGGCGTTGCGGCACCCCGAGTGGCTCGCCTGGGCAAGCCGTTGCCATTGCTGGCGGCGGTACTGGTTCCGGTGCTCGGCCTTGGCCTGTACCTGCATTTCGGCGCCAGCGACAAAGTCGAACTGACCCGCGAATTCGCCCAGGCGCCACAGTCGATGGAAGAGATGACTCGTCGTCTGGAGCGCGCCGTCGCCGCCCAGCCGGATTCGGCTGAAGGCCTGTATTTCCTCGGTCGCACGTACATGGCTCAGGACCGTCCCGGCGACGCAGCGAAGATCTTCGAGCGCACGGTGAACGTGGCCGGTCGTGAACCGGAACTGCTCGGCCAGTGGGCTCAGGCCCAATACTTCGCTGATGGCAAAAAATGGTCGGACAAAATTCAGGCATTGACCGACGAGGCTTTGAAAGCCGATCCGAAAGAAGTCACCAGTCTGGGCCTGCTCGGCATCGCGGCGTTTGAAAGCCAGCGTTATCAGGACGCCATTGACTATTGGAACCGCCTGCTGGCGCAACTGCCGCCCGAGGACAGCTCCCGTGGCGCACTGGAAGGCGGTATCGCCAAGGCCACCGAGAAACTCGAAGCCGGCGGTGGCAAGGTTGCCCAGGCGCCCGCCGCCAAACACGCAGCGTTGCTGAAAGTCACCGTAGACCTGGCGCCAGCGCTCAAAGCCAAGGTCCAGCCGGGCGACAGCGTATTTATCTTCGCCCGCGCCACGTCAGGCCCACCCGCACCACTGGCGGCCAAACGCCTGACCGTGGCTGACTTGCCGGTGACCGTCGAACTGGGTGATGCCGACGCCATGATGCCGCAGTTGAAACTGTCGAACTTTCCTGAAGTCCAACTGGTTGCGCGCATCTCCCGTGCCGGCCAACCGACTGCCGGTGAATGGATCGGTCGCAGCCAGCCCCTGGCCAGCAGCACTACCGCGCCGCAGACACTGACCATCGACAGCCCGGATAAATAACAGGAAAACGCCCCATGACCGCTATTGCCCGTATCACCCTGCTCAGTCTGGTTTTGGGGTTAAGCGCATGTGCGGTCCAGCCGCCGGAGCGCGAGTCGCCGCAGCCGATTCCGCCGTCGCAGCCAAGACCTACACCGTCGCCAACACCTGCGCCAGGCAAACCGTCTATCCCGGCCAAGCCCGCCAAACCGATGCCTCGCACCTCCGCCAGCTTCGCACCGCCACCGGGTGGCAACAGCCATTGGGATGCCAAGCTCGGCGTCTATGTGCTGGAGGATCAGACCAACACCTTCTACCGCCAGCGCACCTACTACCGCTGGAACAACGGCTGGAGCCGCTCGATCAGCCCGGATGGGCCGTGGGAAGACACGGATATTCACGGAGTCCCGGGTGGTTTGGGGCGGCAGTTCGGGCAGTAAATGGAAACGGCGATCTCAGGATCGCCGTTTTGTTGTTTGGTCTGTTTGAAATCGAGTCACAGAATTGCCTTGTAGGGCAACAGCGCCTTGACTGATTTGATTAGCCCCTGACGACACAGAAGATCCAGATAGGTGCCGACATCCAGTGGCGGCATCTTCAGCTGCTTCCTTTGTCGCTGTGCTGCCCCAACTACTGCGGCGGAATCCAGGTCGAAAAGGTTGCTGACGAACTCGTCAGGATGCTGCGCCTCAATACCGAAAGGGAACAACGCGCAGCGAGGAAAGTCTTTTTGATTGAACGTGACGATGACGCTGGCGTTGCAACAAATGGCGGCCGCCAACACATGTCGATCGTCAATATCAGGCAATGTCAGTCCTTCGATCAGTTCCTCGTAACCCGTTACGCTAGCGTCGGGTAATGCCAGATTCATCAGATCTGAAGTGCGATCCAGTTGTTCAGCGCTCAGGTCTGGACGGTTTTTGAGCAGATTGCGTTTCCATTCATAGTGTATCTCTGCAGACCACTTCGCTCTGAAATGACCTGAGAGCGCAAGCCACATCAGAAAATCTCTCAAGGGAGCGGGGTACAAAACACAGGCGTCATATACAGCGGTGAAAGTGGAATGCCTCACTCGTATCCTGTCCTTAACGCTTGTGCCTGCTCCGCGAGAAGCGTCATTGCTTGCTCGCTGGCAGTGTCGCGCCGGTTTTTATAGTCCATCAAATCGGCAAATCGCACACGTCGGTGCTTGCCGGTTTTGTGGTAGGACAAGTCGCCGGATTCGAGCAGTTTGATCAGGTGCGGACGTGAGACGTTGAGCAGGTCGGCCGCTTCCTGGGTGGTGAGTTCGGCGTGAACCGGAACCACTTTGACGGCATTACCCGCCGCGAGCTCAGCCAGGATATCGACCAGCAACCGGAGTGCCGAGGTGGGCAGCTCGACGGTGTGAGCTTCGTTACGCTCATCAAAAATCTGGATGTGCTGGGTTTCGAATTGAATTGCCAGATAGGCCGCCAAGGCGCGCTGACCCTCGATGGCAGCTTTAACTTCGCGCTCCATAGGCAAGGTGATTGCAGGGTGGATGACAGGTGACATGGCGGTTTCCAATATTCTGAATAATCGAAGCTGGCAGGCTATTCGAATTAATCGAAAATCGCAATAAACGAAACGTGTGGGTTTCAGGTCTCGTTTGTCAGCAACCCCTGCACATACTCCACAAACGCCCGAGCCTTCGCGCTGGCCTTTCTTCCGGTAGGAAACACTGCCCACAAATCCTGGTTCGGCAGTGTCCAACCCGTCATCACTTCCCTGACAGCACCACTGGCCAGTTCCGGGGCAAACATCCATTCGGAGGCCATGGTCAGCCCCAGGTGGGCGAGGACTGCTTCACGCAAGCCTTCGGCGGCACTGACGCGAATTCGGCCGCTGATGATCACGGCCTGCTCTTCGGACTCGTTGCGAAATTGCCAGTTGGCGCCGCCGCCCAGGGCGTAGACCACCGCCTGATGTTTGCTCAGGTCAACCGGGCAGGTGGGTTCGCCGTGTTTTTCGAAGTAGGCCGGCGTACCCAGCACAACGCGTCGGCATCCAGCGATTTTGCGGGCGGTGAGACCGGAGTCATTCAAGGCGCCCATGCGCAGGGCGATGTCGATGCCTTCTTCGACCAGATTGATGTTGCGGTCGTCGAGCATCAGGTCGATGTTGAGGCCCGGGTTTTTATCAAGGAAAGGCCCGAGGTGCGGCACGATGTGCAGTCGGCCGAAGGTTACGGCGGCGCAGATCCGCAGGTTGCCGGTGAGCCCGCTGGCGGCACCGCGCGCGGCGTTGTCGGCCTCGTCGGCTTCTTCAATGGCATGCTTGGCGCGTTCGAAAAAGGCCAGGCCGGCCTCGGTCGGCGTCAGGCCTCGGGTCGAGCGCAACAGCAGTCGCACGCCAAGCCGTGCTTCCAGCTGTGCAATGGCTTTCGACACGGCAGGCTGGCCAATATTCAGGCGCTTGGCGGCGGCGGAAAATGAGCCGGTTTCCACGACGTAGACGAAGGTTTCCATTGCGGCCAAACGGTCCATCTGAAGTCCTTGTGCAGTACTGAAATCACTGGAGATCTACTGTGGAAGCGAGCTTGCTCGCGACAGCGGACAGCCAGTCACATCAATGTTGAATGTGCCGCCCTCATCGCGAGCAAGCTCGCTCCCACAAGGATTGATGTTGTTGGTTAGAACGCGGCTTTCCCTATTGAGGAGCCGCCGTCGACAAACAAAGTCTGCCCGGTAATAAACCCGCTCTGCTCGGACAACAGAAACGCAATCGCCGCCGCGATCTCTTGCGGCTGTCCCAGACGCCCCATCGGCACGCCCGCCAGATACCGCGCTTCACCTTCGCTACCCGGCGGGTTGTTGGCGCGGAACAATTCAGTTTCAGTCGGCCCCGGCGCAACCGCGTTCACCGTCACACCGGTTTGTGCCAGTTCCAGCGCCCAGGAACGCGTAAAGCTGATCAACGCTGCTTTGGCCGCCGCATACGCGGTGCGTTGGGTGATCCCGAGTACGGTCAGACTCGAAATGTTCACCACCCGACCCCAACCCTTGGCGCGCATGTTTGGCAGTAGCGCCTGAGTGGCCTGCAACGCCGAATGGAGATTGACCCGCATCACATCGTCGAACGTATCCAGATCAATTTCACCCAGCACCTGCGGGCGTACCACACCGACGTTGTTCACCAATCCATCAAATTCGTACGTCCTGGCCAAGTCCGCCAAGACTTCCTGAGTCAGCGCTCTGTCACTCAAATCCAGCGGAAACAAAATGCCGGGGAACGTCAGGTCAGGCGTTCGGGCAATCCCGACGACTCGATGCCCGGCACGATCCAGGTGCTCGGCCACCGAGCGACCAATGCCTTTGCTGGCGCCAGTGATGAGAAAGGTACGACGTGTCATTTCACACTCCTTGAAAAACATGCCGCGGGTCAGGCGACATTTGATCGGTTTGCCGCGAATCGCATCCAGCATCGCTTCAGGCTCAGGACGCTGAGTGTAATCCGGGTTGACCTCGGCGTAACGAATGACGCGCAGTGAAAGTAGTCATTCCTGGGGGAATGCCGTGGCCCGCAATCACACCCTGTAAAACAACCGAGCGTCGCGATTCGGGTTTTTGTGCTTGAGTAAATATAACTCTAGGGTTACTTTTATTTGGGCCTGAGCAAGGAGGCTATTGGTGCAGAGCAGGCTATTGATCAAAGAGTTGGAAGAGGCGGGATGGATATTGGATCGGATTACCGGAAGTCATCACATCTTCAAGCACCCCTACAACCCGTACACCATTCCCGTCCCTCATCCGAAAAAGGATTTACCGGTCGGGACGGTCAAAAGTATCAGGAGGCGAGCCGGGCTGTATTACCCGGGAGCCCGTTATGCAGGAGATCCATAATGCAATATCCAATCTGTATCGAGTGGGGCGACGAGAACACCGCCATCGGTATTCAGATCCCCGATATTCCAGGCGCCGTAACGGCCGGGGATACGTTTGAAGATGCCTACAATGCGGCGGTCGAGATTGCTCACATCATGCTTCAGGAGATGGCGGCTGACGGGGAGTCGATTCCCATGCCTACATCTGCGGCTGCTCACCGTGGGAATCCGGATTACGCCGATATGGGCTGGGGAATGCTCGAGCTGGACATTTCGCCGTACATGGGCAAAACCGAGAAGGTCAACGTGACACTTCCTGGCTATGTGATTCAGCGCATTGATCGATATGTGCGTGAGCACAATGTGAAAAGCCGTTCTTCCTTTCTGGCAGATGCTGCGATGGAAAAACTGGTTCGACACTGAGTGATATGAGGTGCATTCCTTGCGGGCAAGCTCGACTGTAGAGCTTGCCGCAAGACTTCAGACTGCTTAAGCCGTCGCCAACGAAGGCTTCTGCGACACACTCAAAAACCGCAGCAACGCCAACAGCGGAAACGCACTGCCGACGATCACGATCCACAACCAGCCACCGTGCTCATAAACCGCACTGGCCACCGACGAACCGAACGCGCCGCCGATGAAGATGCTGGTCATGTACAGCGCATTGAGGCGACTGCGGCTTTTGGCATCGAGGGCGTAGACCGCGCGTTGGCCGAGAACCATGTTCATCTGCACACAGAAGTCGAGCAACACGCCGGTGACGGCAAGGCCGATGACGCTGTAGAGCGGATGGATGAAGGCCGGCAAAAAACTCAGGCTGGCAAACAGTAGGGCCAGCAATGATGCGACGCGGGTGTGGCCCGCATCGGCCAGTCGCCCGGCGATGGGGGCTGCGATGGCACCGATGGCACCGACCAGGGCGAAGATCGCGATCTGGGTTTGCGACAGGCCATGATTGCGTGCGAGTTCCAACGGCACGGCGGTCCAGAACAGGCTGAATGTGGCGAACATGCAACCCTGGTAAAACGCACGCTGACGTAACACCGGTTGTTGGCGCAACAACGTCCACAGCGACCCCAGCAACTGGCCGTACGATGCACTGTGATCAGGCTGGCGCTTGGGAATGGTCTGCGCGAGCACGATGCTGATCGCGGCCATCAACACCGCCGCAATCACAAACATCGCGCGCCAGCCAAAGTGGTCAGCCACCACGCTGGACACCGGCCGAGCCAACAAAATGCCCAGCAGTAAACCGCCCATGATCCCGCCGACCACGCGACCACGAGATTCTTCCGGTGCAAGATGCGCGGCCAGTGGAATCAGGATCTGCACCGACACCGAGCTGAAGCCCACCAGCAACGAGATCAGCAGAAACACGTTGGGCTGATCGGTGAACGCAGCACCCAGCAAACTCGCAATCGCCACCACGGTGGTGATGATCATCAGCCGGCGGTTCTCCAGTAAATCACCCAGTGGCACGAGGAAGAACAGCCCCAGCGCATAGCCAATCTGCGTCAGCGAAACGATCAGGCTGGCCATGGTGCTGGTCAGGCCGATGTCCGGCGCGATCAGGCCGATGATCGGCTGGGCGTAGTAAATATTGGCCACGATGGCACCGCAGCAGAAGGCGAAAAGCAGCACCATGCCTTTGGTCATTGTCGTGGCGCCGTGGGGCACTTGGTTCGCTGGGTTCATAACGGGACTCGCTGAACAAAAGGGAATGCGCGAAGGCTAAGCGGCACGCCCAAACGGCGGAAGAGGGATTGAAGTGATAGTAATCATTCCATTGCGGAATGAGTGACGCGGGTTGTGACGCATGCCTTGCGTCGGGACGTACAGCCCGGATGATACATTCACTTACATCCAGTTCGATAGCGTGCTTATGTTCTCTCTTCACGTTTCATTACCGGAAGGTACTGCCATGAATACGATGTTCCGTCACCTGATTCGCGGCGCTTCAACCCTGTCACTGATCGCCGTGTTTACCGCAGGCCTGGCCCAGGCCGCCGATGCGCCGGGCATGCGTATAGGTGTTCGCGGCGAAATCACCGGGGTCAGCCCTGAGGTGTTGAACGTCCACGCCAGCAGCGGCGAAAACGTAGTCATCAACCTGACCAACGACACCAGGATCCGCGCCGTCACACTGGCCAATATTGAAGACATCAAACCTGGCAGCTACATCGGCACGGCCGCCGTTCCTCAGGAAGATGGCACCCTCAAGGCGCTGGAAGTCCACGTTTTTCCACCCGAATTGGCCGGCAGCGGCGACGGGCATCGGCCGTTTGATCTGGTCAAGGGCAGTACCATGACCAATGGCAGCGTCGGCGATCTGGTGGTCAGCAATGGCCGCGTGTTAACGGTTAACTACAAGAGCGGGCAGCAGAAGATTCTGGTGCCGGAGGATGTGCCGATTGTGAACTTGATGCCGGGGGATCGCAGCTTGCTGAAGGTGGGGGTGAAGATCGTGACGTTTGTGACGCAGAGTGCCGACGGGACGCTGGCCGCGCAATCGATCTCGGCGGGCAAGGACGGCGTGACGCCGCCGATGTGAGGGCAAGTCAAAATCCCTGTGGGAGCGAGCCTGCTCGCGAAAGCGGCAGCACATTCAATATTGTTGGGACTGATACACCGCTTTCGCGAGCAGGCTCGCTCCCACGGGGGATCTACGGCGAATATGAGTTTTGTATTCGGCCACAAAAAAGGCGACCTGCTCAGGTCGCCTTTTTCGTTCAGCTCAGTGATTACTGACCGCTGTAAATCTGATCAAAGATCCCGCCATCATTGAAGTGGGTCTTCTGCACGGTGCGCCAGTCACCGAAGGTCTTCTCTACCGACAGAAAATCCACTTTCGGGAATCGATCGGTGTACTTGGCCAACACCGCTGGGTCACGTGGACGCAGATAGTTCGCCGCTGCGATCTCCTGACCTTCCGGCGACCACAAGTACTTCAGGTATTCCTCGGCTGCCGCGCGAGTACCTTTCTTGTCGACGACTTTATCGACCACAGACACTGGCGGCTCGGCTTCGGCGGAAACGCTTGGGTAGATCACTTCAAACTGGTCGCGACCAAACTCGCGGGCAATCATTTCCGCTTCGTTTTCGAAGGTCACCAGTACGTCGCCGATCTGGTTGGTCATGAATGTGGTGGTGGCTGCACGGCCGCCGGTATCCAGCACCGGGGCTTGTTTGAACAGTTTGCCGACAAAGTCTTTGGCCTTGTTTTCATCACCGCCGTTCTTCAGCACATAACCCCAGGCCGACAGGTAGGTATAGCGGCCGTTGCCCGAGGTTTTCGGGTTCGGCACGATCACCTGAACGCCGTCCTTGAGCAGGTCAGGCCAGTCTTTCAGGGCTTTCGGGTTGCCTTTACGGACGATGAATACAGTGGCGGACGTAAACGGCGCGCTGTTGTTCGGCAGGCGCGTGACCCAGTTCTCCGGGACCAGTTTGCCGTTGTCCGCCAGGGCGTTGATGTCGGTGGCCATGTTCATGGTGATGACGTCAGCCGGCAGGCCGTCGATCACCGAGCGCGCCTGCTTGCTCGAACCGCCGAAGGACATCTGCAGGGTGATGTTTTCGTTGTGTTCGGCTTGCCAGTGTTTCTGGAAGGCCGTGTTGTAGTCCTTGTAGAAGTCGCGCATCACGTCGTAGGAAACGTTGAGCAGGGTCGGTGCAGCCTGAGCCATGCTGGTCAATGTCAGGCCAGCGGCCAGAAGCGAGGCGCCAAAGAGTTTTTTCACTACGCAGTCCTTGTTCTAATTCAAAAGTGAGGCAATTTGCCAGCGACTATAGCCGGGCGCGCATAGGCCTTTAAAGATTAAAAAGCTCTTTGCTTATTCTATTTTCTTAAATAGCGCATTACCGCAGCGCGAACAGAACGCCGCACCGTGTTCGTGGTTGTTTTTCTTGCATACCGGGCAGTCATGTTGCAACTGTTCGCCGCGCATGGCGTTGGCCAGTTCGGCGGTGAAAATACCGGTGGGCACGGCGATGATCGAGTAACCGGTAATCATCACCAGCGACGAAACAACCTGACCCAACGGCGTCTTCGGCACGATGTCGCCGAAACCCACGGTGGTCAGGGTGACAATCGCCCAATAGATGCCTTTGGGAATACTGGTGAAGCCGTGTTCCGGACCCTCGATCACGTACATCAGCGTGCCGAACACCGTGACCAGCGTGCTCACGCTGACCAGAAACACCACGATTTTCTGTTTGCTGCCGCGTAACGCCGACATCAAGTAGTTGGCTTGCTTGAGGTACGGGCTGAGCTTGAGCACGCGGAAAATCCGCAGCATCCGAATGATCCGGATGATCAGCAGGTACTGCGCATCGGCGTAATACAGCGCGAGGATTCCGGGCACGATGGCCAGCAAATCCACCAGCCCGTAAAAGCTGAACGCGTAGCGCCACGGCTTGGGTGAGCAATACAACCGCAGGATGTATTCAACAGCGAAGACGAAGGTGAACCCCCATTCGATATACGCCAGCACATCGGCGTAGTTCTGGTGAATGGAATCGATGCTGTCGAGCATCACGATGATGATGCTGGCGAGAATGATCAGCAGCAGGGTGCCGTCGAAGCGCCGCCCCGCCTTGGTGTCGCTCTGGAAAATCATGACGTAAAGGTCTTCACGCCAGTTTTTGCTGCTGTCCATGGATGCCGCCTGAACCAATGATCAACGCAGCCTAGGTTGATTCTCCCCAGTAGCGCAAGGCGCACGGGCCTCCGTTGCTTTGCCGAGTACTTGAGCCGCCGTACGGATCAGCCAGCAGGCGAGAATGAAGGGAGCGGTCAGGGTGGGCAGGCCGATAGCAGCAAACATCGGCGTCAGCAGCAGCGCAAGTGCAATGCCGACCAGTGGCAGCCATGACTGCTGGCGCTGCGAGCTGAAGGCGAGGGCGGCGAGCACGGCGTTATAGCCACCGAGGCCGAGCAGACCGGTATAGAAGTCGTGGTGCAACAGGCTCCAACCCAAGCCTGCAACAGACGCCAGCAACGCCCAGCAGAAGGCGCGACGATCAGCGATCAGCAAACCGGCGGCAATCAACGCCCCGGCCAGCGGATGACCGAGGAACATCACCTGGCCGAGACCTTTGAGTGGTGCGGCGAGCACGTTCAGCGTGTTGATTTCGATCAAGTGCGCCTGGGTCGAGGGCGTGGCGAAACACAGCAGCAACCAGCTCATCCCCACGAACGGCGCGGTGTAGGTGGGCAGGTATTGGCTAAACCGGTCGCGCTTGAGCCACTGTTGAGTGAGCATCGCGCTCAGGCCGCCGCAGGCAATGATCACCAGCGGCAGCACGGCGGACCACGGGAAATACAGGCTCAGCAACAAGCCGAGCAATACCCCGTTGTAACTGAACAACCCGGCCTGGCGATCGGCCTTGGCGTAGCCGCGACGTTGCGCAGTCAGCAATCCGGCGACGCCACCCAACAGCGCCCCGCCGAGCAGCGTCGGCGCGGTAAACAGAATGGCCAACAGGCACAGCAGACCAAACAGCGGATGGCGCTGGAGGAAGATCTGGCTGAAGCCGTTGAGCAGGGCAGTGGCCCAATCGGGGCAGTGGGTGTTGAAGTGATTGGCAGGCATGGTAGGTCTGGAAGTCAAAGGGAGCGAGTCGGTCGAGCGCGACCCCGGCTGATCGCCAGCAGGCTGGCTCCCACACTGAATCTCTGTTCAGTCTTGATTTCATGATCGACACAAAACCAATGTGGGAGCCAGCCTGCTGGCGATGAGGTCGGTATGGGCGCTCTAGATCAATGTTTCGATGCGCAAGGAGTTAGTCGACCCCGGCTGCCCAAACGGCACACCCGCAGTGATCAATAAGGTGTCGCCACGCTTGGCCATGCCCTGGGCCTGGGCAATCTCCAGCGCCGTCGAACACACCTCGTCCACCTGCCGCAGGCGATCATTGACCACCGAGTGCACGCCCCACGCGACGGTCAGACGACGAGCGGTTTGCTGGTTCGGGGTCAGGTTGAGAATCGGCACCGTCGGCCGCTCCCGCGCCGCACGCAAACTTGATGTGCCGGACTCGCTGTAGTTCACCAGCACGGCCACTGGCAGCACATTGCTGATACGACGAATCGCACAGCTGATCGCGTCGGAAACCGTCGCCTCGGCTTTTGGTCGGCTCACGTCCAGTTGCGTCTGATAGTCCGGGCCGTTTTCCACCTGGCGGATGATCTTGCTCATCATCTGCACCGCTTCCAGCGGATATTCACCGGACGCGGTTTCTGCCGACAGCATCACCGCATCCGCCCCTTCGGCCACGGCGTTGGCCACGTCGGTGACCTCGGCGCGGGTCGGGGCCGGGGAGAAGCGCATCGACTCCAGCATCTGCGTGGCCACCACCACCGGTTTGCCGAGCTGACGGCAGATGCCGATGATGTTTTTCTGAATCTGCGGCACGCTTTCGGCCGGCACTTCTACGCCCAGATCACCGCGAGCGACCATGATCGCGTCGCTCAACTCAGCGATTTCCCGCAGATGAATCACCGCCGATGGCTTCTCGATCTTGGCCATCAAAAACGCTTTGTCGCCGATCAGTTCGCGGGCTTCGCGAACGTCTTCCGGACGTTGCACAAACGACAACGCCACCCAGTCCACACCCAACTCCAGACCGAAGCTCAAATCACGGCGATCCTTGGCGGTCAGCGGGCTCAGCTCCAGCACCGCTTGCGGCACGTTCACACCTTTACGGTCCGACAATTCGCCGCCATTGAGCACGGTGGTGTCGATCGCGTCGGAGTACTTGGTCACCACGCGAAGCCGCAGCTTGCCGTCGTCCAGCAGCAGGTCCATACCAGGCTGCAGCGCCGCGATGATTTCAGGGTGAGGCAGGTTAACCCGGCGTTCATCGCCTGGCGTCGGGTCCAGGTCCAGGCGCAGGGCTTGACCGCGATGCAGTTGCACCTTGCCTTCAGCGAATTTGCCGACCCGCAGTTTCGGACCTTGCAGGTCCATCAGAATGCCCAACGGATAATTCAGCTGGCGCTCGACTTCACGAATCCACTGGTAGCGCTGAGCATGGTCGGCATGATCGCCGTGGCTGAAGTTCAAGCGGAAAATGTTGACCCCGGCCTTCACCAGTTCGCGGATGTCGTCGATGCCTTCGGTGGCGGGGCCGAGGGTGGCGAGGATTTTAACCTTCTTGTCAGGCGTCATGTTTAGGGCTCTCAAGAATCAGGATGGCGCGGAAGTCGTTGACGTTGGTGCGGGTCGGTTCGGTGACGATCAGGGCGTCCAGCGCCTCGAAATAGCCGTAGCCATTGTTGTTGTCGAGTTCGTCGCTGGCGCTCAAGCCGAGGGCAGCGGCACGGGCGTAGCTGTCCGGGGTCATGATCGCGCCGGCGTTGTCTTCGGAACCGTCGATGCCATCGGTGTCACCGGCCAGGGCGTAGACGCCCGGCAGGCCTTTGAGGCTGTCGGTCAGGCTCAGCAGAAATTCGGCGTTGCGCCCGCCACGACCATTGCCGCGCACGGTCACGGTGGTTTCACCGCCCGAGAGAATCACGCAGGGCGTCGCCAATGGCTGACCGTGCAGCACGACCTGCCGGGCGATGCCGGCGTGGACCTTGGCCACTTCGCGGGATTCGCCTTCCAGATCGCCGAGGATCAGCGGGCTGAAACCGGCCTGCCGCGCTTTCACGGCGGCCGCTTCCAGCGACTGCTGTGGACGGGCGATCAACTGGAAGTGACTGCGCGCCAGGCTCGGATCGCCGGGTTTGACCGTCTCCGATTCCGGGCTTTGCAGCCAGTTGCGCACCGAGACCGGAACCTCGATGCCGTATCGCTTGAGGATCGCCAGTGCTTCAGCCGAAGTGCTGGGGTCGGCCACGGTCGGGCCGGAAGCGATGACCGTGGCGAGGTCACCCGGCACATCGGAAATCGCGTAGGTATAAACAGTGGCCGGCCAGCAGGCCTTGCCGAGGCGACCGCCCTTGATCGCCGAGAGGTGCTTGCGCACGCAGTTCATCTCGCCGATGGTCGCGCCGGATTTGAGCAGGGCTTTGTTGATCGATTGCTTGTCGGCCAGGGTGATGCCCGCCGCCGGCAGCGCCAGCAGTGCGGAGCCGCCGCCCGAAAGCAGGAAGATCACGCGGTCGTCTTCGGTCAGGTTGCTGACCAGTTCAAAGACACGCTTGGCGACGGCCTGACCTGCCGCGTCCGGCACCGGATGGGCCGCTTCGACCACTTCGATTTTTTCGCACGGGGCGCCGTGACCGTAACGCGTCACCACCAGACCGCTGACTTCACCTTCCCAGCAACGCTCGACCACTTGCGCCATGGCGGCGGCCGCTTTGCCGGCACCGATGACGATTACCCGACCGCTGCGATCTTTGGGCAAATGAGCTTCGAGGACTTGTTGCGGATGGGCAGCGTCGATGGCTGTGGCAAACAGCTCGCGCAGGAATTGTTGCGGATCGACCGACATGGCGGGCTCCCGGAATTCTTGTTATTGGGGTTGGAGCAACTCGGGTCCTTGTGGGAGCCAGCCTGCTGGCGATTCAGGCGCTGAGGTCTATCAGACACACCGCGTTGATTTCATCGCCAGCAGGCTGGCTCCCACAGTGGATTGGTGCAGGGCTTACTTATCGCGAATCGAGAAATTCGCCATGTGCTCCAGGCCCTTGATCAGCGCCGAGTGGTCCCAGTTGCTGCCACCGATGGCCGCGCAGGTGCTGAACACTTGCTGGGTATTGGCGGTATTCGGCAGATTGATGTTCAGTTCCTTGGCACCTTGCAGGGCCAGGTTCAGGTCCTTCTGGTGCAGGCTGATGCGGAAGCCTGGGTCGAAGGTGCCTTTGATCATGCGCTCGCCGTGCACTTCAAGGATCTTCGAGGAAGCGAAACCACCCATCAGCGCTTCACGCACCTTGGCCGGATCCGCGCCGTTTTTCGAGGCGAACAGCAGGGCTTCGGCCACTGCCTGGATGTTCAGCGCCACGATGATCTGGTTCGCCACTTTCGCGGTTTGACCGTCGCCGTTACCGCCCACCAGGGTGATGTTCTTGCCCATGGCCTGGAACAGCGGCAGAGCGCGTTCGAAGGCATCGGCATCGCCGCCGACCATGATGCTCAGGCTTGCGGCCTTGGCGCCGACTTCACCGCCAGACACCGGCGCGTCGAGGTATTGCGCGCCTTTTTCATTGATTTTGGCCGCGAACGCTTTGGTGGCGGTGGGCGAGATCGAGCTCATGTCGATGACGATTTTGCCTTTGCCGACACCGGCTGCAACGCCGTCGGCGCGGAACAATACGTCATCGACCTGTGGGGTATCCGGCACCATGACGATGATGAATTCGGCTTCTTGTGCGACTTCTTTCGGGTTCGCCAGGGCGACGGCGCCAGCGGCAATCAGGTCAGCAGGCGCGGCGTCGTGGTGCGCCGACAGGAACAGGCTGTGACCGGCTTTCTGCAGGTTCAACGCCATTGGGTGGCCCATGATGCCGGTGCCGATAAATCCGATTTTAGCCATGACTAATTCCTCTTGTTTTTATTGCTGCTTCTAGCAAATAGGGGGAGTGCTTCTATGTGGGAGCGAGCCTGCTCGCGAATGCGGTAGAACATTCAATATCCGTGTTGACTGAACCACCGCATTCGCGAGCAGGCTCGCTCCCACAGGGATCTGTGTCAGATCGCGTTATGGGTTTTCAGCCAACCCAGGCCTGCTTCAGTGGTGGTCAGCGGCTTGTATTCGCAACCCACCCAGCCCTGATAACCGATGCGGTCCAGGTGTTCGAACAGGAAGCGGTAGTTGATTTCACCGGTGCCTGGTTCGTTGCGCCCCGGGTTGTCGGCCAACTGGATGTGGTTGATCTCGCCCAGGTGCGCGGCCATGGTGCGGGCCAGGTCGCCCTCCATGATTTGCATGTGGTAGATGTCGTATTGCAGGAACAGATTGGCGCTGCCGACCTGTTCGCGAATCGACAGTGCTTGTGCGGTGTTGTTCAGGTAGAAACCCGGGATGTCGCGGGTGTTGATCGCTTCCATCACCAGCTTGATGCCCGCCGCTTGCAGCTTGTCGGCCGCGTACTTGAGGTTGGCGACGAAGGTGTTTTCCACGGTGGCATCGTCGATACCCTGAGGACGAATACCCGCCAGGCAGTTGACCTGGGTGTTGCCCAGCACTTTGGCGTAAGCAATCGCCAGATCGACACCGGCGCGGAACTCTTCAACCCGATCCGGCAGACAGGCGATACCACGTTCGCCCTTGGCCCAGTCACCGGCCGGCAGGTTGAACAACACTTGAGTCAGACCATTGGCATCGAGCTTGGCCTTGATCTCGGCGGAGCTGAAGTCATAGGGGAACAGGTACTCGACACCACTGAAACCGGCCTTGGCGGCCGCTTCGAAACGGGCAAGAAAATCCTGCTCAGTGAACAGCATGGACAGGTTGGCTGCGAAACGCGGCATGGTGGTCTCCCGTAAAAATAGGTGCCCTGTAGCAGCTGCCGAGGCACGAGGCTGCGTTGGGCTGCGAAGCGGCCCCCGACGGCGGTCCTGCGGACACGCAACGCAGCCTCGTGCCTCGGCAGCTGCTACAGGTTTCAGGTCATTTTAATCAAGCATCGAAATCGCCGTTGGTGCGTCGTTGCCGACCAGCGCCAGGTCTTCGAATTCGTTGATGGCGTTGATCTCGGTGCCCATGGAAATGTTGGTCACGCGCTCCAGAATAATCTCGACGATCACCGGTACCTTGAACTCTTCGATCAGTTCTTGAGCCTTGCGCAGGGCAGGCTGGATCTGAGCCGGTTCAAACACTCGCAGTGCCTTGCAGCCGAGGCCTTCGGCCACCGCGACGTGATCGACACCGTAACCGTTGAGTTCCGGAGCGTTCAGGTTATCGAAGGACAGTTGAACGCAGTAGTCCATGTCGAAACCGCGCTGAGCCTGACGAATCAGCCCCAGGTACGAATTGTTTACCACAACGTGGATGTACGGCAGCTTGAACTGCGCGCCCACTGCCAATTCTTCGATCATGAACTGGAAATCATAGTCGCCCGAGAGCGCCACGACCTTGCGGGTCGGATCGGCCTTGACCACGCCCAGTGCCGCCGGAATGGTCCAGCCCAGCGGGCCGGCCTGACCGCAGTTGATCCAGTGACGCGGCTTGTAGACGTGCAGGAACTGCGCGCCGGCAATCTGCGACAGACCGATGGTGCTGACGTAGCAGGTGTCTTTGCCGAACACCTGGTTCATCTCTTCATAGACGCGCTGCGGCTTGACCGGCACGTTGTCGAAGTGTGTCTTGCGGTGCAGGCTGGCTTTGCGCTGCTGGCAGTCTTGCAGCCACGCGCTGCGGTTTTTCAGCTTGCCGGCGGCTTGCCATTCGCGAGCGACTTCGATGAACACGGTCAATGCGGCGGCAGCGTCGGAGACGATGCCCAGGTCCGGGTTGAACACGCGGCCGATCTGGGTCGGTTCGATGTCGACGTGAATGAACTTGCGGCCTTCGGTGTACACATCGATCGAGCCGGTGTGGCGGTTGGCCCAACGGTTACCGACGCCCAGCACCAGGTCGGATTTGAGCATCGTCGCGTTGCCGTAGCGGTGCGAGGTTTGCAGACCGACCATGCCGACCATCAACGGGTGATCGTCCGGGATGGTGCCCCAGCCCATCAGGGTCGGAATGACTGGAATGCCGGTGAGCTCGGCGAACTCGACCAGCAGGTCGCTGGCGTCGGCGTTGATGATGCCGCCACCGGCCACCAGCAATGGGCGCTCAGCCTGATCGAGCATGGCCAGGGCCTTCTCGATTTGCACGCGGTTCGCAGTCGGCTTGGCCAGCGGCAGGGGTTGGTAAGCGTCGATGTCGAATTCGATTTCCGCCATCTGCACGTCGAACGGCAGGTCGATCAGCACCGGGCCTGGACGGCCGGAGCGCATTTCGTAGAAGGCTTTCTGGAACGCGTAAGGCACCTGGCCCGGTTCCATGACCGTGGTTGCCCACTTGGTCACTGGCTTGACGATGGCGGTGATGTCGACGGCCTGGAAATCTTCCTTGTGCATACGGGCCCGCGGTGCCTGGCCGGTGATGCAGAGGATCGGGATCGAGTCGGCCGAGGCGCTGTAAAGCCCGGTGACCATGTCCGTACCGGCAGGGCCGGAAGTGCCGATGCACACGCCAATGTTGCCGGCCTTGGTGCGGGTGTAACCCTCGGCCATGTGCGAGGCGCCTTCAACGTGGCGAGCGAGGACGTGATCGATGCCACCGACCTTCTGCAAGGCGGAGTACAGCGGGTTGATCGCGGCGCCTGGGATGCCAAAAGCGGTATCAACCCCTTCACGGCGCATCACCAGAACGGCGGCTTCGATTGCTCTCATTTTGCTCATGGTTTTGTGCCTCTTACGTTTTGTAATTGTATACAAGTGGCTTTGCGCAGAGTGTATTCACGGCGGACGGCGCAGGTCAATCCATTTTCTCAAGCGCTTGTTTCATTCGTCTGAAGCCCAATCTTCTGTGGCTTTTCGTCGCATGTGGCGCTTTTCGAGAATTATTGTATACAAAAAAATAGCTCATTGTGTTCTATTTGTTGCATCGGTCTGCGGCACAACGGCGCAGTCCAACGGCTTTCCGAAAAACAAAATGAGGACGGCACCATGAGCGCTTTAACCTTGAAAGTCGCAGTCAACCTGATCAATCAGGCCATTTGCGCAGGGCGTGCAATCTCGGCGGCTCCATTGACCATTGCGGTACTGGATGCCGGCGGGCACCTGATCACTCTGCAACGCGAAGACGGCGCCAGCCTGCTACGCCCGCAGGTCGCCATCGGCAAAGCCTGGGGCGCAATCGCGCTGGGCAAAGGCTCACGCTTGTTGGCGCTGGATGCGCAACAACGCCCGGCCTTTATTGCGGCCCTTAATAGTCTGGGGCAGGGCAGCGTAGTGCCGGCACCGGGTGGTGTGCTGATTCGGGATCAGGGCGGTAACGTGCTGGGGGCGGTGGGGATTAGCGGTGATCTATCGGATGTGGATGAGCAATGTGCGATCAATGCGATCGAGGCGCTGGGGTTGACGGCGGATGCTGGGGTTGCTGCTTGAATTTGTATGGATTGATCTAACGTCATCGCCAGCAGGCTGGCTCCCACAGGGGATTTGTGTACGCCACAGATTCAGTGTGGGAGCTAGCCTGCTAGCGATGGCGGACTACCAGACACATCCAGCTAAATGTCTGCCCCGCCCTTGGGTGAAATCAGGTCTAGCCTTCTTCATTAATTAATCATGCAAGGGCAAAGGAATGCCTGATCTACCCGCCTCAAATCGCTTGCGCATCGGCCGTTATACCGAATCCAATCGGATTTACCTGCTAACCACCAATACACACGACCGAAAACCAATATTCAAAGACTTCACCTTGGGTAGGGCGGTGGTTTATCAATTTCGCTGCGCTCAAAATCAAGGTACGGCCAAATCATTGGCCTGGGTTGTCATGCCCGATCATTTTCATTGGTTGGTTGAACTGCAGCAGGGATCATTGGCTGACCTCATGCAGAAAACCAAATCAATGAGCACCAAAACGGTAAATCAATTTACCGGCCGCAAGGTCACACTTTGGCAGAAAGGCTTTCATGACCGGGCACTGCGGCGAGAGGAAGATCTGGTGAAGGTGGCGCGATATGTCGTGGCCAACCCATTGCGGTCTGGCCTGGTTGAAAAGCTAGGCGACTATCCGCTGTGGGATGCTATCTGGGTTTGAGCTGAAATCGAGTTCTCTTCATCGCTAGCAGGCTAGCTCCCACATGGATCTGCGGTGTACACAATCCCTGTGGGAGCTAGCCTGCTAGCGATAAATACACCGCGGTGTATCAGTCCGGCTCACACCCCTTGAGCACCAACCGAATTATCGTCTGTGCCGCCGCCTCGTAATCAGCCTCATCCAGCTTGGCTTTTCCGGTAATAGCGGTGATCTGCCAGTCAAAGTCGGCATAGGTCTGGGTCGCGGCCCAGATGCTGAACATCAGGTGGTTGGGGTCGATGGCGGCGATCTGGCCGCGGTCGATCCAGGTCTGGATGCAGTCGATGTTGTGTCTGGCCTGACCGTTGAGCTGTTCGACCAGGTCAGGGCTCAAGTGCGGAGCTCCGTGCATGATTTCGCTGGCGAACACTTTCGAGGCGAACGGCAAGTCGCGGGAGATACGGATTTTCGAGCGAATGTAGCCGCTCAGCACTTCGCTGGGCTCGCCGTCTGCGTTGAACGGGGTCGAGGCCTGCAGAATCGGCTCGATGATACTTTCCAGGACCTCGCGGTAGAGGTTTTCCTTGGATTTGAAGTAGTAGTAGACGTTGGGTTTGGGCAACCCCGCCTTGGCCGCGATGTCACTGGTTTTGGTCGCAGCGAAGCCCTTGTCGGCAAATTCCTCACTGGCGGCACGCAGGATCAGTTCTTTGTTGCGCTCGCGGATAGTGCTCATAAACCAAGGGGTTCCTTGCCTGTTCTGGCGGTTGCGCATGGTATCACCGGGCTCGCGCGGCGCTCAAGAATGCCCCGTGTGGCGTGCCGTCGCGCTATGCTGCATGGCATTCATCCAAGAAGGAAACCTGATTCATGGCAGGAAGCAGTTTGCTGGTGCTGCTCGACGACATCGCCGCGGTACTCGACGATGTCGCCTTGATGACCAAAATGGCCGCCCAAAAGACCGCCGGTGTGCTTGGCGACGATCTGGCACTCAACGCCCAGCAGGTCAGCGGTGTGCGTGCCGATCGGGAAATCCCGGTGGTTTGGGCGGTCGCCAAAGGCTCGTTTCGCAACAAACTGATCCTGGTGCCATCGGCATTGGCCATCAGCGCGTTCATACCATGGCTGGTCACGCCGTTGTTGATGGTTGGCGGCGCTTACCTGTGCTTTGAAGGATTCGAAAAACTCGCGCACAAATTCCTGCACAGCAAGGCTGAAGACCAGGCCGAACATGCGGAACTGGTTGAGGCGGTGGCCGATCCAGCGGTCGATCTGGTGGCCTTCGAACAGGACAAGATCAAGGGCGCAGTGCGGACCGACTTCATCCTCTCGGCAGAAATCATCGCCATCACCCTCGGCATCGTGGCGGATGCGTCGCTGACCCAGCAAGTGATCGTGCTCTCTGGCATTGCCATTATCATGACCATCGGCGTGTATGGCCTGGTGGCGGGCATCGTCAAACTCGACGACCTTGGTTTGTGGTTGAGCCAAAAGTCGCGCCCGTTGGCCAAAAGCATCGGCGGTATGATTTTGCGAGCGGCACCGTACTTGATGAAAAGCCTGTCGGTGATTGGTACGGCAGCGATGTTCCTGGTCGGTGGCGGGATCCTGACTCACGGCGTGCCGGCGGTTCATCACTGGATCGAAAGCGTCAGTGCCGCGGCGAGCGGTGCCGGGTTTATTGTGCCGACGTTGCTGAACGGGGTGGCGGGGATTGTCGCGGGGGCAGTGGTGCTGGCGGGTGTGCTGGTCGCCAGCAAAATCTGGAAAGCGCTGAAAGGCTAGAACCTGACACTATCCCGCAGGGGATGTGGTGTGGCGGGAATGTAAAAAGGCCATTCGACTCACATCGAATGGCCTTTTTTGTTGCCGTCGGATTTACTCGGCGATCTGCAACTTGCGTGCCTCGGTGTACACGAATCGCACTTTCTCGTACTCGAACGGGGAGTTCAACTGGCCATAACGGAAGTTGGTCTGGTTGCGTTTGTCGATACCGCGCAGGATCCAGACTTCAGGGTGGTTGGAGCTGACTTCAGCCACGTTCAGGAAGTTGATCGCCGACTCTACGGTGAAGTCCACCGCCAGGCCGCCGGTGTCGCGGATGTTGGACGGCCCGATAATGGGCAGGACGAAGTAGGCGCCGCCCGGTACACCGTAGAACCCGAGCGTCTGACCGAAGTCTTCGTTTTGACGCTTTAGGCCCATGGCGGTGGCCGGGTCCCACAGGCCGGCGATGCCGATGGTGGTGTTGAGCAGCAGGCGCCCAGTGGTTTCCATCGAGCGCTTGCCTTTGAACTGCAACAGGCTGTTCACAAGGTTCGGCACATCACCGAGGTTGTTGAAGAAGTTGCTGACGCCGGTGCGCAAAAAGCTTGGCGTGATATAGCGATAGCCGTCGACTACGGGCAGGAACACCCATTGATCGAAGCGGTAGTTGAAGTGATAAACCCGACGGTTCCACTCTTCCAGTGGGTCGTAGACGTTAAGTGCGTTGAGCGTTGAGCGTTCGAACTCGCGCTGATCCAGCCCTGGGTTGAATTTGAGCTTGCTCAGCGGCTCCTTGAAGCCGTCACTGTCGACCACAACAGGCGCGTTGGCTTTGCTGTTGTCGGCATTGGCGACGCCTGCACAGAGTAACGCGGCGATTAGCAGGAGGTATTTAGCCACGGAAGAACTCCAGCATGGCGTCGCTGTTGACGCGGTAGTTAAGGTTGCCGCAATGGCCGCCGTATGGATAAACGGTCAAGCGATTGCCGAAAGTCTTGCGCAGGAAACCGAGGTCGCCAGGGCCAAGGATCACGTCGTCGGCGTTGTGCATCACCGAGATTTTCGGGCTGTTGTGCAGGTAATCCTTGAGGGCGTAGAGGCTCACTTGGTCGATCAGTTGCAGCAGGCTGCCGCCGTCGGTGCGGGCACGCCACATGGGGATGACCTGTTCGGTGATGTAGCAGTCGAAGTCGCACTGCAGTGCACGCCTGAGGAACGGCGTGAGGCTGGTGCCTTCTGTGATCGGGAATTTCGGTGGTGTGATCAGGCCGCGACGGTTGATCAGATCCGAGGTGAAGGCAATGTCGGCCGACGAAAAGCGGAAAGACGTGCCGATCAGCATGGCCATCTGTTCGTTGGTCAGGTGCTCCTTGGACTGCTGGATGTCATAGAGCAGGGCATCGTTGAGGTCGATGTAGCCTTTCTCCTGGAAGTAGCGGGTCAGTTTGTTCAGCACTACTTCGTAAAACGTAGTGCTGGAATTAATGCCCTTGACCTCGGTCTGGACCAGCTTGTCCAGGTTGGTTATCGAGGTGTACAGGTTGACCGGCGGGTTGAGGAGCAAGACTTTCTTGAAGTTGAAGCTGCGGCGTGTCTCGTCCAGGTGTGCGACAAACGCCGCGTCCAGGGCGCCCAGGCTGTAACCGGTCAAGTAGTAATCGGTGATGGGCAGTTTTGGATGTTGTGCCCGCACGGCCTGCATCACCCGATACAGGTCTTCGGCGTCCTCCTTGCTGACGCCCGGAGTGGCGAAGCGCGAGGCGGCGCTCATGAAGTCGAAGCTGGTCGGCGACGACAGCTGCACCACATGGTAGCCGGCCTGGTAGTAGAGCTTTTTCAGGTATTCGTTGTGGCTGCTGTCATAGCGTGCGCCGGTGCCGGCAATCAGAAAGATCAGCGGTGCGGCTTTATCCTGCGTCGCGATGCGGTAGGTGAGCTTCTTTACAGCCCAGAAGTTGTCGGGCAGTTCGAACTCGCGTTCCGGGCGCAGCGAGATGGTGCGATCCTCCTGATCGATGTCTTCGTTGCGCGGCAATTCCGGACGCAGGTCAGGAGGTGTCGTGGCGATGGTCGCCTCGAACGGGTTGGTCAAGGGGTAGCCATAACCGGCGGCGTCTACATCGACCGCCAGTGCGGACGCACTCAATATAAGGCCGCCAAAAAGGGCGGCGAAGCGCAAGGAACGGAGCATGACTAGATCCCTTAGAATAAGGTGCCGAATGAAGTTCGCAGGCTATGACCATCGAGGCTGCGCCAAAGTGCCACGCATCGGCACCAAAGAGGCTTGTTTCCGGTAATAGTAGCTGGACGATACACTTTGAAGCGATTTCGTGACCAGTTTTTGTTGCTTACGTTTGCATACCGCAGTCGGGGGATTAAGCTGGCCGCCGTTTTCGCCTATTGGAGTGTTTCATGTCCCGTCGTCTGTCGGTGGTTTTACTACTCGTTTTGTTGCCTTTATGGCTGGCTGCCAGTTACGGCGCGCGTTATGGCTTTATGGAGGATGCGCAGTGGGTGGGCCTTTGCGTGGACGAGGCGAGCCGTTGGGAATGTGCGGTTCGTTCGAACCTGGGCTTGATGATTCACTTCAATATGTTGGGTTGGGCAGCGATCGCGGCAGCGGTGCTCGGCTTCGTGCTGCCGGGCCAGACAGGCTGGTGGCTGGCGGTGCTGGCGCTGGTGTTCGGGTTTCCGGCGTTGGCGTTGTACAACACGACGCTGGCTGTTTTTGCGGTGGTGATTGCGGGACTGCGTCTGGTCCGGGCGTCTCGTAGCGCCTGATAAATCGCCATCGCGGGCAAGCCCGCTCCCACAGGATTCAGGCGATCCCTGTGGGAGCGGGCTTGCCCGCGATGAGGCCAAAAGCTTCGCTCAAGATTAAGCTTTGCGAACCCGCAAACTGCGCCACAACGCCAATACCATCAGCACACTCACCAGCGCCCAACCCCAGGCCTGCTGGTTCTGCAAGCCTTCACGGTACAGCTGCGGCGCAATGCCTGCGCCAATAATGAAGCTCAGCAATGCAATTTCCCGACGTGGCACGCTGACCGGGCGGCACAGGTAAACCAGTGCCGGCAGAATAAATGCCACACTCGGGAAACTGCGATAACGCGGATCGAACACCAGCTCCAGCATCATCACCGCTGCAGCAAACCCCGCCGTCGCAAGCAGCCAGCCAGCCCGGCGTTCCAGCGCGTTGAATGTCCGCTCACGCCAACCGGTGCGAGCGCTCAATGTCAGTGCGGCATGAGCCAGTACCAACAGATTCAAAGCCGTCAGCAGCGCCACCCACACCCATTCGCTCGCAAACCGCGTGGTAACGCGAGCCAGATCACCCCACGCGCCAATCGAGCAAGCCGCCAGCGCGCCGAGCAGTGGCAGTACCAGCGCTGCGCGAGTGCTGCGAACGCGGCCACCGAGGATCAGTGTGCCGAGGAAAATCAAGCCACCCACCGCGAGCCATTGCGACCAGTACGGCACATTGGTCACTGGGCCTGCCAGTACGCCCTTGTCCTGACGATCCGCGTCGAACAGTCCCCAGTAACCGCCGACCGCGCCTTCACTGGCACGTTTCCACGGCTGGTCGAAAGCTTCAATCAGGTTGTAATGCCAGCCTTGCTGTTCAGCCATGGCGACAAAACCGCGAATGAATTTGGCTTCATTGACCCGGCTCGGCAGGGCGGTCTCACGTTGACGACCTTCGCTGGGCCAGCCGGTTTCCCCGATCATCACGTCCTTGGGGGCGAATTTGTTGCCGAACACCTGACGCACTTCGGCCACATGTTGCAGGGCCGCATCGATGTTCGAGGGATCATCTTCCCAGTACGGCAGCAAGTGGATGGTCAGGAAGTCGACTGCCGGGGCGATTTCCGGGTGCTTGAGCCAGAACTCCCAGACGTCGGCATAAGTGACAGGTTGTTTAACCTGGCTTTTGACCTTGTTAATCAGCCGGGCCAGTTGTGCGCCGGTGATCTCTTTGCGCAGCAGGGTTTCGTTGCCGACGATGACCGCGGTCACCACGTCGGCGTTGGCGTTCGCCGAGGCGATTAGCAGGTCGACCTCTTTCTCGGTGTCGACCGGATTGCTGTTGACCCAGGCACCAATCATCAGTTTCAGACCATGCTTGCGTGCCAGATCAGGCAGGGCTTCCAGGCCGGTCATGGAATAGGTGCGGATGCATTCGAAGCTCTTGGCCAGCAGTGCAAGGTCGGCGTCCATGCGCTCCGGGCGCAATTTGAACGGCTGATCGAACGGTGATTGGTCCTTGTCGAACGGGGTGTAGGAGGCGCATTGCAGTTTGTGCGTTGCGCTGGCCACGTCCGGCAGAATCACCGGTTGACCGAGGCCGTACCAAAAGCCACCGAAGGCAAATAGCCCCAGCAGGCAGGCGAATAAATAAGCAAAAAAAGGAAAGCGTGATGTCGCGGGCATGGTCGGGGCGTCTGGGAGCAAAGCCGCGCATGTTACCTGCATTTGCCGCGGATCAGGTGCCCTGCATAACGTTGACATGCAAAGTTCGAGCGGATCGGTCGGGGTGTTTGCGTTACTCACGAACTATGGCTTTCTGATGTCGTTTCTCGGTGCTTTGAGGTCGCTGGTAGAGCAGGTCGCGGTTGCCGTGAGGTTGATGATCGACGCATCAGTGCTCCCATGAATAAATCACGCTGATGTTCGAAAGGGTTTGCGGTGGGCGTGATGGGGGCGCTGTGCACCATAACTATACGTTGACGCGACTCGGCATCCGTCGAGCGCAGCACTTTCGGGGAAGTAACGATGAAGATGCGACGACTTTTAGGCGCAGGTGCCGCTCTGGTGCTTGCGATCGGCTCCACCATGGCCAGTGCCGAGAGCAAGACCTTGAGCATCGGTTACGTTGACGGTTGGTCCGACAGCGTCGCGACGACTCACGTAGCGGCAGAAGTGATCAAACAGAAACTGGGTTATGACGTGAAGCTGCAAGCCGTCGCCACCGGGATCATGTGGCAGGGTGTGGCCACCGGCAAACTCGACGCCATGTTATCGGCGTGGCTGCCGGTGACACACGGTGATTACTGGACCAAGAACAAGGACCAGGTCGTTGATTACGGTCCGAACTTCAAAGATGCAAAAATCGGTTTGATCGTGCCGGAGTACGTCAAGGCCAAAACCATCGGCGATCTGAAAACCGATGACAGCTTCAAAAACCGCATCGTCGGTATCGACGCCGGTTCAGGCGTGATGATCAAGTCCGAACAGGCCATCAAGGATTACGACCTGACCGGGTATCAACTCAAGGCCAGTTCCGGCGCCGGCATGATTGCCGAGCTGACCCGTGCCGAGAAGAAAAACGAATCCATCGCGGTGACCGGTTGGGTGCCGCACTGGATGTTTGCCAAGTGGAAACTGCGCTTCCTGGACGATCCGAAAGGCGTTTATGGCGCCGCTGAAACGGTCAATAACATCGGCAGCAAAGAACTCGCCACCAAAGCGCCGGAAGTGGCCAAGTTCCTGAAAAACTTCCAGTGGGCGTCGAAAGACGAAATTGGCGAGGTCATGTTGGCGATTCAGGATGGCGCCAAGCCTGAAGCTGCAGCGAAAGATTGGGTGGCCAAACACCCGGAGCGCGTTGCCGACTGGACCAAATGATTTGAGCTGAAGCGTCTAATCTGAACCTCTAAAGGCCCCTTGGCAGTAATGCCAAGGGGCCTTTTGCTTTTTTCGGTGGGAGCGAGCCTGCTGGAAAATGGCGATTCTGTCATGGCGTTCTAAGACTAAGGTCGTCTGGAACCTGTTTCCCAGCCGCATAGAGTGGATACCGTTCCAACAATAATCTGTGCTGCGAGGATAAAAACAATGAACGACAGCATTTACCTCTCGATTCAAAACAGCCCGCGCTTCAAGGAGCTGGTCAGTAAGAGGGAGCGATTCGCCTGGATACTGTCAGCGATCATGCTAGGGCTTTACTCCGGATTCATCCTGTTGATTGCTTACGGGCCAAAATTGCTGGGGGCGAAAATCAGCCCTGAGTCTTCGATTACCTGGGGAATTCCGATTGGTGTCGGGCTGATTCTCTCGGCCTTTATCCTGACGGCAATCTACGTACGACGCGCCAATGGCGAATTCGACGACCTGAACAATGCGATTCTCAAGGAGGCTCAGCAATGATCCGGCGTCTAATGGCTCTATTGAGCGTTGCAGCATTCGCACCGGGGGCCTGGGCGGCTGACGCCTTGACCGGTGCCGTGACCAAACAACCGCTGAACGTTCCCGCGATCCTGATGTTCGTGGCGTTCGTCGGCGCGACTTTGTATATCACTTACTGGGCCTCCAAGAAAAACAACTCGGCCGCCGACTACTATGCGGCGGGCGGCAACATCACCGGTTTCCAGAATGGACTGGCAATTGCCGGTGACTACATGTCCGCGGCGTCCTTCCTGGGGATTTCCGCCCTGGTGTTCACGTCCGGCTACGACGGCCTGATCTACTCGATCGGCTTCCTGGTGGGCTGGCCGATCATTCTGTTCCTGATCGCCGAGCGCCTGCGTAACCTGGGTAAATACACTTTTGCCGACGTGGCGTCCTACCGCCTCGGGCAAACCCAGATCCGCTCGCTGTCCGCTTGCGGCTCGCTGGTGGTGGTGGCGTTCTACCTGATCGCGCAGATGGTCGGTGCCGGCAAGCTGATCCAGCTGTTGTTCGGCCTCGACTACCACGTCGCGGTCATCCTGGTCGGTATCCTGATGTGCATGTACGTGTTGTTCGGCGGCATGCTGGCGACCACCTGGGTGCAGATCATCAAGGCTGTGCTGTTGCTGTCCGGTGCTTCGTTCATGGCGCTGATGGTGATGAAACACGTCAACTTCGACTTCAACATGCTGTTTTCCGAGGCGATCAAGGTTCACCCTAAAGCCGAGGCGATCATGAGCCCTGGCGGTCTGGTGAAAGATCCGATCTCTGCGTTCTCTCTGGGCCTGGCACTGATGTTCGGTACCGCTGGCCTGCCGCATATCCTGATGCGCTTCTTCACCGTGAGTGACGCGAAAGAAGCTCGCAAGAGCGTGCTGTATGCAACCGGCTTCATTGGTTATTTCTACATCCTGACTTTTATTATCGGCTTCGGCGCGATCCTGCTGGTCAGCACCAACCCGGTTTTCAAAGATGCGGCTGGCGCGCTGTTGGGCGGTAACAACATGGCGGCGGTGCACCTGGCCAACGCGGTGGGTGGCAGTATTTTCCTCGGCTTCATCTCGGCGGTAGCGTTCGCGACCATTCTGGCAGTGGTTGCCGGTCTGACCCTGGCCGGTGCATCGGCGGTGTCTCATGACCTGTATGCCAGCGTAATCAAGAAGGGCAAGGCTAACGAGAAAGACGAGATTCGCGTCTCGAAAATCACCACCATCGCTTTGGCGGTGCTGGCGATCGGCCTGGGCATTCTGTTCGAAAGCCAGAACATCGCGTTCATGGTAGGCCTGGCGTTCTCCATCGCGGCAAGTTGCAACTTCCCGGTGCTGCTGCTTTCCATGTACTGGAAGAAGCTGACCACCCGCGGTGCGATGATCGGCGGCTGGTTGGGGCTGATCAGTGCTGTTGGCTTGATGATTCTTGGTCCAACCATTTGGGTGCAGATCCTGCATCACGAGAAGGCGATCTTCCCGTATGAATACCCGGCGCTGTTCTCGATGGCGATTGCCTTTGTCGGTATCTGGTTCTTCTCGATCACTGACAAGTCGACCGCTGGCGCCAACGAGCGCGCGCTGTTCTTCCCTCAGTTTGTTCGTTCGCAGACTGGTTTGGGGGCGAGTGGGGCGGTTTCGCACTAAGGCTTATATATAAGTCGCGTTAAAACGAATGCCCCGATCGAGAGATTGGGGCATTTTTTATTGGGCGGTTATCGCACTCCGTATCGCTTTTGCGCAAAAGTTGCCTGGTCTTTGATCGGATACATATCCGTTTCTGCGGTTATGCCACTTATGGTTCCGCTCTTACAGCGGGTCACTTGTGCGCCCAGCATGGGCGCCATCCTAGAGGTGAAAGTCCTCTCTTGAGCTGGCCACAGCGAATGAAGCGAAGCGCAACTGCATGAGGGT
>NZ_JAVDUA010000025.1:0-109612 GCF_031456105.1 Pseudomonas sp. BE134 | reverse complement strand
TTGGCGCGCTTGGGTTTTGGCTCGGTCATTGGATTTCCTTGGGGTAGGCAGTCTCCTGCCAAATGACCGTTTACACAAAATTAATTACACCCTCTTCAAACCAGCATAGTTCCCCCTGTGAGAGATCCTCTGTGGGAGCGAGCCTGCTCGCGATAGCGGTGGATCAGCTTGCATCAATGTTGAATGTTAAACCGCTATCGCGAGCAGGCTCGCTCCCACAGGGGGATTGCGGTGATTGGGACATAAAAAAAGCCCCGCCTGGGATGACCAGACGGGGCTTTTTAATGGCCTGGGGAATTAGACGAGGGGTTTAGGCTCGTGCTCTTTTTCCTGGGCTTGTTCGTGTTGCTCTACAGCTTCCTGAACGGAGCGCGGCGCTTCTTCGATGACCGATTCGGCAGGCGCCGCTTCGACCACTTCAGCTTCAACCGGAGCAGCAGCGGCAGCTTGTTCGGCTTCCTTCTGCAGACGCTCTTCTTCACGTTTGCGACGACGCACTTCACGTGGATCGTTCGGCGCACGGCCGCTTGGCGTCAGGGCGCTGACGGGGGCGGCTTCAACGGCCGGTTCCGCTACTTCGGCAACCACTGGAGCCGGCGCCTCAACGACTGGAGTTGGTTCGGCAGCCGCCACCACTGGTTCGGAAACCATGGCTTCAGTAACCGGTGCAGGTGCTTCAACAGCGACCGGCTCGGCAACCCAGTTGAACGCGGTTTGTTCTTCACGAACTTCGCGGACAGCTTCGGTCACGGTTTCAGTGACGGTTTCGGCAGCAGGTTCGGCAGCAACCACTGGCTCGGCGACAGGTTCAGCGACGGTCGCAGGCTCGGCGGCAGCTTCAACAACAGGTTGGGCTTCACGAACCGGAGCCACTTCGATTTCCGCAGCGGCAGTCGCTTCGACCGGAGTCGTTGCTTCAACCACTGGCGCTTCAACCGGAGCAGTTTCCTGAACGGCAGCAGTGGCGCGTTCGGCTTGCTCGTGAGCTTGTGCTTCAGCCGGTGCGCTGATCACGGTGCTGGCAACGGCTGCGGTCACAGCCAGGCCGGCGGCCAGATCGGAAGTGCTTGGCGCTTCGTTGCTTTCGCCAGCTTCGTTACCTTCGGATTCTTCCGAACCTTCGATCACGTTGCCGTTGGCATCACGCTGACGCTCGCGGCGGTTGCTGCGACGACGCTGTCCACGGGAGCGGCGGCGTGGACGATCGCCTTCGGCGCCTTCCTGACCGTCTTCCTGCAGTTGCTCTTCGTTGGCTGTCAGCTCTTCTTCAGCGACGGCGGCAGCGGCTTGTTCCGCACGTGGCTGACGTTCTTCACGCGGAGGGCGTGGAGCGCGTTCTTCACGTGGCTGGCGAGCTGGACGCTCTTCAGCAGTAGCGGCAATGGCGGCAGCAGCGGCCGGGGCGGCATCCAGGGGCTCGCGCAGCTCACGAACCGGACGCTCTTCACGCTCGCCACGGGGCTTGCGGTCTTCGCGTGGAGCACGCGGTGCACGTTCTTCACGAGGTGCGCGTGGTGCGCGTTCTTCACGTGGAGCACGTTCTTCGCGGGCAACGGCCGGGGTTTCTTCGCGGGCTTCACGTGGCTCACGTGGTGCGCGCTCTTCACGCGGTGCACGTTCCTCACGAGGCTTGCGTTCTTCATCGCGGCGACCATTACGGTTGCGGCTCTGCTGACGACCATTGCGACGCTCTTCGTTACGGGCCGGGCGCTCGGTGGTCGCTGGTTTTTCAACCACAACCGGAGCCGCTGGCTCTTCCTTGGTCGCGAACAGGCTGACCAGCGACTTCACCAGGCCTTTGAACAGGCTCGGTTCTGGCGCGGCAACCGGTGCAGCCACGGGGGCGGCAGCGACGACTTCGGTCGGAACCGGAGCGTTGGCGCGGGCCGGAGCGGTCTTGACCGCGGCTTCCTGGCGAACCAGGGTGCGGGTCGCGGCAGCTGGCTGGACTTCTTCGACTTCGGCAGCGGCAGCGGCGATTTCGTAGCTGGACTGATTGATGCTGGCTTCCGGGCTGTCATCGCGCAGACGCTGAACTTCGAAGTGCGGCGTTTCGAGGTGATCGTTCGGCAGAATGACGATGCGGGCACGGGTGCGCAGTTCGATCTTGGTGATCGAGTTGCGTTTTTCGTTGAGCAGGAACGCCGCCACCGGGATCGGCACTTGGGCGCGAACTTCGGCGGTGCGGTCTTTCAGGGCTTCTTCTTCGATCAGGCGCAGGATGGCCAGCGACAGCGATTCAACATCACGGATGATGCCGGTGCCGTTGCAACGCGGGCAAACGATGCCGCTGCTTTCGCCCAGGGATGGGCGCAGGCGCTGACGGGACATTTCCAGCAGGCCGAAGCGCGAGATGCGACCGACTTGCACGCGAGCGCGGTCGGCTTCCAGGCATTCGCGGACTTTCTCTTCCACGGCGCGCTGGTTCTTGGCAGGGGTCATGTCGATGAAGTCGATGACGATCAGGCCGCCGATGTCGCGCAAGCGCAACTGACGGGCGATTTCTTCGGCGGCTTCAAGGTTGGTCTGCAGAGCGGTTTCTTCGATGTCGCTGCCTTTGGTGGCGCGCGCCGAGTTGATGTCGATGGACACCAGGGCTTCGGTCGGATCGATAACGATGGAGCCGCCGGAAGGCAGTTCAACGACGCGCTGGAAAGCGGTCTCGATCTGGCTTTCGATCTGGAAACGGTTGAACAGCGGAACGCTGTCTTCGTACAGCTTGATCTTGCTGGCGTACTGCGGCATCACCTGGCGGATGAAGGTCAGGGCTTCGTCCTGGGCTTCAACGCTGTCGATCAGCACTTCGCCGATGTCCTGGCGCAGGTAATCGCGGATGGCGCGGATGATCACGTTGCTTTCCTGGTAGATCAGGAACGGCGCGGAACGATCCAGCGAAGCTTCTTTGATGGCGGTCCAGAGTTGCAGCAGGTAATCGAGGTCCCACTGCATTTCTTCGCTGCTGCGGCCAAGGCCGGCAGTGCGCACGATCAGACCCATGTCGGCCGGGGCAACCAGACCGTTGAGGGCTTCACGCAGTTCGTTGCGCTCTTCACCTTCGATGCGACGGGAAATACCGCCGGCACGCGGGTTGTTCGGCATCAGTACGAGGTAACGACCGGCCAGGCTGATGAAGGTGGTCAGGGCGGCGCCCTTGTTGCCACGTTCTTCTTTTTCGACCTGAACGATGACTTCCTGGCCTTCGCTCAGGACGTCTTTGATATTGACGCGGCCTTCGGGGGCTTTCTTGAAGTATTCGCGGGAGATTTCTTTGAGGGGCAGGAAGCCGTGGCGCTCGGAGCCGAAATCGACAAAGGCAGCCTCAAGGCTTGGTTCGATGCGAGTAATCCGGCCTTTATAGATGTTGGCCTTCTTCTGCTCGCGTGCACCGGATTCGATGTCCAGGTCGTAGAGGCGTTGGCCATCTACCAGTGCAACACGCAACTCTTCGGGTTGAGTTGCGTTAATCAGCATTCTTTTCATGTAGTACCGTCGGTTTCCGGGCTGCCGGAAACGGCGTTCGGCACACACGACTTCTCACGGTCGGTGTCAGGTGCGTCAGGAGTGGTTGGCCACTCCAGTGTCTAGCAAACCCCGACCAATTGGGCCGGTGTCGCGACGTACGCGTCCTGCTTGCTGTGGCTACTTAAGCACTCAGTCAGGAGGAGGAATCAACCAGCGGCTGTGGACGAGATGAAGCGTCTTGATAAAGCCTAGTGCTACACAGTCCAGCGGTTGTGCATCTCCACCCTACACGTATCCCTGATAATTCGGGTGCTGCCGCGCGCAGAATCCGCAGCGGGTTGGCATTTACCGTGAGCTCCGAAGGGGGAGGTCACGCATCATGGCTAATTTAGGCGTTGTTTCCGAAGCGTTCGCCCAGGGTCGTTCGTGGCTGACTGCACTTTGTGAACTGGCCGTGAATATTTGCTCGCAAGGCGAGTTAAAACTCTGCTTTGCGGCATGATTCAGGCCTCATGTCACCTGCGCTCGTTACAGCTGCAAACTCCACCGATACGTAGCGAAAGCCCCGTAGGACGGCCTCGCGTCCTGGTGAATTGCGTTGGTCAGGGCCGGTTTTTGACCGTTGGTCCGCTGTCCAGCCGCTTTTGGCGGCGTTCGCGACTATAGCAGCAATGATTAAGTGCTTCAATTCCATAAAAAATTGTTATCATCCGCGCCATGACGACTACAGCCCCTTCGACCCCAGCCGTACAACTGCTGGAGGTCTCGCCGGAATATGCCGGCCAACGTATTGATAACTTCCTTCTCGCTCGGCTCAAAGGCGTGCCCAAGACCCTGATTTACCGCATTTTGCGTAAAGGCGAAGTGCGAGTGAACAAAGGTCGGATCAAGCCCGAATACAAGCTGCAGGCGGGCGATATCGTGCGCGTGCCGCCGGTTCGTGTGCCTGAGCGTGATGAGCCGGTGCCGTTGGCCCAAGGCCTGCTGCAGTGCCTCGAAGCCTCGATTGTCTTCGAAGACAAGGCGCTGATCGTGATCAACAAGCCTTGCGGTATCGCGGTTCATGGCGGCAGCGGCCTGACTTACGGGGTGATCGAAGCCTTTCGCCAGTTGCGTCCCGATTGCAAGGAGCTCGAACTGGTTCACCGTCTCGACCGTGATACGTCGGGCCTGCTGATGATCGCCAAGAAGCGCAGCATGCTGCGTCACTTGCACACGGCATTGCGCGGCGATGGCGTTGATAAACGCTATATGGCGCTGGTCCGTGGTAACTGGGCGGCCTCGATCAAGCAGGTCCGTGCGTCGCTGGGCAAGAGTAATCTGCGCTCCGGCGAGCGCATGGTCGAGGTCGACGAGGAGGAGGGCAAGGAGTCTGTGACCGTGTTTAAGGTCCTGCGCCGTTTCGGCGACTTTGCCACCCTTATCGAAGCCAAGCCGATCACCGGCCGGACTCACCAGATCCGCGTCCATACCCTGCACGCCGGGCACTGCATCGCTGGCGACACCAAGTATGGCGATGAGGGGTTCAGCAAGGAAATCCGCGATCTCGGTGGCAAGCGCCTGTTTCTCCACGCTTACATGCTGACCGTGCCGCTGCCCGATGGCAGCGAGCTGAAGTTGCAGGCGCCAGTGGATGAAATGTGGGCCAAGACCGTGGAGCGATTGAGTGCGCCACTCTGATTACAAGCTGCTGATTTTCGATTGGGACGGCACGTTGGCCGACTCCATTGGTCGGATTGTCGAGGCGATGCATGTGGCGTCCGAGCGTTCTGGCTTTCCCTTGTGTGATGACTTTGCGGTCAAAGGCATTATCGGCCTGGGTTTGCCAGAGGCGATTCGCACGCTGTATCCCGAGATCGGCGATGCCGAATTGGTAGCGTTTCGTCAGCATTATGCCGATCACTATATCGCCTCAGAGGCTGTGCCTTCGCCGTTGTTTGAAGGTGTAGTCGAGTCGATGGAGGCGTTCCGTGCCGAGGGGTATCATTTGGCTGTGGCGACTGGCAAGGCGCGTCGCGGGCTGGATCGGGTACTGAAATCGCACGGTTGGGAAGATTATTTCGATATCACCCGCGCCGCTGACGAAACTGCGAGCAAGCCGCATCCGCTGATGCTTGAGCAGATTCTCGCCCATTGCGAGGTCCGTCCCGAGCAGGCGCTGATGGTCGGCGATTCTTCGTTCGACTTGCAGATGGCGCGCAACGCCGGCATGGATTCGGTGGCAGTCAGCTACGGCGCGCAATCGATCGAGGCGCTGAAGTTGTTCGAGTCGGCACTGGCCATTGATCGTTTTTCAGAATTGCATGCCTGGCTGAGTCAGCGGGCTTAATAGATTTTTGCTGGGGTAGATGTCATGACCGACGAATGGAAAGCGCCCGCCAAGGCGAGCGCAGAGAGCGGTGACGAAAAAAGCTGGAAGCTGCTGGAAAAGACCTTGCTGGCCAGTGTGACGGAGCAGCGCCGGTCGCGTCGCTGGGGGATTTTCTTCAAGTTGTTGACGTTCGTGTACCTGTTTGTGGCGCTGATCCTGTTCACGCCGCTGATGGACATTGAAAAGAGTGCGACCAGCAGCGCCAACTACACGGCATTGATCGACGTGACGGGCATGATCGCCGACAAAGAGCCGGCCAGTGCCGACAACATCGTCGGCAGTCTGCGTGCGGCCTTCGAGGATGAGAAAGTCAAAGGCGTCATTCTGCGCATCAACAGCCCGGGCGGCAGTCCGGTGCAGTCGGGTTACGTGTATGACGAAATCGTCCGCCTGCGCGGCCTGCACCCGGATACCAAGGTGTATGCGGTGATCTCGGATCTGGGCGCTTCCGGCGCTTACTACATTGCCAGTGCGGCGGATCAGATCTATGCCGACAAGGCGAGCCTGGTAGGTTCCATTGGTGTGACGGCGGCGGGCTACGGCTTTGTCGGCACCATGGAGAAGCTGGGTGTCGAGCGTCGCACCTACAATTCAGGTGAGCACAAATCGTTCCTCGATCCGTTCCAGCCGCAGAAACCTGAGGAAACTCAATTCTGGCAGGGCGTGCTGGATACCACGCACCAGCAGTTCATCAACAGCGTGAAAAAGGGACGTGGCGACCGCCTCAAGGACAAGGAGCATCCTGAGCTGTTCTCTGGTCTGGTCTGGAACGGTGAGCAAGCGCTGCCGCTCGGTCTGATTGATGGCCTGGGTAACGCCAGCTCGGTGGCCCGGGACGTGATTGGTGAGAAAGAGCTGGTGGACTTCACCGTTCAGGAATCGCCGTTCGATCGCTTCTCTAAAAAGCTCGGTGCCAGTGTGGCGGAACAGTTGGCGATGTGGATGGGTTTTCACGGTCCATCGATGCGCTGATCCTGTGGCTGCATAAAAACCGGCCTTCGTGGCCGGTTTTTTGTGCTCAGGGGATTTGCACGCCTTCGGCCAGCAGCATGTCGATCAGGCGAATTAGCGGCAGGCCGATCAGGCTGGTGGCGTCAGGGCCTTCGGTGCTTTGAAACAGGCTCACCCCCAAACCTTCGGCCTTGAAGCTGCCAGCGCAGTCGTAGGGCTGTTCGGCGCGCAGGTAGCGTTCGATGCGTGCCTGATCGAGTGTGCGCATGTGGACGGTGAACGGCACGCAATCAACCTGGAAGTCGCCGGTCTGGCTGTTGAGCAGTGCCAGGCCGGTCAGGAAGGTTACGCTGGCACCGCTGGCCGCCAGCAGTTGTTCGCGGGCCTTTTCGAAAGTGTGGGGTTTGCCGATAATCCGGTCGCCGAGTACCGCGACCTGGTCGGAGCCGATGATCAGATGGGCGGTATGGCTGCCCGCCAGTGCCTGGGCTTTTTCTTTGGCGAGGCGTTTGACCAGTTCGACGGCCGGCTCACCCGCTCTATGACTCTCGTCGATATCCGGCGAGCTGCAGGTGAACGGCAGCTGCAAGCGGGCCAGCAATTCCCGGCGATACACCGAGCTTGAAGCGAGTAATAAAGGCAGCATGCGCAACTCCAAAAGTCAGGCGCGAATTCTAGCGGAGGCCTGCAAGTGACGGACAGGGCTGAATTTCCTTTGACATGGCTGGGGGCATCCCTATAATGCTGCGCCTATGTTGAATGACCCGATTCCACCTCACGTTGACCCGCGCAAATTGGCTGACCGTGGCACCACCCTTCAAGGTGAACTGCTGCTGGCCGATTTGGAGAGACTCTGCGACCCGCTTTCCGATACTGTCGGTACGGTGCAGGCTAAATTCGTTTTTGAACGAGATGAACGTAAATCTGTGGTCATCCACAGCTTTATCGACACCGAAGTCAAAATGGTTTGCCAGCGTTGTCTTGAGCTGGTCACCCTGCCGATCCATAGCGAATGCAGTTATGCTGTGGTGAAGGAGGGTGCGAATACCCAGTCGTTGCCGAAAGGTTATGACGTGCTGGAACTGGGCGAAGATCCTTTGGATCTGCAGTCACTGATCGAGGAGGAGCTTCTGCTCGCCTTGCCCATTGTGCCTGCTCATCATCCGGAAGAATGCCAGCAGCCGGCGGGTCTCGATGAGCCCGAACCGAGCGAGGACGAGGTAACGCGGTCCAACCCGTTCAGTGTATTGGCGCAGTTAAAGCGTGACCCAAACGTTTAGGAGTTAATCAATTATGGCTGTTCAGCAGAACAAAAAATCCCGCTCCGCCCGTGACATGCGCCGTTCGCACGACGCTCTCGAGGCTAGCACCCTGTCTGTAGAAAAAACCACCGGTGAAGTTCACCTGCGTCACCACGTATCGCCAGAAGGCGTATACCGTGGCCGTAAAGTGATCGACAAGGGCGCTGACGAGTAATCACTTGTCCGCTCAAGTCATCGCGATTGACGCAATGGGCGGGGACTTCGGTCCCCGCAGCATTGTTCAGGCCAGCCTCGCTTGCCTGTCTGCTACACCCTCGCTGCACCTGACCCTCGTCGGTCAACCTTCCCTTATTGAAGAATTGCTCTGCGGCCAATCGGCTGTGGATCGCTCGCGCTTGTCGATTGCCCCCGCGTCTGAAGTCATCACCATGGACGAAAAGCCTGCGCAGGCCTTGCGCGGCAAGCCCGACTCGTCGATGCGCGTGGCGCTCGAGTTGTTGCGCGATGGCAAGGCCCAGGCCTGTGTCAGTGCCGGGAATACCGGGGCGCTGATGGCGTTGTCGCGGTTTGTGCTCAAGACTCTGCCAGGTATCGATCGTCCGGCAATGGTGGCGGCGATTCCGACGCAAAAGGGTTATTGCCAGTTACTCGATCTGGGCGCCAATGTCGATTGCAGTGCCGAGCATTTGTTGCAGTTCGCGATCATGGGCTCGGTGGCGGCGGAGGCGCTCGGTATTGTTCGCCCGCGCGTAGCGCTGCTGAATATCGGCACCGAAGACATCAAGGGCAATCAGCAGGTCAAGCTGGCGGCCACCTTGTTGCAGGCCGCTCGCGGTATCAATTACATAGGCTTTGTCGAAGGTGACGGGTTGTACCGTGGCGAGGCGGATGTGGTGGTGTGTGACGGCTTTGTCGGCAACATCCTGCTCAAGTCCAGCGAGGGCCTGGCGACCATGATTGCCGGGCGCATCGAAGCCTTGTTCAGGAAAAACCTCGCGTCGAAAATGGTCGGTGCCCTGGCGTTGCCGCTGATGAGGCGTCTTCAGGCCGAGCTCGCACCTGCGCGCCATAACGGTGCCAGCTTCCTCGGTTTGCAAGGAATTGTGGTGAAAAGTCATGGTTCGGCCGGGGTTCAGGGGTTTCAAAGTGCGATTTCCCGCGCGCTGATCGAGATTCAGGAAAACCTGCCGGAGCGGATACACGGTCGTCTGGAGGATTTGTTGCTTTAGGTGATTTCGTCGGACAATGCTTAAATGTGACCGCTTGGTTCGTTTGGCCATCCAACTGTCAGTTTCTTGCGTCCCCCACTTGGGACATCAATTCTCCGACGACAAGATCATTAGGGGCTTGTTACATGTCTGCTTCCCTCGCATTCGTCTTTCCAGGACAGGGTTCGCAGTCCCTCGGCATGCTGGCCGAGTTGGGCGCGCAACATCCGGTTGTCCTCGAAACATTCAAAGAAGCTTCCGATGCTCTGGGTTACGACCTGTGGGCACTGACCCAGCAAGGGCCGGAAGAGCAGCTCAATCAAACCGATAAAACCCAGCCGGCCATTCTGACCGCCTCGATCGCCTTGTGGCGTCTGTGGTTGGCCGAAGGCGGCGCGCGTCCGGCTTACGTTGCCGGTCACAGCCTGGGTGAGTACAGCGCGCTGGTTGCTGCGGGTAGCCTGACCCTGGGCGACGCGGTCAAACTGGTTGAGCGCCGTGGTCAGTTGATGCAGGAAGCCGTTCCGGCCGGGCAAGGTGGCATGGCCGCCATTCTCGGTCTGGACGATGCTGACGTGCTGGCAGCCTGTGCCGAAGCGGCGCAAGGTGACGTGGTCAGTGCGGTCAACTTCAACTCCCCGGGCCAGGTGGTGATCGCCGGTGCCAAGGCGGCAGTCGAGCGCGCCATCGAAGGCTGCAAGGCCCGTGGTGCCAAACGCGCCATGCCGTTGCCGGTCAGCGTGCCGTCGCATTGTGAACTGATGCGCCCGGCGGCCGAGCGTTTTGCCGAGTCCATCGCTGCAATCGACTGGCAGGCGCCGCAGATTCCTGTGGTACAGAACGTCAGCGCCAATGTGCCGGCCGATCTGGATACACTCAAGCGCGATCTGCTTGAACAGCTCTATAAGCCTGTGCGCTGGGTTGAGTCTGTCCAGGCGCTGGCCGCCAAGGGCGCGACCCAGCTGGTCGAATGCGGTCCTGGCAAAGTGCTTGCAGGCCTGAACAAACGCTGCGCCGAAGGCGTGTCGACATCCAACCTCAATACCCCAGACGCTTTCGCTGCCGCCCGTGCAGCGCTGGCCTGAATCAGGAGAAGCTTGCATGAGTCTGCAAGGTAAAGTTGCACTGGTCACCGGCGCGAGCCGCGGTATCGGCCAGGCCATCGCCCTGGAGCTGGGTCGTCAGGGTGCCATCGTGATTGGCACCGCGACCACCGCTTCCGGCGCCGAGCGCATCGCCGCGACCCTGAAGGAAAACGCTATTCAAGGCACCGGTCTTGAGCTCAATGTCACCAGCGACGAATCCGTAGCTGCAGTACTGGCGAGCATCACTGCACAGTTCGGTGCGCCGGCGATCCTGGTCAACAATGCCGGTATCACCCGCGATAACCTGATGATGCGCATGAAAGACGACGAATGGCATGACGTTGTCGATACCAACCTGAACAGTCTGTTCCGCCTGTCCAAGGGCGTTTTGCGCGGTATGACCAAAGCCCGCTGGGGACGAATTATCAGTATTGGCTCGGTTGTGGGTGCCATGGGCAACGCAGGCCAAGTAAACTACGCTGCCGCCAAGGCCGGTCTGGAAGGTTTCAGCCGCGCACTGGCGCGTGAAGTCGGTTCGCGTTCGATTACGGTAAACTCGGTGGCCCCTGGGTTCATCGACACCGATATGACCCGCGAGCTGCCCGAGGCACAGCGTGAAGCCTTGCAGACGCAGATTCCGCTGGGCCGTCTGGGGCAAGCTCAAGAGATCGCGTCTGTGGTCGCTTTTCTTGCATCCGACGGTGCGGCTTACGTTACTGGGGCTACAATCCCGGTGAACGGCGGGATGTACATGAGTTAAATGTGACGGATTGCTTCAAAAAAATGTCATACGAGCTGTCTAAAATCCGTTATAAAGCTGCAATCTATTTATAGGCAGTGGGCTATCGGGTTTGAGGAGTGAAGCTTTCAGTTGAAAAACTGAAAAGTCTTTCTATACACTTACCCACTGGCCAGCTGCCTGAATTTGTCCATTAGGAGTGAAAACAAGGTATGAGCACCATCGAAGAGCGCGTCAAGAAAATCGTTGCTGAGCAACTGGGCGTTAAAGAAGAAGAAGTGGTCAACACTGCTTCCTTCGTTGAAGACCTGGGTGCCGACTCCCTTGACACCGTTGAGCTGGTGATGGCTCTGGAAGAGGAATTCGAGACCGAAATCCCTGACGAAGAAGCTGAGAAGATCACTACTGTACAAGCCGCAATCGATTACGTTACTAACCACCAGGCTTAATAGCTTGTAATCGTTGCTTGCTGTCATGGAAAAACCGCACTGCCATCACGGCGTGCGGTTTTTTCTTTAGGCATGATGCAAAGTCGTCATCTGAAAAAAAGGAGAGTGCTGTGTCGCGTAGACGCGTCGTAGTCACCGGTATGGGTATGTTGTCGCCACTGGGCACGGATGTGCCGAGCAGTTGGCAGGGCATTCTGGCTGGCCGCAGTGGCATTGGTCTGATCGAACACACCGACCTTTCTGCCTATTCCACCCGTTTTGGCGGTTCGGTAAAGGGCTTCAATGTCGAGGAATACCTGTCGGTCAAGGAAGCTCGCAAGCTCGACCTGTTTATTCAATACGGTCTGGCCGCAGGTTTTCAGGCTGTACGCAACTCCGGTCTGGAAGTCACTGACGCCAACCGTGAGCGTATCGGTGTGGCGATGGGTTCGGGTATTGGCGGTCTGACCAATATCGAAGAAACCAGCCGCACGCTGCATGATACCGGCCCACGACGGATCTCTCCGTTTTTCGTGCCTGGCTCGATCATCAATATGATTTCCGGTTTCCTGTCGATCCACTTGGGTGCACAGGGACCTAACTACGCCATCGCCACTGCGTGTACCACCGGTACGCACTGCATTGGCATGGCAGCCCGCAACATCATGTACGACGAAGCCGACGTGATGATTGCCGGTGGCGCCGAAATGGCCGCGTGCGGGTTGGGCATGGGGGGCTTTGGTGCTTCCCGCGCACTGTCGACCCGCAACGATGAGCCGACCCGTGCCAGCCGTCCCTGGGACAAAGGCCGTGACGGCTTTGTATTGTCCGACGGTGCCGGCGCGCTGGTTCTCGAAGAGCTGGAACATGCCAAGGCGCGTGGCGCGACCATCTATGCCGAGCTGATCGGCTTCGGCACCAGTGGCGACGCTTACCACATGACTTCGCCACCGGCGGACGGTGCGGGAGCTGCACGCTGCATCACCAATGCCCTGCGCGATGCCAAGGTCAACGTTGATCAGGTTCAATACGTCAACGCCCACGGTACCTCGACCTCGGCTGGTGACCTTGCGGAAGCCTGTGCGATCAAGTCGGTGTTTGGCGACCACGCTTACAAGCTCGCGGTCAGTTCGACCAAGTCCATGACCGGTCACTTGCTGGGTGCAGCGGGCGCGGTCGAGGCAATTTTCAGCGTGCTGGCTATCAACAGTCAGGTAGCGCCGCCGACCATCAACCTCGATGAGCCGGACGAAGGCTGCGACCTCGATTTCGTGCCGCATACTGCGCGCAACATGGACATCGATGTGGTGCTGTCCAACTCCTTCGGTTTTGGCGGCACGAACGGCTCACTGGTGTTCCGCCGGTTCGCTGACTGATGGACAGCTGGGTCGACGGTCAGCCGGCTGACACTCTGTCGCTGAAGGATCGTGGCCTGGCTTACGGCGATGGTCTGTTCGAGACCATTGCCGTGCGTGGCGGGCAGCCGCTGTTGCTGGACCGGCATCTGTCGCGTCTGGCGCAAGGCTGTACGCGCCTGGCAATCGCTGTTGATCACGAGATGATCCGCAGCGAACTGTTGGCCTACGCCGCAGCGCTCGATGAGGGTGTGCTCAAGCTCATTCTCACCCGCGGCGACAGCTTGCGCGGTTATGCCCCCGATCCTTCGGCGCAAGCCCGACGCATTCTGCAAGGCAATCCTCCTGCTGCTTATCCGGCTGTTCATGCAGAGCAGGGCGTTCGCCTGTTTCCCTGCGCCACACGACTTTCCAGACAACCCTTGCTCGCCGGGCTCAAACACCTGAACCGTCTTGAACAAGTGATTGCCCGTGCCGAATGGCAGGACACCGAACATGCCGAAGGCTTGATGCTCGATCAGGCCGGTCGCGTGATCGAAGGCGTGTTCAGTAATTTGTTCCTGGTGCGCGATGGGGTGCTGATCACCGCCGATTTAAAACGCTGTGGCGTGGCCGGTGTGATGCGTGCCGAATTAATGTTTCAAGCCGAGTCATTGGGGATTCCCACACAAATCACCGACATCAGCCTCGATCAGCTGCAATGGGCCGATGAGGTCTTTGTCTGCAACAGCGTGTATGGCGTTTGGCCGGTGCGCGCCTATGCTGCTCTGGGCTGGCCGGTTGGGCCGCTCACCCGTAAACTCCAAACCATTGCCCGCGCGCTACTGGATGCTTGATACGTGAGACGTAAATTCTTGCTGCTGCTGGAAACCGGATTGGTTCTGGCGGGGCTGTGTCTGGGCGCTTCTGCCTGGAAAATTCATTCGGCGCTGGAACAACCGCTGAATATCACCCAGGAAGAACTTCTGGAAGTGCCCAAGGGCACGACACCAACCCGCACCTTCTATCGACTCGAAGCCAAAGGCGTCATCAAGGATGCGTTCTGGCTGCGCGTCTACTGGCGTTTCAATCTACCGAAGCAACCGTTGCACAGCGGCGAGTACCGCATGGTTCCGGGCATGACGGTTGAGGGGCTGATCGAGCTGTGGAAACGTGGCGAAATGGTTCAATACAGCCTGACCCTCGTCGAGGGCTGGAATTTCCGTCAGGTTCGCGCAGCCCTGGCCAAAGACGAAAAACTCGGGCAGACCCTCGACGGGTTGAGTGACAGTCAGGTGATGGAAAAGCTCGGGCACCGCGGGATCTTTCCCGAAGGTCGTTTCTTTCCCGACACCTATCGGTTTGTGCGTGGCATGACTGACGTCGATCTGCTGAAAAAAGCCTATGACCGCCTCGACGAAGTCCTCGCCAAAGAATGGGACGGGCGCGCCGCTGACGTGCCGTACACTGAACCCTATCAGGCGCTGATCATGGCCTCGCTGGTGGAAAAGGAAACCGGTGTGCCGCAGGAGCGCGGGAAGATTGCCGGGGTCTTCGTTCGACGCATGGCGATCGGCATGTTGCTGCAGACCGACCCGACGGTGATCTACGGTCTGGGTGATCGCTACAGCGGTAGACTGACCCGCGCCCATCTCCGGGAAGCGACCCCCTATAACACTTACATGATACCGGGCCTGCCGCCGACGCCGATCGCCATGGTCGGTCGCGAAGCCATCCATGCTGCGTTGAACCCGGTTGCCGGCAACAGCCTGTATTTCGTTGCGCGCGGCGATGGCAGCCATGTGTTCTCCGATGATCTGGATGCCCACAACAATGCGGTGCGCGAGTACCAGATCAGGCGTCGTGCCGATTATCGTTCCAGCCCGGCGCCGATCCCTGCATCAGAGATGATGAATGGCGAAACGCTGGATACAGAGGCGCCGATTCCTGCGGCTTCACCGGATTCCGATCCCGAGGCTTTGCCATCCGTGGCACCGCAAGAGCCGGCTCCTGCAGCGACGCCTGAATCGGCTCCTGCACCGACACCTGAAGCGGCGCCTGAACCGGTGCCTGCGCCGACACCTGAATCGGCTCCTGAACCGATGCCGGAACCGACGCTGACGCCTGAGCCTGCACCTGAGCCCGCGCCGGAGGCAGCCGCCCCGCAAGGCCCGCAATAATTCTGACTAAGGACTGCCTGTGACTGGCTTGTTTATTACCCTGGAAGGCCCTGAAGGTGCCGGAAAAAGTACCAATCGCGAGTACCTGGCCGAGCGCCTGCGCGCTGCCGGTATCGAAGTGGTGCTGACTCGCGAGCCGGGCGGTACGCCGTTGGCCGAGCGGATTCGTGAGGTGCTGCTGGCGCCGGCTGACGAAATCATGAACCCTGACACCGAACTGTTGCTGGTATTCGCTGCACGTGCCCAACACCTGGCCGAGGTGATTCGTCCGGCATTGGCCCGTGGCGCGGTGGTCTTGTGTGATCGCTTTACGGATTCGACCTTCGCCTATCAGGGCGGCGGGCGCGGGTTGTCGATGGATCGCATCGCGACCCTGGAGACTTTCGTTCAGGGCGATCTGCGTCCGGACCTGACGCTGATCTTCGACCTGCCGGTGGAAGTGGGCCTGGCCCGTGCCAGCGCTCGCGGTCGACTGGACCGTTTCGAACTCGAAGGCCGAACCTTTTTCAATGCGGTGCGCAGTGCATTTCTCAAGCGCGCTGAAGCGGACCCTGCGCGGTATGTGCTGGTTGATGCGGCCCAGCCGCTGGCGCAGGTTCAACAGTCGCTGGACGTTCTGCTGCCGCGTCTGCTGGAGTTGACACGTGGCTGAAGCCTATCCGTGGCAGGACAGTCTCTGGCAGCAGTTGGCCGGCCGTAAGCAACACGCTCACGCCTACCTGCTGCATGGCCCGGCCGGGATCGGCAAGCGTGCGTTGGCCGAACGGTTAATGGCCAGCCTGCTATGCCAGCGCCCGACCGCGCACGATGCGTGCGGTGAATGCAAATCCTGCCTGTTGCTCAAGGCGGGCAGTCATCCCGACAATTACATCCTGGAGCCGGAGGAAGCCGACAAGGCGATCAAAGTCGATCAGGTGCGCGATCTGGTCAGCTTCGTGGTGCAGACCTCGCAGATGGGCGGCCGCAAAGTGGTGTTGATCGAGCCGGTCGAGTCGATGAACGTCAACGCCGCCAACGCCTTGCTCAAGAGCCTTGAAGAGCCGTCGGGCGATACCGTTTTGCTGTTGGTCAGCCACCAGACCAGTCGTCTGTTGCCGACCATCAAAAGCCGCTGCGTCCAGCAAGCCTGCCCGTTGCCGAGCGAAGCGATGAGCCTTGCGTGGCTGGCCAAAGCCTTGCCGGACTGCGCGGAAGAAGAACGTATCGAACTGCTGACCCTGGCCGCCGGTTCGCCACTGGCAGCCGTCAACTTGCAAGCCCAGGGCGTGCGCGAACAGCGGGCGCAGGTGGTCGACGGGGTGAAGAAGTTGCTCAAGCAGCAACAGTCGCCGACGCAACTGGCCGAAGGCTGGAATGCGATCCCGCTGTTGCTGTTGTTCGACTGGTTTTGTGACTGGTCGAGCCTGATTCTGCGCTATCAATTGACTCAGGATGAAGAAGGCCTGGGACTGGCAGACATGCGCAAGGTGGTTCAGTACCTCGCGCAGAAAACCAGTCAGGACAAAGTCCTCGGTATTCAGGACTGGATCCTCGCCCAGCGCCAGAAAGTGATGAGCAAGGCGAACCTGAATCGGGTGTTGTTGCTCGAAGCGCTGCTGGTGCAATGGGCGTCCTTGCCTACCCAGAAGTGACCGTCTGCGCCTAGACTCTAAGCATCTGCCCCCCCCCATCTGGTCGGAGCCTTCAAGTCCGACCGTCCCACTCATACGATGTAAGTTGCAGCCCTTTTATGCTCGTAGATTCCCATTGTCACCTTGATCGCCTCGACCTCGCCGCCCACGACGGCTCTCTGGATGCTGCACTCGATGCGGCCCGTCAGCGCGGAGTAGGGCACTTTCTGTGCATTGGCGTCAGTGTTGACAACGCCGCCGACGTAAAAGCCCTGGCCGAGCGTTATGACGACGTGGACTGTTCGGTCGGCGTGCATCCGCTGGACGTGCAACCAGGCGCTGCGCCCGCGCTGGATTGGTTGTTGCGCGAGCTTAATCACCCGCGTGTGGTCGCGATTGGTGAAACCGGGCTGGATTATCACTACGAACCGGAAGCGGCCGAGTTGCAACAGGAGTCGTTTCGCCTGCACCTGCAAGCGGCCCGACAGACCGGCAAACCAGTCATCATCCACACCCGTGGTGCCCGCGCCGATACCCTGAGCTTGTTGCGAGAAGCGGCGCTGCCGCAGGCCGGCGTACTGCATTGCTTTACCGAAGACTGGGACATGGCCAAGGCCGCGCTGGACATGGGCTATTACATTTCCTTGTCCGGTATTGTCACTTTCCGCAATGCCGACGCATTGCGCGATGTCGCCAGCAAGGTGCCGGCCGACCGCTTGTTGGTGGAAACCGATTCGCCGTACCTCGCGCCGATCCCTTATCGCGGCAAGCCGAACCTGCCGCAGTACGTGCGTGAAGTAGCGGAGTTTCTGTCAATGTTGCGAGGTGAGTCCTACGAGCGATTTGCCGAGCAGACCACCGAGAACTTCAAGCGGCTTTTCCCGCTGGCGCATGTGAAAGGTTAAATCGCAGGCAAAAAAAACCCGGGTTCTGGGGGGTGAATCCGGGTTAAGACCATTAGGAGTAAAACAATGGCACGCGGTCCGTTGGTACCAATATCGGCGAAACACTTGGGGGAGATGTCTCGCCGACAGTTCAAGTATTGATCACTATTGCGCCTCGTCCAGTTTACCGGCGGCGATTTTTAAACAATTTTGGAATACGGCCGCTTCGGAAGAGTTCTCATCATTGGACCACCCTGCTGGAAATCATCAAGAAACACAGATATGGTCGGATGATCCGTGCATTTTTGCGTAAGTTAGGCATAATACGCGGCTTCGAATTTTGACCCCCAACAGACCTTTTCTTATGCATAAAGAACCTCGTAAGGTCCGTGAGTTTCGTCGCCGCGAGCAAGAAATTCTCGATACCGCGCTCAAGCTGTTCCTCGACCAAGGTGAAGACAGTGTCACCGTCGAGATGATTGCTGATGCCGTAGGTATCGGCAAAGGCACGATCTACAAGCACTTCAAATCCAAGGCGGAAATTTATCTGCGCCTGATGCTCGATTACGAGCGTGATTTGAACGAGCTGTTGCATTCGGCCGATGTCGACAAGGACAAGGAAGCGCTGTCCCGGGCTTACTTCGAATTCCGCATGCGCGATCCACAACGTTATCGTTTGTTCGACCGACTGGAAGAGAAGGTGGTCAAGGGCAATCAAGTGCCGGAGATGGTCGAGGAGCTGCACAAGATCCGCGCCTCCAACTTTGAACGCCTGACCCTGCTGATCAAAGGCCGGATCAGCGAAGGCAAGCTCGAAGACGTGCCGCCTTACTTCCATTACTGCGCATCCTGGGCGCTGGTGCATGGCGCCGTGGCGCTGTATCACTCGCCGTTCTGGAGCAATGTGCTGGAAGATCAGGAAGGCTTCTTCCAGTTCCTGATGGACATCGGCGTGCGCATGGGCAACAAGCGCAAACGCGATAGCGATACCCCGAGCAGCTGAATCATTCAGCTGCCTGATTGCGCCATGATTTAGCTACATGGCGCAGTACCGCAGGAATATACTCAGGCATAGGACTTGCTAAAACTTGAATTCTGGGTCAAGTTTTGCGCGTTCCAGTTTTCCACCGCCGGAGTGATCCATGATCGTTGACCGTCAAGGCAGGCGTTTTCGCAATTTGCGGATCAGTCTGACTTCAGCCTGCAATTATGCTTGTACCTACTGCGTGCCTAACGGCAAGCGGCTGGTGGCTGCGCAGGATGAATTGTCGGCCGAGGCCATGGCGCGCGGCGTGGCGTATTTGATCGAGGCGGCAGGCATCGAACGTTTGCGCATCACCGGTGGCGAGCCGCTGGTCAGCCCCAAACTCGAAGCCTTCATGACCGCCGTCGGCCAGATGGGGCTGCAAGACATCAGCCTGACCACCAATGGTCAATTGCTGGCGAAAAAGCTGCCGTTGCTGGTGGACGCCGGTATCCGTCGTATCAACGTTTCCCTCGACACCCTGGACGCCAGTGCCTTTCGCAGCATCGCGCGCGGCGGCGATCTGGCGACGGTACTCGACGGCATGGATCAGGCCAGCGCAGCGGGCATCAAGATCAAGGTCAACATGGTGCCATTGCGCGGACAGAACCTTGATCAGGTCATGCCGCTGCTCGATTACTGCCTGGAGCGCGACTATGAATTGCGCTTCATCGAGCTGATGCGCATGGGCCACCTGGCCACCGACTCCAATGCTTTCCTGCAACAGTTCGTCAGCCTCCAGCAGTTGCTGAGCCTGATCGGCGAGCGTTATGAATACCTGCAAGCCGATGCGCCAGTAGACGCAACAGCGGTGCGTTATGAAATTCCAGGGATGGGGCATTTCGGCGTGATCGCCAACGAAAGCGTTCCGTTCTGCCGTACATGTTCGCGCTTGCGTCTTTCCTCTACGGGGTGGCTGCATGGCTGCCTGTCGTCGAGCAATCGCCACTATGTCGGCGACTTGCTCGACAAGCCTCGCCATCAAGCGCTTCCAGCCTTGCAGCGCCTATTGGTGAAAGCCTTGGGCGACAAGCAGGAAGTGGCGTTTTCGGGTGGTGCGACGGTCATGAAGATTATTGGCGGCTGACACTCCCTCATCGCGAGCAGGCTCGCTCCCACAAAGATTTGCGCAAAACCTGTGGGAGCGAGCCTGCTCGCGATTGCTATCTATAAGGCAACAACATCCTTGAGCTGGCGCGGAAGCTGCATCCAATGGCCATTCGCCGGTTTTCCGTCACCGGCCTCTGGAGGATAGAATGCGTAGTCTGGTTTTGCTGCTGGCCGTTATGGCGCTGGGTGGCTGCATGAATGTCAGCGACATGGCTGAAGAGACTCGCTACCAGATGAGCGACGTGGGACTGCTGGATCACAGCAACAGCCGTCGTGTGAACAACCTGCGTATTCAGCCGGACTCGTTCATCTACATCGCCCAAGGACCTTTCTCGCCACCGGGCTATCCCTATCCTCGTCCAAACGTGGTGGCCGAAGAGGCCTTCAACGGCTTTATCGAATACTTCCCGATGATACGCCGCGCTAGCGCCCCCGAAGGTCTCGACCGAGCCATGGCTGAAGCCCGCGGCGCCGGTGCCCATTATCTGCTTTATACCCGATTCGCCAATGCTGACGACCGCATCGGCAACATGGATGAGTGGATCGATCAGGAATACGTCGATCGCCTCGGTATCGATAGCGGGGTGATTCAGATCATGTTGATCGAGACCAGCACCCAGTATTTGATTGATACTGCAACCATCAAGAGTCGTGGCGGTTTACTGACGTTCCACGACACCAGCCCAGAAGACCTGATTGGCCCGCCGCTGCAACAATATGCGCGCAGCCTGATCGGGATCAGCAACCAGTAAATTCAAGGAGAACGCCATGAGTGGCCCGCAAAAAGCCAACGACTTGTTGGGGCAAATCCCCAAAACCAAAGGCTTGCCGCCGGTCCACCTGTGGAACCCTGATTTCTGTGGCGACATCGATATGCGCATCGCGTGCGACGGCACCTGGTATTACCTGGGCACGCCGATCGGGCGCAAACCGATGGTCAAACTGTTCTCCACCATCATTCGCCGCGATGGCGATGAATATTTCCTGATCACGCCGGTCGAGAAAGTCGGGATCAAGGTCGACGATGCACCCTTTGTGGCGATCGCCGTGGAGGTGGAAGGCGAGGGCGACGCGCAGCTTCTGCGGTTCACCACTAACGTTGATGAAACTGCCGAGGCAGGCGCAGAACACCTGATCCGCGTGGTGATCGACCCTGTCACCCAAGAGCCGGCACCCTATGTCCATGTGCGCACCAACCTCGAAGCCCTGATCCATCGCAACGTGTTCTACCAATTGGTGGAGCTGGCCGTGACCCGTGAAATAGACGGGCAGCGCTGGCTTGGCGTATGGAGCGGTGGCGAGTTTTTTCCCATCGGTCTAGAACCCTAAACAGCTCAAAAATGTGGGAGCGAGCCTGCTCGCGATGGCGGTATCACAGTCAACACTGATGTTGAATGTTATGGTCTCATCGCGAGCAGGCTCGCTCCCACATTTTTTTATGCCAGTATCGAAAATCAAATTGACAGTCAATCATATGATGATTAGCGTAGGCCTCCATCGCGAACGGCTTTTTGCCGTCCCTGCTTCGAGGTTTTCATGTCCAGCAGTTTTCATGCGTCGACCGTTGACTGGCTGGGTTGCTGGATTGCCGCAGGCCAGGTGAAGCCCGGCGAATCGCTCAAGGTCGAAGCCGATCTGGGCGAGCAACTGGGTGTCAGTCGCACGGTCATCCGCGAAGCCATCAAAACCCTGGTCGCCAAAGGCATGCTCGAAGTCGGGCCGAAAGTCGGCACGCGGGTGCTGCCGGTGCGCCGCTGGAACCTCTTCGATCCCCAAGTCGTCGGCTGGCTGTCCCGCAGTGGGTTGCCGGAAAACTTCGTCGACGATTTGCTCGACCTGCGCCGCACCATCGAACCCATGGCCGTGCGCTGGGCGTGTGAGCGGGCTACGGTCGAGCAAGTGCAAGCCGTGCTTCTGGCCTACAACGCGCTGGAAAGGGCAGTGGAAAGCGGGGTCGATTACAACCGCGCGGACCAGATATTCCACGAATGCATCCTCGCCGCCAGCCACAATCAGTTCATTGAGCAAATGGTCCCGGCCCTTGGCGCGCTGCTAGCGGTGTCGTTCGAAGTCTCCGCCGCCGACCCCGACGAACTGCGACGCACATTGCCTATTCACAAAGACATGGCCGATGCCATCGCCGCGCGCGACGCCGCGCGCGGGGTGTGGGCCTGCATGACCCTGATCGATAACGCGGACCTGGCGATCAAGCGCTTCTACCCGCAAGTCATGGCCGATAAAAAAGCCGGCTAAAAAATGCTCCCACAAAAAAACAACAACAAGGCAGGAGGTTTCATGACGTTGAATGCGCTGACCCAGCACCGTGCGCGGCTTGGTGAAGGTCCATTCTGGGACGTGCCGACGCAGGCGCTGTACTGGGTTGATATCGCCGGCAAACAAGCACTTCGGCTGATCGGCGCCAACGTCCAGATCTGGGAAATGCCGGAACATATCTCCGCATTCATCCCCTGCGAAAGCGGTGATGCGCTGGTCGCTTTGAGCAGTGGCGTCTATTGGCTGGACCTCGAATCACCGGGCCTTGAGCCGCGCCTGACCTTGCTCTGCATTGCTGACCCGCAACCCGGCAATCGCCCTAATGAAGCCCGTTGCGATGCGCAGGGCCGGCTCTGGCTCGGCACCATGCAAAACAATATTGGCGAAAACGGCGAAGACCTGCCTGTCACGCGTCGTTCCGGCGGCCTGTTTCGCATCGACCGTGATGCCCGGGTGACGCCACTGCTTCGCGGGCTGGGGATTCCCAACACATTGCTGTGGAGCAATGACGCGACGACGCTGTTGTTCGCCGACAGCCTGGACGCCACGCTGTACCGGTATTTCATCCACGCCGATGGCAATCTGGACACCGCTTATGTCTGGTTCGGTCCGGATAAGCGTGGCGTTCCCGATGGTTCGGCCATGGACGTCGAAGGCTACGTGTGGAATGCCCGCTGGGACGGCAGCTGCTTGCTTCGGCTGACCCCGGACGGTCATGTTGATCGAATCATTGAGCTGCCCGTCAGCCGTCCCACCAGTTGCGTATTTGGCGGCGAAGACCTGAAAACCCTGTACATCACCAGCGCTGCGAGCCCGCTCAACCATCCACTGGACGGCGCGGTGTTGTCGATTCGAGTGGATGTGGCCGGAATGCCCTGTACTCGTTTTGCTGGTTAGATCCCGAAATATGGGATGCAAAATTATATATTGAGATTATTCGATGGGCGGGTTTATAGTCGGCCATCAGTTACACGCACTCACACTTAAAAAAACAAAACAGGTGAAGTGATGCAGCGATTTTCCAGACAGTCTTTTGACCGGAAATCGAGAGATGCCCGGTTTTTGTCGTGCCTGCAAAAAGGAGTGTTGATTCATGGCTGAATCTCTTTCCTTGCCCCCAGTGGCCGAACCGCCCAAGGGCGAGCGCCTGAAAAACAAAGTGGTGCTGCTGACCGGTGCCGCTCAAGGCATCGGTGAGGCCATTGTTGCGACGTTCGCGGCCCAGCAGGCCAAGCTGATCATCAGCGACATCCAGGCAGAAAGAGTCGAGAAAGTCGCGGCGTATTGGCGCGAGCAAGGCGCCGATGTGGTGGCGATCAAGGCTGACGTATCGCGCCAGCAAGACCTGCACGCCATGGCCAGACTGGCGGTCGACCTTCATGGCCGGATCGATGTATTGGTCAATTGCGCCGGGGTCAATGTGTTCCGCGACCCACTGGAAATGACCGAAGAAGACTGGCATCGCTGCTTCGCCATTGACCTCGACGGCGCCTGGTACGGTTGCAAGGCGGTATTGCCGCAAATGATCGAGCAGGGCATCGGCAGCATTATCAACATTGCTTCGACCCATTCCTCTCACATCATCCCAGGCTGCTTCCCGTACCCGGTGGCCAAGCACGGTTTGCTCGGCCTGACCCGTGCACTCGGCATCGAATACGCGCCGAAGGGCATTCGCGTCAACGCCATCGCGCCGGGCTACATCGAAACCCAATTGAACGTGGATTACTGGAACGGTTTCGCCGACCCGCAAGCCGAGCGTCAGCGCGCCTTTGACTTGCATCCACCGCGCCGTATCGGTCAACCGATTGAAGTGGCCATGACCGCCGTATTCCTGGCCAGCGATGAAGCGCCGTTCATCAATGCCTCGTGCATCACCATCGATGGTGGACGCTCGGTCATGTATCACGACTGAGTAAAACGGGTTTCAGGCGCGGAACTTCGTCTGAAATCCAATCATCATACGATATGACTATTAGACTCATCGTTTGTACCGGCTGCAAATAACGCTCAAAAAAAATAACAAGGAGTCAGCTTATGAATCGTCGTCGTGGGATCCGTTCCCTGTGCTGTGCCGCTTTGGCAGTCACCGCGGTTAGCCTGAGCAGTACGCTGCTGGCGGCCGAGGAAGTGAAAATCGGTTTCCTGGTCAAGCAAGCGGAAGAGCCCTGGTTCCAGACCGAATGGGCATTTGCCGAAAAGGCCGGGAAAGAGAAAGGTTTTACCCTCATCAAAATCGCCGTGCCGGATGGCGAGAAAACCCTCTCGGCCATCGACAGCCTGGCCGCCAACGGTGCCAAGGGTTTCGTGATCTGTCCGCCCGACGTGTCCCTGGGCCCGGCGATCATGGCCAAAGCCAAGTTGAATGGCTTGAAAGTGATCGCCGTCGATGACCGCTTTGTCGATGCCAACGGCAAGTTCATGGAAGACGTTCCGTACCTCGGCATGGCCGCGTTCGAAGTCGGCCAGAAACAAGGCAGCGCCATGGCCACCGAAGCGAAGAAACGTGGCTGGGACTGGAAGGACACCTACGCGGTGATCAACACCTTCAACGAACTCGACACTGGCAAGAAACGCACCGACGGTTCGGTCAAGGCGCTGGAAGACGCCGGCATGCCCAAAGACCACATCCTGTTCTCGGCACTGAAAACCCTCGACGTACCGGGCAGCATGGACGCCACCAACTCCGCGCTGGTGAAACTGCCGGGCTCGGCGAAAAACCTGATCATCGGCGGCATGAACGACAACACCGTGCTCGGCGGCGTGCGCGCCACCGAAAGCGCCGGTTTCGCGGCCGCCAATGTCATCGGGATCGGCATCAATGGCACCGACGCCATCGGCGAACTGAAAAAAGCCAACAGCGGCTTCTTCGGCTCGATGCTGCCTAGCCCTCACATTGAGGGCTATAACACCGCCAGCATGATGTACGAGTGGGTCACCACTGGCACGGAACCGGCGAAATACACCGCCATGGATGAAGTGACGCTGATCACGCGCGAAAACTTCAAGCAGGAACTGGAAAAAATCGGCCTGTGGAACTGAGGCGCGGTTGATTTCAACGGTGGCCGCGGCGACGGAGCCGCCTGACCTGTAAAGAGGTGGTTTTATGCACGCGCAAGTACAGACACACGAACACAGCGTAGGCGGCAGCTTGCGCTTCAACGGGATCGGCAAGACCTTTCCCGGGGTGAAGGCGCTGGACAACATCAGCTTCGTCGCCCATCCGGGGCAGGTTCATGCCTTGATGGGCGAGAACGGCGCCGGCAAATCCACCCTGCTGAAAATCCTCGGCGGCGCTTACACGCCCAGCAGTGGCAGCCTGCAGATCGGCGAGCAGACGATGGCATTCAAATCCACCGCCGACAGCATCGCCAGCCGCGTCGCGGTGATCCATCAGGAGTTGCATCTGGTGCCTGAAATGACCGTGGCGGAGAACCTGTTCCTCGGGCATCTGCCGGCCAGTTTCGGCCTGATCAATCGCGGCGCCTTGCGCCAACAGGCATTGGCTTGCCTCAAAGGCCTGGCCGATGAAATCGACCCGCAAGAGAAAGTCGGGCGCCTGTCTCTCGGTCAGCGGCAACTGGTGGAAATCGCCAAGGCGCTGTCCCGTGGTGCGCATGTGATTGCGTTCGACGAACCGACCAGCAGTCTGTCGGCGCGCGAGATCGACCGCTTGATGGCGATCATCGGACGCCTGCGCGACGAAGGCAAAGTGGTGCTCTACGTCTCCCATCGCATGGAAGAAGTGTTCCGCATCTGCAACGCAGTGACGGTGTTCAAGGATGGTCGTTACGTGCGCACGTTCGAGGACATGAGCGAACTGACCCACGACCAATTGGTGACGTGCATGGTCGGTCGCGACATTCAGGACATCTACGATTACCGCCCCCGCAAGCGTGGCGCGGTGGCGTTGAAAGTCGATGGCCTGCTTGGCCCGGGCTTGCGCGAGCCGGTGAGTTTCGAGGCGCACAAAGGCGAGATTCTGGGGTTGTTCGGACTCGTCGGTGCCGGGCGCACCGAGTTGTTTCGGCTGCTCAGCGGCCTGGAGCGCAACACCGCCGGGCACCTGGAATTGCGCGGCCATGAGCTGAAACTGCGTTCACCTCGCGATGCAATTGCGGCCGGGATTCTGCTGTGCCCCGAGGACCGCAAGAAGGAGGGCATCATTCCGCTCGCCAGTGTCGCCGAGAACATCAACATCAGCGCACGCGGTGCCCACTCCACCTTCGGCTGTCTGTTACGCGGTCTGTGGGAGAAGGGCAACGCCGACAAACATATCAAGTCGCTGAAGGTGAAGACGCCAAGCGCCGAGCAAAAAATCATGTACCTGTCCGGTGGCAATCAGCAGAAGGCCATTCTCGGGCGCTGGCTGTCGATGCCAATGAAAGTCCTGCTGCTGGACGAACCGACCCGCGGCATCGACATCGGGGCCAAGGCCGAGATCTACCAGATCATTCATAACCTGGCCGAAAGCGGCATCGCAGTGGTTGTGGTGTCCAGCGACCTGATGGAAGTGATGGGTATTTCCGACCGCATTCTGGTGCTCTGCGAAGGCGCGATGCGCGGCGAGTTGTCTCGCGCAGAGGCCAATGAATCTAACTTGCTGCAACTGGCTTTGCCGCGCCAACGCGCTGACGGCGTGGCGAACTGAGAGGTGACTATGATGACAACCCAAAACAACGTACTGCCGACCCAGCGCAAACCTCTGGACCTAAGGCGCTTTCTCGATGACTGGGTGATGCTGTTGGCGGCGGTCGGGATCTTCGTGCTGTGCACGTTGCTGATCGACAACTTCCTCTCGCCACTGAACATGCGCGGCCTCGGGTTGGCGATTTCGACGACGGGGATCGCGGCGTGCACCATGTTGTATTGCCTGGCGTCCGGGCACTTTGACCTGTCGGTGGGCTCGGTGATCGCCTGTGCCGGCGTGGTCGCGGCCGTGGTGATGCGCGACACCGACAGTGTGTTCCTCGGCGTGGGTGCTGCGCTGGTGATGGGGCTGATTGTCGGGCTGATCAACGGGATCGTGATTGCCAAGCTGCGGGTCAATGCGTTGATCACCACGCTGGCGACCATGCAGATTGTTCGCGGTCTGGCTTACATCTTCGCCAACGGCAAAGCGGTCGGCGTGTCGCAGGAGCAGTTCTTCGTCTTCGGTAACGGCCAGTTGTTTGGCGTGCCGGTGCCGATCCTGATCACCATCGTCTGCTTCCTGTTTTTCGGCTGGCTGCTGAATTACACCACCTACGGGCGCAACACCATGGCCATCGGTGGCAACCAGGAAGCGGCGTTGCTGGCCGGGGTCAACGTTGACCGGACCAAGATCATCATCTTTGCCGTACATGGCGTGATTGGTGCGCTGGCCGGGGTGATTCTGGCCTCGCGCATGACCTCCGGGCAGCCAATGATTGGCCAAGGGTTTGAGCTGACAGTGATTTCGGCTTGCGTACTGGGCGGGGTGTCGCTGAGTGGCGGGATCGGCATGATTCGGCATGTGATTGCCGGGGTGCTGATTCTGGCGATCATTGAAAATGCGATGAACCTGAAGAACATCGACACGTTTTATCAGTATGTGATTCGCGGTTCGATTCTGTTGCTGGCGGTTGTCATCGACCGCCTGAAACAGCGTTGATACACCGTTAACTGCCCGCGAAGGCTATCTATCTGACGCCTCTATGTTGGATATGCCGACGCCGTTGCCGGCAAGCCGGTCTCGCTCCCACAAGGGATCTGTTTGTGACGCAGAACCACGGTGGGAGCGAGCCTGCTCGCGATGGGGCCAGTAAACTCAAAAATGATCCTGAACTTTACCCCGCGTATTCAGCAATCCAGCTTGCGAGCCGCCTCAACCCCGGCACTGCTGAGTTTGATCGGCAGATTCACCGTGTGCTCGCCAGCCTCATTGCAACTCACATGGCCGTGTTGAATCAGCCCCCGGTCCTGCAGGGTGGCGAGGGTACTGGCCACGACTTTCTCCCCCCGATAATTGTCCAGAACCTCTTTGCCCAAGCCATTCGGGTGGGCGTGCAACAGGCGGATCAGGACTTCTTTTTCCAGGTTTTTATCGTCGTTCATGCTTACCTCTTGATGGTTGTGGAGAGGTCATTCGCGTGGGCGAGCTATTGATTGGCGCCGTCCTCGGGGCCCGAGCCACCGGTGGTGCCGGAGTTGTCAGGTGACTGGGTGTCTGGCATGTTCAGTCTGCCTTGACGGCCGGCGTCATTACCCTGAATCCGTGGGTCAATGCCTGTAGCGGGCGGCAGGCTGCTGTCGACAGCAGTGCCGTCGGTGTTCATGCCGGGTGCGCTCTGGATAGCGGGCGCTTTCGGGCCCTCGACCGGGTTGGTCGGGCCTGTCCCTTCAGCGAGTGTGACGGCGAACGCAGCGCAGGACAGCAGTGAGGTGAGAGCGAGGGCGGTCAGCCTGGACATGAACATGGCATCGTCTCCATTTAATAGAGTCTCTACCTATGTTGGTCCGCTTCCCGTTTGGATTGGTGCCTGATGAATGACGAACGGCTGTCGAACGACGTCAGCCGCCGCCGGTTTCTGGACATAACCTTGTAGCCGCAGGCTGCTACAGGTGATGGTCGATAAATCAGAAGTGATTTCCCATGTGACGGACGCAGCGTGGCAACTTAGTATGGCGTTTTCAACCTTTGACGAAGGCACGTCCCAATGACGATCGAGATCCGCCCGGCGACCCCCAGCGATGCACCGCAAATCCTCGGGTTCATCACTGAACTGGCCGACTACGAACGTGCCCGCCATGAGGTCATCGCCAGCGTCGCCGACATCGAGCGCAGCCTGTTCAGCGAAGGCGCCACCGCCCATGGCCTGATCTGCCTGCGTGACGGCCAGCCGATCGGCTTCGCGGTGTTCTTCTTCAGCTATTCCACCTGGCTCGGCAGCAACTGCCTGTACCTGGAAGACCTCTACATCACCCCCGAACAACGCGGCGGTGGCGCGGGCAAAACCTTGCTGCGCCACCTCGCGAAAATCGCCTGTGCCAATGATTGCGGGCGTTTTGAATGGAGCGTGCTGGACTGGAACAAACCGGCGATCGAGTTCTATAAATCGTTAGGCGCGCAGCCACAGGAAGAGTGGGTGCGGTACCGGATGGATGGGGCGGTGTTGCGCGAGTTTGCCGAGGGCAATTGAGCGTCAGCGACGTTGGTTTACAGATCGCAGCCTTGAGCTGCGATTTTTTTGCTCGTATCCCGATATGTGGGAGAGATATTTATATATTGAGATATTGGCGCTTGCCGGTTTATAGTCCCGCTCACTCACTGCCAATAAACAAAACAGGTGAAGCGATGCTGGCGCAATTGATCGCGCTCGATTGGGGGACAACCTCATTACGTGCTTACAAACTCGCTGCGGATGGCCAGGTGCTCGAACAACGTTCGTTGTCCTCGGGAATCATGCAGCTGCCCAAGACGCCGCGAATCATTAAAGGTCAGGCATGCACTGACGGATTTGAACTGGCCTTCGATGAGGCCTGTGGTGACTGGCTCGATGCGCAGCCGGATTTGCCGGTGATCGCCTGTGGCATGGTCGGCAGCGCCCAGGGCTGGCGTGAAGCGGCCTACCGAGATACACCGGCGAACGTCGCCACGCTCGGAATTTCCCTACAAACAATTCGCAGTCTTCGTGGCGTCGATGTGCACATCGTCCCGGGTGTGATTCAGCGTTCGCCGTTGCCGAATGTCATGCGCGGCGAAGAAACCCAGGTGCTGGGCGTTCTGCAGAATCTTCAGGGCGAGGCGGGCGAGGATCTATTGATCGGCTTGCCGGGCAGTCATTCGAAATGGGTGGAAGTGGCCGACGGCTGCATCGTGCATTTCGATACGTTCATGACCGGCGAAATCTTCGCCGTGCTCAGCGAGCACAGCATTCTGGGACGCACCCAGCAAAAGGGCGCGGCTTTCGATGGCCAGGCCTTTGATCGTGGCGTGCAAGTGGCCGTGTCGGCGGACGGCGAGATCGGCCCGCTGTCGACAGTGTTCAGTGCCCGCAGCCTCGGTCTGACCGGTGATCTGAGCGCCATGGCCCAGACGGATTATTTGTCGGGGTTGTTGATCGGTCATGAGCTGTCAGCGCTGGCGACCGCCCAGCGACGTCGGCGCAATAGCGTGCACCTGCCTTCGATCATCCTCATCGGTAATGCCCAACTCTGTGCCCGCTACAGCCGGGCCCTCGACGCCTGCGGTTTTGCCCGGGTGCTGCTGGCCGAACAAGCCACCGAACGCGGGTTGTGGCAGTTGGCGCTCGCCGCCGGACTGATCACACCGAATCCATCCCGTTAAACCTGACTGGAGGTCTGACATGCTCAAACACGCCTTGGCGCAAAACGGTCTGATCGCGATCCTGCGTGGCTTGCGCCCGCAAGAAGCGGCGGTCATCGGCGAAGTCCTGTACGCCGCCGGATTTCGCGTCATCGAAGTGCCGCTTAATTCCCCTGAGCCGTACGAAAGTATCCGCATCCTGCGCAGCACCTTGCCCGCCGATTGCCTGATCGGCGCCGGCACCGTGCTGACACCGGAACAAGTCGAGCACGTGAAAGCCGCCGGCGGCCAAGTGATCGTCATGCCGCACAGTGATCCCAACGTGTTGCGTGCAGCGAAAGCGGCGGGGTTGTTCCTGTCGCCGGGGGTGGCGACGCCGACGGAAGCCTTTGCGGCATTGGCCGAGGGCGCGGACGTGCTGAAGATGTTTCCTGCCGAGCAAATGGGGCCAGCGGTCGTCAAAGCCTGGCTCGCGGTATTGCCGGCCGGGACCGTTCTGGCGCCGGTCGGCGGCATCACGCCGGACAACATGCAGGTATTTATCGACGCGGGCGTCAAAGGCTTCGGTCTCGGTTCCGGATTGTTCAAACCGGGGATGACCCCAGAGGACGTAGCGGTCAATGCCAAGGCCTACGTGGCTGCCTGGAAAGCCCTTCGCTAAGACTTTTTGGCGCTGTGAGCGCTGCCTCTAATAAGAGAGACAAGAAAATGAAAATCACCAAACTCACCACCTTCATCGTTCCGCCGCGCTGGTGCTTCCTCAAGGTCGAAACCGACGAGGGCGTGACCGGTTGGGGCGAGCCCGTGGTCGAAGGCCGCGCCCACACCGTTGCGGCTGCCGTTGAAGAATTGTCTGACTACCTGATCGGCAAAGACCCACGCAACATCGAAGACATCTGGACCGTGCTCTATCGCGGCGGCTTCTACCGGGGCGGCGCGATCCACATGAGCGCGCTGGCCGGGATCGATCAGGCGCTGTGGGACATCAAGGGCAAGGCGCTGGGCGTGTCAGTCAGTGATTTGCTCGGTGGCCAGGTGCGGGACAAGATCCGTGTGTATTCGTGGATCGGCGGTGACCGGCCAGCAGACACCGCGCGCGCGGCGAAAGAAGCGGTCTCCCGTGGTTTCACTGCAGTTAAAATGAACGGAACCGAAGAACTGCAATTTCTCGACTCTTTCGAAAAAGTCGACCTGGCCCTGGCGAACGTCGCAGCCGTGCGTGATGCGGTCGGGCCGAACGTCGGCATCGGCGTGGATTTCCATGGTCGGGTGCACAAGCCCATGGCCAAGGTGCTGATGAAGGAACTCGATCCGTACAAACTGATGTTCATCGAAGAGCCGGTGCTCAGCGAAAACTATGAAGCGCTGAAAGAACTGGCGCCGCTGACCAGCACCCCGATTGCCCTCGGTGAGCGGCTGTTTTCGCGCTGGGATTTCAAGCGTGTGCTGAGCGAAGGCTATGTCGACATCATCCAGCCGGATGCGTCGCACGCCGGTGGCATCACCGAAACCCGCAAAATCGCCAACATGGCCGAAGCCTACGACGTGGCGCTGGCACTGCATTGCCCGCTGGGCCCGATTGCCCTGGCGGCGTGCCTGCAACTGGACGCGGTTTGCTACAACGCGTTCATCCAGGAACAGAGCCTGGGCATTCACTACAACGAGAGCAATGACCTGCTCGATTACGTGAAAGATCCGCGGGTGTTCGACTACGACAAAGGCTTCGTGAAGATCCCGAATGGCCCGGGCCTGGGTATCGAGATCAACGAGGAATACGTGATCGAACGCGCCGCCGTCGGCCACCGCTGGCGCAACCCGATCTGGCGCCATGCCGATGGCAGTTTTGCTGAGTGGTGAGTGCTCCCTGATCCACCTCAAGGTGATCGTTCCCACGCTCCGCGTGGGAATGCCTCACCGGACGCTCTGCGTCCGCTCTTGGGACGCGGAGCGTCCCTGGCTGCATTCCCACGCGGAGCGTGGGAACGATCACGACCTCAACAAACATAAGAAAAGGCACTCCTCATGCAACCGCAAACCCTCATTGGGCAAGCGTCGTTGGTGACGCCCAGTCGCAAGCGATTTTTCATCATGGTCCTGCTGTTTATCACCGTGGTGATCAACTACCTGGACCGTAGCAACCTGTCCATCGCGGCCCCGGCGCTGACCAGCGAACTGGGCATCGATCCGATCCACGTCGGGCTGATCTTCTCGGCTTTCGGCTGGACCTACGCCGCGATGCAGATCCCCGGCGGCTGGCTGGTGGACCGTGTGCCCCCGCGCATCCTCTACAGTGTCGCCTTGCTGCTGTGGTCGATCGCCACGGTCATGCTCGGTTTCGCCGGCAGCTTCATCGCCCTGTTCGTCTTGCGCATGGCGGTCGGTGCCCTGGAAGCCCCGGCCTACCCAATCAACAGCCGCGTGGTCACCACCTGGTTTCCCGAGCGCGAACGCGCCACGGCCATCGGTTTCTACACCTCCGGACAATTTGTCGGCCTCGCATTCCTGACGCCGGTATTAGCCTGGCTTCAGCACGAATTCGGCTGGCACATGGTGTTCGTCAGCACTGGCGCGGTGGGCATTCTGTGGGCGGTGATCTGGTACGCGGTGTACCGCGAGCCTCGGGATTTCAAAGGCGTCAACGATGCTGAAATCGATCTGATTCGCGAAGGCGGCGGGCTGGTGGATATCCAGGCCGAACAAGCCAAGGTCAAAGCGAAATTTAGCTGGACTGACCTCGGGATTGTCCTGACCAAACGCAAACTGTGGGGCATCTACCTCGGTCAGTTCTGCCTCAACTCGACGCTGTGGTTTTTCCTGACGTGGTTCCCGACCTACCTGGTGAAATATCGCGGCATGGACTTTATCAAGTCCGGCCTGTTGGCATCGCTGCCATTCCTCGCCGCCTTCGTTGGTGTGCTGTGTTCGGGATTCTTCTCCGACTTCCTGATCCGTCGCGGTTACACGGTAGGTTTCGCCCGTAAGCTGCCGATCATTGGTGGCCTGCTGATTTCCACCTCGATCATTGGCGCCAACTTCGTCGAGTCGACGCCGCTGGTGATCGCGTTTCTGGCGCTGGCGTTTTTCGGTAACGGACTGGCATCGATCACCTGGTCGCTGGTTTCAACCTTGGCACCGGCACGTTTGTTGGGGCTGACCGGCGGGGTGTTCAACTTCATTGGCAACCTGTCGGCCATCACCACGCCGATTGTCATCGGTTTCCTGGCGACCGGTGATTCGTTCGCCCCGGCGATTACCTACATCTCGGTTCTGGCATTGATTGGTGCGCTTTCCTACATCTTGCTGGTGGGTAAAGTCGAGCGTATCAAGTTGTAGTCACGGGCATCGGGCGACCATAATGCCGCCCGTTCACTCGCTCAACGGTAAAGGCTGGATATGCAGGAAGACGCCCCAAAAATCGCCAAGGACGCCGCGCCGACCGGCACCCAGACACTGCTTCGTGGTCTGGGTGTGGTTCAGGCCGTGGCCAACGGCGCCCGCGATCTCAAGGAGATCGCCCGGCTGATCGGCACGACGCGCAGCACCACCCATCGTCTGGCCAGTTGCCTGGTGGACGAGCGTTACTTGCGCGTGGTGCCGCAGATCGGCTACCTGTTGGGGCCGAAGCTGATCGAGTTGGGTTTCCAGGCGCGCGAAGAGTTGCCGCTGGTGACTTTGGCCGGGCCGTATCTGGATGAGCTGTCGGCGTTGACCGGCGACACCATTCACCTGGCGATTCGCGAAGGCGACGAGGTGCTGTACCTGCACAAAAATCCGGGGCGCAATGGCCCGGAAATGCGTTCGCGGGTCGGCCATCGTATGCCCTTGGCTCGCACCGGGATCGGCAAGGCGCTGATGCTGGATGACACGCAGGAAGAGTGGCAACGGCTGTACGAAATCAGCTTGCCGGCGGGTGGGAAAAATCTGTTTTGGCCGCAGCACCCGGAGCAATCCTGGGAGCAGTTTCAGCAGCGCATGGTCGAGTATGTGGCGGGCGGTTACGCCTTCGACCTGGAAGATAACGAACCGTCGATCCGTTGCGTGGCGGCGCCGATCCGTGATGCCAGCAGGCGCATTGTTGCTGGCATCAGCATCGCCAGCACCGTGCCGTATATGCCGCTGGAAAAAATGGCCGAGCTGATTCCCCTGATCAAAGGGGTCACGGCTCGGCTGTCGGCGGAGCTTGGTCTGAAGGTTTAAACACAATTCACATTGGTTTTGTGGTTTGGATTGAATAGCGGGCAACAAAAAGGCCCCCGATCGGGAGCCTTGATGTTCAGGCGTTCAACTTACATGTTCGGGTAAGTCGGGCCGCCAGCACCTTCCGGTGTCACCCAGGTGATGTTCTGTGCAGGGTCCTTGATGTCGCAGGTCTTGCAGTGAACGCAGTTCTGGGCGTTGATCTGGAAGCGCTTCTCGCCGTCTTCCATGGTGATCACTTCGTACACGCCGGCCGGGCAGTAGCGCTGGGCAGGCTCATCGTACAGCGGCAGGTTTTTGCTGATCGGGATGCTTGGGTCGGCCAGTTTCAAGTGGCACGGCTGTTCTTCTTCGTGGTTGGTACCGGAGATGAAAACCGAGCTGAGTTTGTCGAAGCTGATCTTGCCGTCCGGTTTCGGGTAGTCGATCTTCTTGCAGTCCGCCGCCAGCTTCAGGCAGGCGTAATCCGGCTTGGTGTCGTGCAAGGTGAACGGCAGTTTGCCGCCGAAGATGTTCTGGTCCAGCCAGTTGAAACCACCGCCGACGATCGCGCCGAACTTGTGAATCGCCGGGCCGAAGTTGCGGCTGGCGAACAGTTCGTCGTAGAGCCAGCTCTTCTTGAACGCGTCGACATAAGTGGTCAGTTCTTCGGTGCCGTCTTTCTCGGCGAACAGCGCCTCGGCCACGGATTCAGCGGCGAGCATGCCGGACTTCATCGCGGTGTGGCTGCCTTTGATCTTGGCGAAGTTCAGGGTGCCGAGGTCGCAACCGATCAGCGCGCCGCCCTTGAAGACCATTTTCGGCAACGAGTTCAGGCCGCCTTTGCAGATGGCGCGAGCGCCGTAGCTGATGCGTTTTCCGCCTTCCAGGTACTGCTTGAGCACCGGGTGGTGCTTGAGGCGCTGGAACTCATCGAACGGCGACAGGTAAGTGTTGCTGTAGGAGAGATCGACGATCAGGCCGACCACCACCTGGTTGTTTTCCAGGTGATAGAGGAAGGAGCCGCCGGTGTTCTCGGTGCCCATGATGTCCAGCGGCCAGCCGGCGGTGTGAACTACCAGGCCTGGCTGATGCTTGGCCGGGTCGATTTCCCAGATTTCTTTCAGGCCGATGCCGTAGTGCTGGGCGTCGGCTTCGCTGTCGAGGTTGAAACGCTTGATCAGCTGCTTGCCGATGTGGCCACGGCAACCTTCGGCGAACAGCGTGTACTTGCCACGCAGTTCCATGCCCGGTGTGTACAGGCCTTCCTTCGGATTGCCTTCGCGATCCACACCCAAGTCGCCCGTGATGATGCCGCGCACCACACCGTTCTCGTCGATCAACGCTTCCTGAGCGGCGAAGCCTGGGTAGATTTCTACGCCCAGGTTCTCGGCCTGCTGGGCCAGCCAGCGGCACAGGTTGCCCAGGGAGATGATGTAGTTACCCTCGTTGTGCATGGTCTTGGGCACAAAGAGGTCAGGGATTTTTTGCGCGCTTTCAGCGTTCTTGAGAACGAAGATGTCATCGCGGGTGACCGGTGTGTTCAGCGGGGCGCCGAGTTCTTTCCAGTCCGGGAACAATTCGTTCAGGGCGCGTGGTTCGAACACGGCACCAGACAGGATGTGAGCACCGACTTCGGAGCCTTTTTCGACCACGCAGACGCTGATTTCCTTACCGGCTTCAGCAGCCTTCTGCTTCAAGCGGCAGGCAGCGGAAAGACCAGCGGGGCCGGCACCGACGATGACGACGTCGAATTCCATGTATTCGCGTTCCACAGGTTATCTCCTACTCAAGGCTCAACAGTTTTTTTTCTAATTGGAGGTTTGGTGTCGCATCCATGAATCCCTGCGCGAGCGCGGATCAGGACAATCGATAGTCCACCTTTCTCTCTGGGTGGCGCATTATATCTACACCACTCTCAGCGTCCAATACAAACGTTTGTTTGAATTGGCTCAAAGCCAGAGAAATCAAAGTCACGCGGCTTACGAACGGCCATTTTAGCGTATTGACCGGAATAGGCGTTCCGGTCAAGATACGGGCGGTTTTGCGCTCGCCGTAGGCACACAGTTGGTTTCAAGAGCACCTCTAAAGACAGGGCGATGGCAGTACAAGGTGATGCGCAGCGCACGTATGGCGCGCAGTTTACACGCCACGATAATGAATGACTCGTCGGTCACCCCTGACGAATGGTCATCATCATTGTGAGCGGTGGTCACTTGACACTTTTGCCAGCGTTTTTAGAGGTGCCCTTGCGCCCGATGAGCATCAACCGCCAGGTTCGCCTAGGCGACTTTCTTTTCACCGGAGAGTAACGAGGAATCCATGAAGGTTCTTGTAGCTGTCAAACGCGTTGTTGATTACAACGTCAAGGTTCGCGTCAAGGCGGACAATTCCGGCGTCGACCTCGCCAACGTCAAGATGTCGATGAACCCGTTCTGCGAAATCGCAGTGGAAGAAGCCGTACGCCTGAAAGAGAAAGGTGTTGCGACTGAAATCGTCGTCGTCTCCGTTGGTCCGTCCACCGCTCAAGAGCAACTGCGCACCGCGCTGGCTCTGGGTGCCGACCGCGCCATCCTCGTCGAATCCGCCGAAGACCTGACTTCCCTGGCCGTTGCCAAACTGTTGAAAGCTGTTGTCGACAAGGAACAGCCTCAGCTGGTGATCCTTGGCAAACAAGCGATCGACAGCGACAACAACCAGACTGGCCAGATGCTCGCTGCATTGAGCGGCTATGGTCAGGGCACGTTCGCGTCCAAAGTTGAAATCAGCGGCGACAGCGTTGCCGTGACTCGCGAAGTCGACGGCGGCGCGCAGACAGTTTCCCTGAAACTGCCGGCCATCGTCACCACCGACCTGCGTTTGAACGAGCCGCGCTACGCGTCCCTGCCAAACATCATGAAAGCCAAGAAGAAGCCTCTCGAAGTGCTGACTCCGGATGCTTTGGGCGTTTCCACCGCCTCCACCAACAAGACCGTGAAAGTCGAAGCGCCTGCTGCACGCAGCGCGGGTATCAAGGTCAAGTCGGTGGCTGAACTGGTCGAGAAACTGAAAAACGAAGCGAAGGTAATCTAATCATGACTATCTTGGTAATCGCTGAGCACGACAACAAGGTTGTGGCTCCTGCCACCCTGAACACCGTTGCTGCTGCCGCCAAAATTGGTGGTGACATCCACGTTCTGGTCGCCGGTCAGGGCGTTGGCGCCGTGGCTGAAGCCGCTGCGAAAATCGCTGGCGTGACGAAAGTGCTGGTGGCCGACAACGCCGCCTACGCTCACCAACTGCCGGAAAACGTCGCTCCTCTGGTTGCAGAGTTGGGCAAGGGCTTCAGCCACATCTTGGCTGCCGCCACTTCCAACGGCAAAAACATCCTGCCACGCGTTGCCGCGCAGCTGGACGTTGACCAGATCTCCGAGATCATCTCGGTCGAAAGCGCTGACACCTTCAAGCGTCCGATCTACGCCGGTAACGCCATCGCTACCGTGCAATCGAACGCTGCCGTGAAAGTGATCACCGTGCGTGCTACCGGTTTCGACCCGGTGGCGGCTGAAGGTGGTTCGGCCGCTGTTGAAGCCGTTGCCGCTGCTCACGACGCGGGCACTTCGAGCTTCGTTGGCGAAGAACTGGCCAAGTCCGATCGTCCGGAACTGACCGCTGCCAAGATCGTCGTTTCCGGCGGTCGTGGCATGCAGAACGGCGATAACTTCAAACACCTGTACGCCCTGGCCGACAAGCTGGGCGCTGCCGTCGGTGCTTCCCGCGCCGCGGTCGACGCAGGTTTTGTACCCAACGACATGCAGGTCGGTCAGACCGGCAAGATCGTTGCACCACAGCTGTACATCGCGGTCGGTATCTCCGGCGCGATCCAGCACCTGGCCGGCATGAAAGACTCCAAAGTGATCGTTGCGATCAACAAGGACGAAGAAGCGCCGATCTTCCAGGTTGCCGATTACGGCCTGGTGGCAGACCTGTTCGAAGCCATTCCCGAGTTCGAGAAGCTGGTTTAATCCAGCGGCCTGACTTATAAAGAGCCCGACCTTTTGGTCGGGCTTTTTTTTGTTCCGGATTTGAGTGGAGAGTGTTGCCATGGATCTGCGTCGCGTGTGCGGCTGGCCATTGCTGCTGGGTTTGACGATGTTGCCGGCGCTGGGCAATGCAGCGGGCAAGTGCGAGCGACTGATCGTGACCGGCAGCCCGGACGCACCTCCGTACCTGTGGCAAGACCCGAAAAATCCTGGAAAACTGATCGGTGCCAGTGCTGATCTGTTGCAGCACGTGGCGGGGGAGTTGGGCATCAAGGTCGAACTGCTTTTTGCCGGCAAACGATCCCAGGCGCTGGACGAAGTGCGCAGCGGGCGCATGGATATGCTGGCCGATGCGCCGTTGACCGTCAGTGAGCTGGAAACCCTGGATTACATTCATCCGCCCCTGTTGGAAAACGACTACCTGGTCTGGACCCGCAAGAATTCCCCATTGATCTACAGCGATGTCCAGGACCTTCACGGTCATCCCGGCGCGGTGTCGGAAAAGTCTCGAATGACTCCGGCATTCGGCACTTTTGCCGATCAGCAATTGACCCTCAACCGGACGCCCAACCTGACCCAGGCTTTTCAGAAATTGCTCCTGGGTGAGGTGGAATTTGTCCTCGCCGGACGCTATTCAGGCACGGCGATCGCGCAGACGCTTAACATGGCCAACGACCTGGTCGCCCACCCGCAACCGATCGACAAGCCCGGTCTGTACCTCGCTGTTTCCCATAACTCCGCCTGCAACGATCCGTGGTTGCGCGGACAGCTGGCCAAAAAGATGACAGAATTGCCCGCCTCAGGACTGACGGACGCCGCGTTGCAACGCAATATCGAGCGTTGGAAAGCGCAACAGCAACAACCAGTCAGTACCCCAAAACAGTAGGGATTTTTAGTGAGTATCCGACCTCTTTTCGCTGCCCTGGCCGTTCTGGCTCTGGCGGGTTGTGCAGCCGATCCGGCGCCAAATGAACAGATTCGCCTGACCGAACAGGCACTCGTACAAGCCAAAGCCGTGGGCGCCACCGCCGATGACATGCCGGAAATGAAACTGGCTGAAGAAAAATTTGCTCGTGTCCAAGGCAACATGGCCGATCAGTCCTACAAGCGTGCGCGCATGCGGGCCGAACAGGCCGAACTGGATGCGCGCCTGGCCGAGGCCAAGGTGCTGACCCTCAAAAGCGAGGAGCAACTGAACGTGCTCAATACCCGCATCACCCGTCTGCGCAAGCAACTGGGAGATGCCCAATGAGCCTCAAGTCCAAAGTCCTCGGCAGCTTGATCCTTGCCGGGTGCGCCAGCTTGTATGGCTGCGCCGGCCAACACAGTGAAGCCGCATTGCAAGAAGCGGGTGCTGACTTCCAGAAGGTCAAGGAAGATTCCAATGTGCTGCGTATCGCGCCCAAAGACGTCATCCGCGCCGGTGAGTCCCTGGCTCGCGCTGATCGCCTGTCCAGCTATTGGGGCAGCGGTTCGGACGTGGTGCATTACGCCTACCTGAGCCAGCGCTACAGCGAAATCGCCCGTGAACACACCAATCAGGTGCTCAACGAAGAACGTGCTGCAAAGCTCGAACTGGAGCGCCAGCGTCTGCAATTGGCACTGCGTGAATCCAAATTGCTCAGCGTTCAGCAGCAGGGCAAGTGGCTTGAAGAACAGATTGTCGCGTTGGCAACCACCCAGACTGACCGGGGGCTGGTGATGACATTGGGCGATGTGCTGTTCGATACGGGTGAAGCCGAGCTGAAAAACTCGGCGAACCGTGTAGTGCTGAAAATTGTTCAGTTCCTGCAGCTCAATCCGAAACGCGTGGTACGGATCGAAGGCTACACCGACAGCACCGGCGGCAAGCACGACAACCTCAAACTGTCCCGTGACCGTGCGCAATCAGTGGCGGATGTGCTGATGGATCTGGGGATCGACGACAAACGCATAAAGGTCGAAGGTTACGGCGATGAATACCCGGTGGACGTGAACGCCTCCGAGCGTGGCCGTGCGCAGAACCGTCGGGTGGAAATTGTGTTCTCCGACGAAAAAGGCCAGCTTGGCGCTGCCCGCTAAGGGCTGCGTCTCTGGAAAACCCGGCCTGCCAGACAGCGCCGGGTTTTTTTACGCCTGCCAATTGCCTGACTCAGGGCAAAAGCAGTACAGATTTTGCTGACACTGCACTGTACGGTCGACTATTGTGGCAACTGTCCCCGTACACTTCTAAACTGTTCCGGTATTGTTTCGCACAAGAATAAAATGCCCGTGAAATCGAGTGCTGCGTCATGACCAATCTCTTGCTCTACCAACGTATTGCTCAACAACTGGCCGAAGACATCCGCCGTGGTGTCTATCAACCGGGGGAGCGCGTACCTTCGGTGCGCAAGATGAGCTCTCAGCTCAACGTCAGCCATGCGACGGTGTTGCAGGCGTATGCGAATCTTGAAGACCAGGGGTTGATCCGGGCGCGGCCGCAATCTGGCTATTACGTTCACCAGACGCCAGCCCTGACCGCGCCGACACCGGACATCGCCCGGGTCGAGCGTCCGGGTCTGGTCACTCGTAGCAGTATCATTCAACAAGTGTTGGTCGAATCCCGCCGCGAAGGTGTTTTTCCGTTGGGCGCCGCAGTGCCCAGCGTCGATTACCTGCCGGTGCGGGCGCTGCATCAGCAATTGGCCAAAGTTACCCGTTTCCATAGCCCGCGGGCGTTCAGCTACATGTTCAGCCCCGGTTTTGAGCCGTTGCGCCGGCAAGTGGCGATCCGCATGCGCGATGCCGGTGTGGTGGTTGATCCGACCGAAGTGGTCATCACCCACGGCTGTGTTGATGCGTTGCAGATGTCCCTGCGTGTATTGACCCGGCCGGGCGACCTGATTGCCGCCGAATCGCCGACGTATTATGGCCTGCTGCAACTGGCAGACTTGCTCGGCCTCAAAGTGATCGAAATTCCGAGCGACCCCGCCACCGGCATGAGCCTCGAAGCCTTGCAACTGGCGGCCAACCAGTGGTCGATCAAGGCGCTGGTGCTGACCACGCGTCTGAGCAATCCGTTGGGTGGGACCATGCCCGAGGAGCGGCAGAAACAATTGCTGCGCCTGGCGTCGGATTTCGATATCCAGATTGTCGAAGACGATATTTACGGCGAACTGATGTTCGAGCAGGGGCGTACCAAATCGCTCAAGGCCTATGACCGGCTGGATCGGGTCATCTATTGTTCAAGTTTCTCCAAAACCCTGTCGCCGGGCGTGCGGATCGGCTGGATGATTGCCGGCAAGTATCAGCAGGAAATTCAGCGCTTGCAGACATTCAGTACCCATTCGGCCTGCAGCGTCACGCAAATGGGCATTGCGGCTTATCTGGAAAACGGCGGTTACGACCGCCACTTACGCTACATCCGTCAGGAATACCGCAAGAACCTCAGCGCCTTCCAGCTGGCCGTTCAGCAATATTTCCCTGAAGGCACACAAATGACCCGACCCACCGGTGGCTTCATTTTGTGGGTCAGTTTGCCGGGGCGGGTCAACACACAGGAATTGCACGTGCGGGCGTTGCAGCAGGGCATCAGTATTGCGCCGGGGCTTATCTTCAGTAACACCGAGCAGTTCAATCACTGCATTCGGTTGAATTGCGGTACACCCTGGAACCGTGAAGCCGAGCGTGCATTGATGACCTTGGGGATGTTGGCCACGCAACTTTGCCAGGAGACGGCTGGCGGCTTCTGAGCCGGTCGTTCACGGCGGTGCTTGTCATGTGGCGTGCAACAGGGGAGCATATGACCCTCTGCCGTTTTTTGCTGTCGGGTTCATGAAACCAATTTTCCCTGCCATCTGCCTGTTTTTTTGCCTGTTGATGACCGTTCACGCTGAAGGTGTGATGGCGCAGACTGGTCAGGAAAAACCGGCGACCAGCGAAACCGCGGACAAACCGGCGCCGGCCAAAAAAGCCGAGCCCGTCAAGATGGTGAAAAAGCGTCCACCCATTGCCTCCAAGTCAAAAGCGGCCAGCGAAGTGGCGAAAACCGAACTCCCGCCCGCCCATCTTGACTTGAGACTGCCCCCGCAAATGGCACAGGAACTGAAACCGGTCGGCACGGTGCCGATGCCCAGCAATGATGCACTGCTGCCACCCATGTTTGGCGACAAGACTGGCAGCAGCCCATTTCAGCTCAACGGTCGGTTGCTCAATAATGAAATGCAGCTGCAGCTGCGCAATGAAGAGCGCCGCGAAGTCGAAGGCGCGGCGCTGGATTTCGAGTTCAAGCGGTAAATTCATCACTGTCCGTGACCCGCTGGCCAGACGCTTTGTCGGAGACTGCTCAGTCACGTTGATTTGAACGGAAAAACCCCGCTTCAGGTAATTTAAAACGACTGTTTTAGCGGTTACTCTGTGCTCCGTCCTTTTACACATCACACCTCATGAGGAGCCCGTCATCATGAAATGCCGTGAAGGCTGTGGCGCCTGTTGCATAGCCCCTTCCATCAGCTCACCGATTCCCGGTATGCCCAATGGCAAAGCCGCTGGCGAACGTTGCGTCCAACTTTCGGTCGATAACCTGTGCCTCATTTTTGGCAGTCCGCAACGCCCGGCAGTGTGCTCGGCCTTTGAAGCTGATATTGAAGTGTGCGGAAGCAGCAGTGACGAAGCGATCAAATTGCTGGGATGGTGGGAGCAAATGACGGCGGCGTGATGTGTTCAACAACGGAACTTCAACAATAAGGAATAAAACCATGGGTTCGCTGCATCGTATCGCTGTGTTGTGTGGATTGACCGCTGTGCTCGCCGCGACGGCCGCCCAGGCTGAAGACTGGAAGGTCGCCAAGAACGAAGACGGCATCAAGATCTCCCTGAGCGAAGTGCCTGGCTCGGACTACAAGTCCTATCAGGGCGTCACGCTGATAAAGACCACTGTTGCCAAACTGCGTGCTTTGCAGGAAGACGTGTCCGGTGCCTGTGCCTGGATTCACGAGTGCAAAATGCAGAAACTGCTCAAGCACGAGGGCGATCAAAGCTGGACCTACACCCAGTTCAATACCCCGTGGCCTGTCACCCCGCGTGATTCGGTGTTGCACATCACCACCATCGAAGGCGCCGATGGCAGCCTGACCCGCAAGCTCGAAGGCGTACCGAAGTACATTCCGGAAGAAAAAGGTTTTGTGCGGGTCTCCAAAGTCGACGGGTTCTGGAAGTTCGTACCCAAGGGTGACCAGGTCGAAGTGACCTATCAGGTGCACACCGAGCCAGGCGGCAGCGTGCCTTCGATGGTCGCCAACAAGTTTGTGGTCGACGCGCCGTTCAATACGTTGAAAACCCTGAAAGAGCGTGCCGAGAAGTAATCGCCCCGTTGTTCTGCAAAGCGCCCCGGATGATTCGGGGCGTTTGCGTTTTCACCAGGGCGCGGCTTTATTGTGTTTCCGGATATGCGTTGCACAAAATTTTCACAATGCCTCCAAGACAATCCGCCCGCATCTGCCTGCCAAACAGTAATCAATGGCAATGAGGCGGGTGATCGTGCAACATTTGCGCACCGCGCAAGCCCCGGGGTCAGGTATTGACCAATAGAGGGCAGGGCGCCGCTGTATTTTTGAAACTTTAACTTCCAATGGGTCCTAAAACGACATGGCAATCCCGGACGCCCTGAATCAGCAGCGAGCTTCTAGTCGCCTGCTGCAACCGACCGTCAAATCGCATCTGGCCTACACGCTGTTATGCGCCTTGATCATGATGGTCATGTTCAGCCTGCTGCGTGTTGCGCTGCTGGTCTACAACCGCTCGATGATCCTCGACACACCGGCTGCGACCTTCCTTGAAGCGTTCGCCAACGGCCTGCGTTTCGACCTGCGTCTGGTGGTCTACCTCTGCGTTCCGCTGGTGCTGGCACTGTTCAGCGCCCGGGCCATGGCGGCTCGTGGGTTCTTCCGCTTCTGGCTGACCCTCACGTCGAGCATCGCGCTGTTCCTTGGTCTGATGGAGATGGACTTCTACCGTGAGTTTCACCAGCGCCTCAACGGCCTGGTCTTTCAGTACGTGAAAGAAGACCCGAAAACCGTGATGAGCATGCTCTGGTACGGTTTCCCGGTGGTTCGCTATCTGCTGGCATGGGCCTTTGGCACATTGATCCTGACCCTTGCGTTCAAGGGCGCGGATCGTGCGACCCGGCCTCGCGGCCCGTTCAGCGGTGGCAGTATCGGCACGCGCCAGATCGCCCCGTGGTATGCCCGCATCGGCGTGTTCGTCGTCTGTCTGCTGATCTGCGTGGTCGCGGCTCGTGGCACCCTGCGTCAAGGCCCACCGTTGCGTTGGGGTGATGTCTACACCACCGACTCGATCTTCGCCAACCAGTTGGGCCTCAACGGCACACTGTCGCTGGTCGAGGCGGCCAAGAGCCGGATGTCCGAGGATCGCGACAACATCTGGAAAGCCAGACTGCCGCAGCCGTTGGCTCAGCAGACCGTGCGTGACCTGTTGGTGATGAAAGACGACAAACTGGTGGATGCCGAAACAGCCGCCGTGCGTCGCGACTACACGCCATCGGCCGACAAGACCCTACCGATCAAGAATGTGGTCGTGATCCTGATGGAAAGCATGGCCGGTCACTCGGTTGGCGCGCTGGGCGGGCCGGGTAACATCACGCCGTACCTCGACAAACTGTCGAAGGAAGGCCTGATGTTCGACCGCTTCTTTTCCAACGGTACCCATACCCACCAGGGCATGTTCGCCACCATGGCCTGCTTCCCGAACCTGCCGGGTTTCGAATACCTGATGCAGACCCCGGAAGGCAGCCACAAACTGTCCGGCCTGCCGCAGTTGCTCAGTGCCCGTGACTTCGATGACGTGTACGTCTACAACGGCGACTTCGCCTGGGATAACCAGTCGGGCTTTTTCAGCAACCAGGGCATGACCAACTTCATCGGTCGTAACGACTACGTGAATCCGGTGTTTTCTGATCCGACCTGGGGCGTATCCGACCAGGACATGTTCGACCGTGGCCTGGTAGAGCTCAAGGCTCGGGAAAACGGCAAGCCGTTCTATGCCTTGCTGCAAACGCTGTCCAACCATACGCCATATGCTTTGCCGACCCCTTTGCCGGTCGAGCGCGTGACTGATCGCGGCAACCTCAATGAACACCTGACCGCCATGCGCTACTCCGACTGGGCGCTGGGTCAGTTCTTCGAGAAGGCGCGTAAAGAGCCGTACTTCAAGGAAACCCTGTTTGTCATCGTGGGTGACCATGGTTTCGGTAACGAGCAACAAATCACCGAAATGGACCTGGGACGTTTCAACGTTCCGATGCTGATGATCGCGCCCGGTATCCAGGAAAAGTTCGGCCAGCGTGACCACACCGTGGGCACTCAGATCGACATCGTGCCGACCATCATGGGCCGTATCGGTGGCGAAGTGCGCCATCAGTGCTGGGGTCGTGACCTGCTCAACCTGCCGGAAGGTGACACTGGTTTTGGCGTGATCAAGCCGTCGGGCAGCGAACAGACTACGGCCATTATCACGGCTGACCAGATTCTGGTGCTGCCGAAAGAAAAGGAAATGGAGCCTAAGGTGTACCGCTACGAACTGGGCGCCAATCCGCGTGCCGAGATCGTTCCTAATGATCCACGCACAGCCGAGTTGAAGCTCAAGCTCGAATCGTTCCTGCAAACAGCGACCAAAAGCCTGATCGACAACACCGCCGGTGTAGTTGATGGCAAGCCGGACTAAGTTTTCGGCACAATAAAAAAGAGGCCCTTTTTCAAGGGCCTCTTTTTTTGTCTGTTAACTCGATATGTCCGTTATATCCGGCCAAGCAACAGCAGGACCAACAGCACCACCAGCACCACACCGATGATACCCGACGGGCCATAACCCCAACTTCTGGAGTGGGGGAAAACCGGCAGACCACCGATCAGCAAGAGGATCAGAATAACGATCAGAATTGTGCCCATGTCTATTTCCTTGTTGAAAGTGTTCTGGAATGACCTGTCATTTAACTGTCAGCTGGAAGGCAAAATTTTCTAGCTGCTTACAAAGTCCGACCGGTGCGCGAGTCGGAAAATTCCATGTTTTTTTAATGTTTTTCGAAGGCATGCTTATTTCATTTAATACAGCGTTAGTTGAGTGACACGCGCCCACGGTTTGCTCGGGCCATTCAGCAATCTGATGGAGCGTGGGTCGGGCAATGTCCTTCGCTACACTCAGCGCATCTTCCCCGGAACCACAAGGCTGTTTGCTATGCAAAATCGCATGATGATCACTGGCGCGGGCTCGGGCCTGGGTCGCGAAATCGCGCTGCGCTGGGCGCGCGAAGGCTGGCAACTGGCATTGTCGGATGTCAGTGAACCCGGCCTGCAGGAAACCCTGAAACTGGTTCGTGAAGCCGGTGGCGATGGTTTTGTTCAGCGGTGCGATGTACGCGATTACAGCCAGCTGACCGCATTCGCCCAGGCCTGCGAAGAAAAGCTGGGCGGCATCGATATTATCGTCAATAACGCCGGTGTTGCTTCCGGTGGCTTCTTCAGTGAACTGTCGCTGGAAGACTGGGACTGGCAGATCGCGATCAACCTGATGGGGGTGGTCAAAGGCTGCAAGGCATTCCTGCCGCTATTGGAAGAAAGCAAAGGCAAGATCATCAACATCGCGTCGATGGCCGCCCTGATGCAAGGCCCGGCCATGAGCAACTACAACGTGGCCAAGGCCGGAGTGGTGGCGTTGTCGGAAAGCCTGTTGATCGAACTGGCACAGCAGGAAGTGAGCGTGCATGTGGTGTGCCCGTCGTTCTTCCAGACCAACTTGCTCGACTCTTTCCGTGGTCCGACCCCGGCGATGAAGGCGCAGGTCGGTAAATTGCTGGAAAGTTCGCCGATCACCGCCACTGACATTGCCGACTACATCTACCAACAGGTGGCCGCCGGCGAGTTCATGATCCTGCCTCACGAACAAGGCCGCATGGCTTGGGCGATCAAACAGAAGAACCCACAACTGCTCTATAACGAAATGACCGTCATGGCTGACAAAATGCGCGCCAAGGCCAAACAAAACGCTGGCTGAACTTGCCCGTAGGCATCAGCGTCGATAGGGTGGCCGCCACGGCCATCCTCACGAGGCATCTGCATGCTCAATTACCTGTGGTTTTTCCTCGCGGCGCTGTTTGAAATCGCCGGTTGTTTCGCGTTCTGGATGTGGTTACGCCAAGGCAAAAGTGTTTTGTGGGTTGTGCCGGCGCTGCTCAGCCTGACCTTGTTCGCATTACTGCTGACCCGAGTCGAAGCCACCTACGCCGGGCGCGCCTATGCCGCCTACGGTGGGATCTACATCATCGCCTCGATCGGTTGGCTGGCGGTGGTCGAGCGAATCCGTCCCTTGAGCTCGGACTGGATCGGCGTGTCGCTGTGTGTGATCGGGGCCAGCGTCATTCTGTTTGGCCCGCGCTTCTCCGCGTCCTGAAGGATCGGTCCTGCATTCAATCGATTTGTCGGACACTTCCGTCAGGGGTGATCATCTAGCCTTGTAGGGCAGGACTGATTTGCCGCCATCGCATTGAAGGCCCGTTAAACGCCGGGCATCTTCAAGGGCCGGCAATCCTCAAGGACCAATACCATGCTTGTACTCAGTCGCGTTGTGGGCGAGGTGATTTCCATCGGTGACAACATTTCAGTGCGTATCCTCGACGTCAGCGGCAACAGTGTGCGCTTTGGCGTTGAAGCGCCGCTGAGCGTGAATGTGCATCGGGCTGAGGTTTATGAGCGCATCCAGGCCAAACTGGCCAAGACCAAGGGTCGCTGAACCGTTCAGTCAAACAGATGCTTGGGCACATCGTGCTTGAGCATCAATTGGCATTGCTCGCTTTCCGGGTCGAAAACGATCAGCGCCTGACCTTTGGTCAATGCCTGGCGGACCCGTAACACACGGGTTTCCAGTGGCGTGTCATCGCCATTGTCCGTACCGTCACGGGTCACGAAATCCTCGATCAGGCGGGTCAGGGTGTCGACTTCAAGTTGGTCGTAGGGAATCAGCATAGGCACCTCGGCTAAACAATGGCGCGATGCTACGGCGAATGATGGGTGGCGGCTAGCCTCGGCCTGTGCGGCCGCTATCACGAGCAGGCTCGCTCGCACAGGGTAATGCGATCAACCTGTGGGAGCGGGCTTGCCCTAATGCCGATCAGTTAAGCCGAACCGCACTTTGTAGCAGCTGGCGCAGCCTGCGTTCGGCTGCGTAGCAGTCGTAAAACATGAGTTTGGGGTCCGCCTGAAACACCGCATCGGCTGATTTCACGACTGCTACGCAGCCGAACGCAGGCTTCGCCAGCTGCTACGGTTCGCGTTAAGGCTTAACTGATCGGCATTAGGGCTTGCCCGCGATGGCAGTTTTTCAGGCGACGAGGATACCTTGATCAGCTATCGGACCGCTGCCCCACCAGACTATCCACCGACGGCACCCGCGTATCACTTTCCATCTGCGTGTCGTGTTCAATCTGATGACTGAACCGGTCCAGAGACCCCTTCGCCGGTTGCGCATCGCTGGCAAACACCGGCGGGCTCAGAATGTAGGCACCCAGCAAACGGCTCAATGCCGCAAGGCTGTCGATATGCGTACGCTCATACCCGTGCGTCGCATCGCAACCAAAGGCGAGCAGGGCGGTACGAATGTCATGGCCGGCAGTGACCGCCGAGTGCGCATCGCTGAAGTAATAACGGAAGAGGTCGCGGCGTACCGGCAATTCGTTGTCGCTGGCCAGGCGCAGCAAATGTCGCGACAAGTGATAGTCATAAGGCCCGCCGGAATCCTGCATCGCCACACTGACTGCGTGTTCGCTGGAATGCTGGCCGGGCGCGACGGGCGCAATGTCGATGCCGACGAATTCGCTGACGTCCCACGGTAACGCCGCAGCCGCGCCGCTGCCCGTTTCCTCGGTAATGGTAAACAGCGGATGGCAGTCGATCATCAACTCTTCGCCACTGTCGACGATGGCTTTCATCGCCGCGAGCAATGCAGCAACGCCGGCCTTGTCGTCCAGATGACGGGCGCTGATGTGTCCGCTTTCGGTGAATTCCGGCAAGGGATCGAAGGCCACGAAATCGCCAACGCTGATCCCCAGCGAGTCGCAGTCGGCACGGGTGGCGCAATAGGCATCCAGGCGCAACTCGATGTGATCCCAGCTGATCGGCATCTCGTCCACAGCAGTGTTGAAGGCGTGCCCGGAAGCCATCAGCGGCAACACGCTGCCGCGAATGACGCCGTTGTCGGTAAACAGGCTGACCCGACTGCCCTCGGCAAAACGACTGGACCAGCAACCGACCGGCGCCAGCGTCAATCGACCGTTATCTTTTATGGCGCGAACCGCCGCACCGATAGTGTCCAGGTGCGCGGAAACCGCGCGGTCGGGGCTGTTTTTCTTGCCTTTGAGGGTTGCACGGATGGTTCCGCGACGGGTCATTTCGAACGGGATGCCCAGCTCTTCAAGGCGTTCGGCGACATACCGCACGATGGTGTCGGTGAACCCGGTCGGGCTGGGAATGGCGAGCATTTCCAGCAGGACTTTTTGCAGGTAGTTGAGATCCGGTTCGGGAATTTTGCTGGTCATGGAAACTCCTGATGAATGAAGAGCTGATCGTTCCCATGCTCTGCGTGGGAATGCAGCCGGGGACGCTCTGCGTCCCAAGGGCGGACGCGGAGCGTCCGGTGAGGCATTCCCACGCAGAGCGTGGGAACGATCAAGAAGGGAACTAGGCAGCCGGCTGACTATGCGGAAACAACAAATCCACAAATCGCTCAGCCGTCGGCTGCGGTTCATGGTTGGCCAGGCCGGCGCGCTCATTGGCCTCGATAAACACATACTCCGGCTGATCGGCAGCGAGCACCATCAAGTCGAGCCCGACCATCGGGATATCCAGCGCCCGCGCTGCACGAACGGCCGCATCCACCAACGTCGGATGCAGAATTGCCGTGACGTCCTCCAAAATCCCGCCCGTATGAAGATTCGCCGTACGTCGTACGAACAAATGCTCGCCCGCCGGCAGAATACTGCTGTAGTCGTAACCCGCCGCATGCAACGTGCGCTGGGTCTCATGATCCAGGGGGATTTTGCTCTCGCCACTGGTCGCCGCTTGCCGTCGCCGGCTCTGGGCTTCGATCAGCGCGCCGATGGAGTGCTGGCCGTCACCGACCACCTCTGCGGGCCGTCGAATCGCCGCCGCCACCACCTCAAACCCGATCACCACAATCCGCAGGTCAAGGCCTTCGTGAAAACTTTCCAGCAGCACTCGACTGTCGAACTGGCGGGCGACTTCGATGGCTTGCTGCACTTCTTCAATCGTCCGCAAATCCACGGCAACGCCATGGCCTTGTTCGCCATCCAGCGGCTTGACCACCACCCGTTCGTGCTCATCGAGAAACGCCAGGTTGTCATCAGCGTTGCCCGCCAATTGTTGCGAAGGCAGGTTCAACCCGGCGGCTTTGAGTACTTTGTGCGTCAGACTTTTGTCCTGACACAAAGTCATACTGATAGCGCTGGTCAGGTCGCTCAACGATTCGCGGCAGCGCACCCGGCGCCCGCCATGGCTGAGCGTGAACAGGCCGGCGTCGGCATCATCCACATGCACATCTATGCCGCGTCGATGGGCTTCCTCGACGATAATCCGTGCATATGGATTAAATTCGGCTTCCGGCCCCGGCCCGAGAAACAGCGGCTGATTGATGCCGTTCTTGCGCTTGATGGCAAAGGTCGAGAGGTTGCGAAAACCGAGTTTGGCGTAAAGGTTTTTCGCCTGCCGGTTGTCGTGTAGAACCGACAAGTCGAGGTAACTCAGCCCACGGCTCATGAAGTGCTCGATCAAGTGGCGCACCAACACTTCGCCCACGCCTGGTCGCGAACAGTGCGGATCGACCGCCAGGCACCACAGGCTGCTGCCGTTTTCCGGGTCGTTGAACGCCTTATGGTGATTGAGGCCCATGACACTGCCGATGATCGCATCGCTGTCTTCGTCCTCCGCCAGCCAGTACACCGGGCCGCCCAGGTGACGCGGGGTCAGCAGACTTGCATCGATTGGCAACATCCCGCGCGTCTGATACAGCTGATTGATTGCGTGCCAGTCCGCATCGCTCTGTGTCCGACGAATGCGAAAGCCGCGAAACACACGGGTGGCCTGACGGTAATCACTGAACCACAACCGCAAGGTGTCGGACGGATCCAGAAACAGTTGCGCCGGTTCCAGCCCCAGGATTTGCTGAGGCGCGGCAACGTACAACGCAATGTCGCGCTCACCCGGCTGCTCATTGAGCAGCTCCTGGGCGAGGCTGGCCGGATCGGGAAAGGTGTGCCCGATCAGTAACCGGCCCCAGCCGCAGTGCACAGCGATCGGCGCGGCACTCAGTTCGCTGCCATCCTCGGCCAGGCGCGCCTGCAAACGCTCATAAGAAGGCGTCTGGCCGCGCAGCAAGCGTTGGCTGTAAGCCGTGGCATGAGGTTTCATCGGTCAGATTCCTTGTTCACTGAGCCACAGGTTCAGGGCCGCCAATTGCCACAATTTGGAGCCGCGCAGCGGAGTCAATTGACCTTGCGGGTCAGTCAGGAGACGGTCGAGCATGGCCGGGTTGAACAGGCCGCGATCCTGAGCGGGATCGAGCAGCAAGTCGCGCACCCAGTTCAACGTATCGCCTTGTAAATGCTTGAGACCGGGTACCGGGAAGTAACCTTTCTTACGGTCGATGACTTCACTCGGAATCACCAGGCGCGCCGCCTCTTTCAAGACCTGTTTGCCGCCGTCGGGCAGTTTGAATTTGCCCGGCACGCGAGCCGACAATTCCACCAGCCGATAGTCGAGAAACGGCGTGCGTGCTTCCAGGCCCCAGGCCATGGTCATGTTGTCGACGCGTTTGACCGGGTCATCCACCAGCATCACCGTACTGTCCAGACGCAGGGCCTTGTCCACCGCCGCGTCGGCGCCGGGCTGTGCGAAATGCTCTTTTACAAAGTCACCGGCTGCGTCATTGGCTGTCAGCCATTTCGGCTGCACGGTGGCGGCGTAATCGTCGTAGCTGCGATCAAAAAATGCATCACGGTAAGCCGTGTAGGGATTGCTTGCGCCCTCGACCTGGGGATACCAGTGATAACCGGCAAATAACTCATCCGCGCCTTGGCCGCTCTGTACCACTTTGCAATGTTTGGCCACTTCGCGGGACAGCAGATAGAAGGCGATGCAGTCATGGCTGACCATCGGCTCGCTCATGGCGCGGAATGCTGCGGGCAGTTGCTCGATGATCTCTTTTTCGTCGATGCGCAATTGATGGTGTTGGGTGCCGTAGTGTTTAGCGATCAAATCCGAATACTGAAATTCATCTCCACGCTCGCCGCCGGCATCCTGAAAACCGATGGAGAAGGTCGACAGGTTTTCCACGCCAACTTCCCGCAACAGCCCGACCAGCAGGCTCGAATCGACACCGCCCGAGAGCAATACACCGACGTCGACCGCCGCACGTTGACGGATCGCTACCGCTTCGCGAGTGCTGTCGAGCACGCGGTCACGCCAGTCTTCGAGGGTCAGGTTCATTTCGTCGGCGTGGGGGCCGTAGGGCAGGGTCCACCAGGTTTTCTGCGTGGTGCTGCCATCGGCTTCGATGCGCATCCAGGTGGCTGGCGGCAACTTTTCAATGCCGGCCAGCAAAGTGCGAGGCGCCGGGACCACGGCGTGGAAGTTCAGGTAATGATTGAGTGCCACCGGGTCGAGCATCGGGTTGATGTCGCCACCCTTGAGCAGCGCCGGCAACGCCGAGGCAAAACGCAGTCGTTGGCCGGTGCGCGACAGATACAGTGGCTTCACGCCGAGTCGGTCGCGGGCGATGAACAAGCACTTGGCGTCACGTTCCCAAATGGCGAACGCGAACATGCCGTTGAGCTTGGGCAGCAACGCTTCGCCCCACGCGTGATAACCCTTGAGCAGCACTTCGGTGTCACCGCCGGAATAGAAGGCATAACCGAGGCTTTCGAGCTCGTCGCGCAGTTCCGGGAAGTTATAGATCGCGCCGTTGAAGGCCAGGGACAAGCCCAATTGATTGTCGATCATCGGCTGCGCCGAGCCGTCCGACAGGTCCATGATTTTCAGGCGCCGATGGCCAAGGGCAATCGGTCCTTGAGCATGAAAACCCCAGGCATCCGGACCGCGAGGGGCCAGGTGATGGGTGATTCGTTCAACGGCCGCGAGGTCCGCCGGTTGATGATCAAAGCGTAACTCGCCAGCTAATCCGCACATAAAGTCCTTACCGGTTTTTCCGTTGGGGAGGGTCAATCGATACCCGGTCAAAACGACGGGTACTCAGAAACTGACCCAGTGGGGCTGTGGGAGTTTTAGATCGATAAGTAATAAGGCCGCACGGTGGGCAAGGCCCGCATACCCGGAATAGCGGGAGCGGTTGCGGTATATATTGCTGCCATACATTGAAAATGCTGCTGCAAAAACGCCTGGATACCCTTGGTTTTCGAGTTATTCAAGCTTCGTTGAACAAGCTACTTTATGGGCTTCTTCTGCTTGCAATAAGGAACATTGCGAATGTCAGACAAGGACTCCCTTACCCCCGCTCCCCGGCCATTTTCGGATACAGACCGGTTATCGGCATTGATCGACATGACTGGCGATCTGGAAAGTGCCGAAACGCTTCAAAAAACCTTGTCAGTGGAGTTGACCGAGGCTGCGCCGGAACAGATTGCTGCTTTTGCCAGTGCGATGCGTGAACTTCACGCCAGTCAGCTCAAAGTTCAGCCAACGCTTGATGCGCTCAAGCCGCTGTATGAGTTCTGTCGCGTTGAACTGACCCAGGCGTTAACGGAGCAGTTTGCTGTGGCATTCGATGTTGAAAAGGACGGTATTGAACTGCCGGGATTCGATTGTGGTTGCCCCGGATCAACAGAGCCTGATGATGTTGCCAAACAGAAAGTGATCGCCAAGCGCAGCCTGTTACTGGCTGCGATGCATAATTTTACCGAGGACGAAACGGCTGACGATGGCTTTCCTCCGGGCGCAATTGTGCGTGTGGTTTCAACGCCGGAAGGTTTACCCAAGTTGACGCCCTCGGCATTTGCCAAAGTGTGCCGCGATCTCGACTTGGGGAAGCGTTATCAAACGCATTTAGAAACAACCTTCAAGCCTGCTGCGGTCAGTGCGGACATCCGCCAACTCAAAATGAGTGCCCTGAAGGTTGATGCCCATGCAGCGTTGTTAAAAGGCCACATTGGCGATTCGGCTTTTCAGATGTTGCAAAGCCTGGAGTCAAACAGCGGCGCGGGCAACGCTTCGGGTATGAAGTCCATCCTCTACGACAACTCCCCGGTTCATGTGCAAGGACTGGAGTTGTTCGGCACCTGTATCTGGGGCGTAGTTATCTTTTCAAAACGCTCGCTAAAGGATCATCCGGTTGGCGGGTGTGTGGTGTACATGCCGAACGAGCCGACCCGGCCGTTATACGAGTACAGCACGTTCGTGCTGTTCGAGCATTATTTGACCCAACACCTGAAAGTCCGCACCTACGCTGATTTTTTTTCCGGTTACATCGATGAGAGCAAAAAAGCCGACTTTTACACCTCGGTCACCCAACAGAAGGCCTCGAACCTGCAGACGCCTCCTATTCCGGCGATGCTGTTCAGTTTCCTTTACCAGAGCCTCGTCACAAAGATGCAGAGTGATGCTTTGGTGCTGGCCGTGCCTACGGCGGAGGTAGACGCCGAAACACGTCGCAAACGCCTGGAGGAATATGAAGAAGCCGGGTTGCTGATCGCCAACATCGCTGGTTTTTTTGTTCCGGTGTTGGGGCAATTGATGATGGGGGTTGCCGTTGGACAGTTGTTGGGCGAGGTCTACGACGGCATTGAAGACTGGCGTCACAATGACAGGGCGGACGCGATGGCCCACCTGCTCAACGTTGCAGAAAACATTGCCATGATGGCGGCGTTTGCGGCCGGCTCCAAAGTGATCGGTTCACTGGTCAAGAGGACTGTCGAGCAGCATCCGGATTTTTTCGGTCGGTTCACCACCATCAACAATGCGGCGGGTAAACCCAGGCTCTGGTTGTCGGACGGGACGCCTTACCGAAAGCCATTGATGACGGATGTGATCGCCGATGGAGAGGGCATCTATCGAGTGAATGAACAGCGATTCATCAAAATCGAAGATGCCCTTTATGAAATTGAATTCGATACGACACTGGCCAAATGGCGAGTCAGGCATCCCTACCGTCTTGCTGCGTTTTCACCCTTTGTCGAACACAACGGCGAGGGAGGCTGGCGCTTTGCTCATGAACAGCCTGAGGAGTGGACCAGCGGCCTCTATGTATTGAAGCGCATTGATCCAGGTCTGGCAGCGTTTGATGAAGGCCGGCTTGAAGCTCTCCGGAAAATCACCGATACCTCAATCAGCCGGTTACATTATTTTGCCGAAGAGAACAGGGGGTTATCAGCCCGGTTCAAGGACAGCGTGGAGCGTTTTCGCATCGAGCAGAAGCTGACTGATTTCATTGCGGACATGGAGAAAGGCGACACACGACGTTCCGAGTATGCCCAGGAGCAGCTGCATACCTTGCCGTCTCTGCGGGGTTGGCCCGCAGACCGTTACATCGAAGTGCTCGATAACGAGGGCAAGATCACCGCGATGTACCCGCCAACGACGTTGGTCCCGGACGAAGAGTTGAGTGTTGAAGTGACCGAGGCGCAGTTAGCCAGGGGCGAGTTGCTGGATACGGTGGTGGCCGGGCTTTATCAGAGTGAGATCGATGCATTGCTGGGCAAGAACGTCGCCAAAGGTTCAGAGAGCGGACTGCTTGCGAAGAAAATCGGAGCAGTGGTAAAGGCTGATCGCAGATCCGTCTTCAAGCACCTGTATCAACGGCATGACCAGAGCGTCGTCAGCGATGTGCAAAAAATACGCAGCGTCTTTTCCGAACTTCCCGCCGGTCTGGCGCAGGAGTTGATCGAAGCCTCTACCAGCACCGAACGCCTGCGCCTGCGAGCAACAGGACGGATTCCCATGGGGCTGGCGCAAAACGTCCGGCAAATGTTGGCCGATATCCGTCTGGACCGGGCCCTGGCCGGGTTTTCGTTACCCGAAATTGCCGATACCGACACGCGGAAGCTGGCCATACCATTGCTTTCCCGTCTGCGCGGCTGGAGCAACGATGTGCGGATTGAGCTCCGTGAAAGTTCTCCCACCGGTACATTGACGGCCAGTGTGGGTAACGAAAACGCGGCACTCAAACGAGTCATCATCAGCACTGCCAATGGACACGAAGCGTTCGGCAGCGACGGTAAGTCGCTGGGCGCCGCTTCGGGGGCCAACAGCCTCTACAGCGCGATCTTGCGCGCGCTCCCCCTGGAAAAACGCACCGCCATGGGCATCGCCGGTATCGGGGATAGCGATGCGTGGCGCTTGCGTGATGACTTGCTGGGCAAGGGTGTTGAGGATAGAGCTATCGCAGAGCGGCTGTTTTCAGGTGCGGCTATCGAAGAGGCGGCTCCGTCCGGCGACTGCCTGCAAGCCGATGAACCTGCACCCGGCTCGCTTCACCCTCGAGCGCTGGTTCGCAAGGTCAGAAAACTCTACCCACTGTTTACCGAAACGCAGGCCCGGACGTTTCTTGATGGGTTGGGCAGTGACCACTTGACGCGGGCGAGGGAGGTCAGAAATCGACAACAGGCGTTGAAAAAGCTACGGAGCGTGCTCAGTACCTGGCGCGCGGATGAGAGCGGTCCAAGGTCGCCGACCGAGAGTCTGAGTGAGCGGCGCCAGAGCCGACTCCAAGTGTCAGACATGATCGAAAAAAGTTGGCGTCGTCTGTTTTTTGTACGCAATGAAAAGGGTATTTCGGTGCCGGGTTTGAATCTGAACGAGATGCGCGTTGGCAAGCTCCCGATATTGCCCCCTGAGCTGACGTTCGATCACGTGAAGTACCTGTCGCTCAAGAACATGGAGCTGGATAACGATGTGGCGTATTTCCTCAAGGCGTTCAAAAACCTGGAATCCCTGGAACTGGACACCAACAAGCTGACCCTGCTGCCGGAAGTACTTTCGCTGATGCCCAGGCTCAAACACCTCAGCCTGGCGAACAACGATCTGCAATTGACCGAGCAGACCTTGAAGAAGTTGAACGGCATGCGAGCCCTTGAAAGCCTCAAACTGAACGCTAACCGTCGGCTCAGTGCAACGCTGGATGTCGGCCGGTTGTTTGATTTGCGTTATCTGTCATTGCGGGACACTCGCGCGACTGAAATGCCGAAAAATCTGGCACGCCTACCCAATCTGGACCGGGTTGATCTGCGCGACAATGAGATCAAGGAGTTACCGGACTGGCTGTTTGGCAGCACCCGCCGGTTCAGCGAAACGCTCAACCTGCGGCATAACCCTCTTTCGGAGAACAGTCAGACCCTGCTCGAGCAATATCGCGAACGGGTCGGTGTTGGCATGGGATACCTGGAAGACGATATTGCCCGCTTGAACGAGCAACAGGCACGGGAACGCTGGTTGCCGGATGAGTGGGCCTCGACTGCGCGGACTGCAACATGGACGGCATTCAAGGACGACTCTGCATCTGATGGTCTGTTTCGATTACTGGCCGAGCTGGGGGACACCGCCGATGCCGAATATGTGCGCGAGGACATGACCCGACGAGTCTGGAGCGTACTGGACGCAGCCCAGAGCAATACCTCGTTGCGCGAGCAGGTGTTCGAACTGGCGGCCAACCCGATCAATTGCACGGATGCGGCGGCACTGAATTTCAGCCATCTGGAAGTGGCGACGGAAGTGGACAAGGTGATCAATCCGATCGGGAATGTGCGTTCTACGGCGGCGGGTTTGTTGACGCTGGGGCGCGGTCTGTTTCGGCTTGAGGAACTGGAGATGATCGCTCAAAGCCACATCAAGCGGGACCCCAAGGCTGATCCGCTGGAAGTCAGCCTCGCCTATCGAACCGGGCTGGCCACCACACTGGATTTGCCGGGGCAGCCCACACATATGCGCTATGCCTCTTTGAGCGGTGTGATACAGGCGGATCTCGACAAGGCGGAGGGCAAGATAAAAAGCGCCGAGTTGTCACCGCAATTTAAGAGGTTTCTGATTCGCCAACCGTTTTGGACGGATTACCTGAGTCGCCATTACCCTGGGCGATTCGCCTCCATCAGCGCGACGTATCCGCCAAAGTTGCAAGCGGTATTCGATAAGGCCGAGAGCCTGAAGACTGCCGACTATCTCAGTCAGGTCTCGGTGATCAAAACCGAAAAGGAAACCGCGGAGAACGCCGTTTTCGAGCGCTTGACTGAGGACGTCATGAAAATGGTGGAACTGGGCACTTGCTCTTTGGCGGACAGTTGAGCGGATTCATTTACCCCGGATCAAACGTCGCAAGGCAAATCGGTTTGGATGACAGGCTTCGGCCACTGCTCTGGGCACAGGCAGTGGTTCGACATCCAGCCACGCAGCCAGCAACTCGCCCGACAGCGGCGCGGTGATCAGCCCTCGTGAACCATGGCCGCTGTTGACGTACAAACCGTCCAGCCATGGGCAAGGGATGTCCGGGGTTTGCCGGGCATCCTTGCTCAGGGCGATGTAGGCGTCGGCGAAAGCCTGGCTATCGGCCATGGGGCCGACAATCGGCAAGTAATCAGGGCTGGTGCAGCGAAAGGCCGCGCGACCTTCAAGTGCTTCAGGTTGCAAGGTGTCTGCGCCAAGCCGAGCAACCAGGTCCTGCGAAATTTCTTCAAGCATGTGCAGGTTGCCGGCATGTTCGGCTGCCGTTGGCGTCAGGTCATCGTTGTTGAAATCGAAACTGGCGCCCAGCGTGTGTTCACCCAAGCGTGCCGGGGCGACATAACCTTCGGCGCAGACGACGGTGCTCAGGCTTTGGCTCTCAGGTGTCTGTTGCAGGCGAGTAATTTGCCCGCGAATCCGTTTGAGCGGAAGCTCGCTGCTATATGGGAAGCGCTTGATCTCGGCTGCGCCGGCGAGCACCACGACGGGAGCGTCAGCCAATAATGATGCGCCATCCCAGGCTTGCCAGTGCCCGTCGACACGGCGCAGTTCCAGCACATCGCGATGGGTAAGAATCTGGATATTCGGATGCTTCGCTTGCCAGTGGCACAGGGCGGGCGGATGCACCCAACCACCTTCGGGGTAAAACAGACCGCCCGAGTGCAGCGCGATACCGGCGCGTATCTCGGCGTTTTCTCGATCCAGGACGTGCAGCAGGTCCTCGGGGAACGCCGCCGCCAACTGCGCCTGACGCTCCGCTTCCTTGGCATTGAAGGCAAGTTGCAAGACCCCGCAACCGTCCCAGTCGACACCGCGCTGCAAATGTTCGAGCAAGCGCCGCGTGTATCCAAAACCGCTGACGATCAACTGAGACAATGCGGTGCCATGGGCCGAAAGCTTGAGGTACAAAACACCTTGTGGATTGCCCGAGGCTTCTTGCGCCAGCGCGTCATGGCGCTCCAGCAAACTGACCTGCCAGCCCCGTGTGGCGAGGCTGGCGGCCGTGGCGCATCCGGCCAGACCGGCACCAATTACCAAGGCTCGACGTTCGCCATTCGATGGTCTCGGTCGAGCAAACCAGGGTTTTGCAGCAACTAGTGCCTCGGGGTCTTCGGGCCAGCCAAGGAACACACCCCGCAGGATTTCCCACTTGTGGCCAATGCCCGGTGTGCGCTTCATCTTGAAGCCTGCCGCGTTCAGCAGCCGGCGCACCCAACCGGTGCTGGTGAATGTGCTGATGGTCGAGCCAGGCGCTGCCAGCCGTGCCAGCTCGGCAAACAGTTCGGCGGTCCACATGTCGGGGTTTTTCGCCGGGGCGAAACCATCGAGAAACCAGGCGTCAACCTGCGCGTCCAGTTGCGGCAACTGCTCCAGCGCATCGCCAATCAGCAAGGTCAGTATCACGCGGCCGTTGTCCAGGACCAGTCGCTGGAAGCCTTGATGGATCGCCACGTACTGCGCGAGCAATGGATCGGCGAACTGTTTGAGTTCTGGCCATAACGCCAGCGCCCGTTGCAGATCGGGCAAACTCAGCGGGTATTTTTCAACGCTGACAAAGTGCAGTCGCGCACCCGGCACCGCATGCTGTTCAAACAATTGCCAGGCGCACAGGAAATTCAATCCGGTACCAAAACCGGTCTCGCCAATGACCAGTCGACCACCGTCCGGCAACGCAGCAAAGCGTTCACGCAAACCGTTCTGCTCAAGGAACACATAGCGGGTTTCTTCAAGGCCCGACTTGTCCGAAAAATACACGTCGTCGAACACCCGCGAATAGGGGCGACCCTGGTCGTCCCAGTCGAGTTGGGCGTGAGGCAGTACAGGTTTCATGGCAGGCTCGGCAACGGCAAGGTCGCCATTCTAGCCCCCTCGCCACAAAAGCCCACACTGTGGGGAATTTCTCTGCGTGCTATCGGCCCAATCCGCTAGTCTTGATCAATCTGGAAAGGGAGCCGTCCAATGTTTGAATCCGCTGAAATCGGTCACGCCATCGACAAAGAAACCTATGACGCCGAGGTGCCGGCGCTGCGCGAAGCGTTGCTTGAAGCGCAGTTCGAACTTCAGCAGCAAAAGCGTTTCCCGGTGATCATTCTGATCAATGGCATCGAAGGCGCCGGCAAGGGCGAGACGGTCAAGTTGCTCAATGAATGGATGGACCCGCGTCTGATCGAGGTCCGTACCTTCGACCAGCAGACGGATGAGGAACTGGCGCGACCTCCGGCCTGGCGTTATTGGCGGATGCTGCCGGCCGCGGGTCGCATGGGGATTTTCTTCGGTAACTGGTACAGCCAGATGCTGCAAGGCCGGGTTCATGGCCTGTTCAAAGACGCCGTGATGGATCAGGCGATCAACCAGTCCGAGCGTTTTGAAAAGATGCTGTGCGATGAAGGCGCGCTGATTTTCAAGTTCTGGTTCCACCTTTCCAAAAAACAGATGAAGGGGCGACTCAAGGCCCTGGCCGACGATCCGCTGCACAGCTGGCGCATCAGTCCGCTGGACTGGCAACAATCCGAGACCTACGACAAATTCGTGAAATACGGCGAGCGTGTGTTGCGCCGTACCAGTCGTGACTACGCGCCGTGGCATGTGATTGAAGGGTTGGACGCCAATTACCGCAGCCTGGCGGTGGGCAAGATCCTGCTGGAAGGTCTGCAAACTGCGCTGAAACGCCCCGATGTCCATCCCGACAAGGTCAATGCCGCGCCTCTGCCGATCCATATCGATCAGTTCAACCTGCTCGACAGTCTCGACTTGAACCTGCGCCTGGACAAGGACGATTACGAAGAACAACTGATTACCGAACAGGCGCGATTCTCGGGCCTGATGCGCGACAAACGCATGCGTCAGCATGCTTTGATAGCGGTGTTCGAAGGCAACGATGCGGCGGGCAAGGGCGGGGCGATCCGGCGGGTCGCGGCGGCGCTCGATCCGCGCCAGTACAGTATCGTGCCGATTGCCGCGCCGACCGAAGAGGAGCGGGCGCAGCCGTATCTATGGCGGTTCTGGCGCCACCTTCCGGCCAAGGGAAAATTCACCGTTTTTGATCGCTCCTGGTACGGGCGGGTACTGGTGGAGCGCGTCGAAGGCTTCTGCCCGCCGACGGACTGGCTGCGGGCTTACAGCGAGATCAACGACTTCGAAGAACAGATTTCCGATTCGGGTGTCATCGTGGTCAAGTTCTGGATGGCCATCGATAAGCAAACACAACTGGAGCGTTTCCAGGCCCGGGAAGAAATTCCCTTCAAGCGTTTCAAGATTACCGAAGACGATTGGCGCAATCGCGACAAGTGGGACGCTTACCGCGCGGCTGTGGTTGACATGGTCGATCGCACCAGCACTGAAATCTCATCCTGGACGCTGGTTGAGGCCAATGACAAGCGCTGGGCGCGGGTCAAAGTCCTGCGCACGATCAATCGGGCGCTGGAAACCGCGTTTGAAAAGTCCGACAAGAAGGCCAGAAATCACAAGAACTGAGTCGATGGTTACGCATACGCGGGATGAATGATTGTCGCGGTTGGTTATGAGGTGGACTTATGCTCGATCCACTCTCAACCGATAACAACAATGAGGTATGCCATGCGTGAAGTGGTGATCGTCGACAGCGTGCGGACCGGCCTGGCCAAATCCTTTCGCGGCAAGTTCAATCAGACCCGGCCAGATGATATGGCTGCGCATTGTGTCGACTCTTTGTTGGCACGTAATGGCATCGACCCGGCCAGCGTCGAGGACTGCATCGTCGGTGCGGGCTCCAACGAAGGCGCACAGGGCTATAACATCGGTCGAAATGTCGCCGTGTTGTCGCGCTTGGGTATCGGCGCCGCCGGCATGACCCTGAACCGCTTTTGCTCCTCGGGCTTGCAGGCGATTGCCATCGCCGCCAACCAGATTGCTTCGGGGTGCAGCGACATCATCGTTGCCGGTGGCGTCGAGTCCATCAGCCTGACGATGAAAAGCGTCAATACCGATAACCTGATCAACCCGCTGCTGAAGGAACAGGTGCCGGGCATCTACTTCCCGATGGGCCAGACCGCCGAAATCGTCGCGCGTCGTTACAACGTCAGCCGTGAAGCGCAAGACCTGTACGCCCTGCAAAGTCAGCAGCGCACCGCTCAGGCTCAGGCCGCCGGGTTGTTCGATGATGAAATCGTGCCGATGGCGGTTAAATACCGGGTTGAAGACAAGACCACCGGGCAGATTCAAATCCTCGATGGCATCGTCGATCGCGACGACTGCAACCGCCCGGACACCACGCTGGAAAGTCTGGCGGGCTTGAAACCGGTATTCGCCGAAGACGGTTCGGTCACGGCAGGCAACTCTTCACAGCTGTCCGATGGGGCGTCGATGACGCTGGTGATGAGCCTGGAAAAAGCGCTGGAGCTGGGATTGAAGCCCAAGGCGTTCTTCCGTGGTTTCACGGTCGCCGGGTGCGAGCCGGATGAGATGGGCATCGGGCCGGTGTTCTCGGTGCCGAAGCTGCTCAAGGCCAAGGGGTTGCAGATTGCCGACATTGATCTGTGGGAACTCAACGAAGCGTTTGCCTCGCAGTGCCTGTACAGCCGCAACCGGCTGGAGATCGATAACGAGAAGTACAACGTCAATGGTGGTTCGATCTCCATCGGGCACCCATTCGGCATGACCGGTTCACGTCAGGTCGGGCATCTCGTGCGGGAATTGCAGCGGCGCAATCTGCGTTACGGCATCGTCACCATGTGCGTGGGTGGCGGGATGGGCGCGACGGGGTTGTTTGAGGCTGTGCGTTAAGCCTTGAATAGTTGAGTTGTCTGATTAATCGCTTTCGCGAGCAGGCTCGCTCCCACAGTTGATCGCATTCCAATGTGGGAGCGAGCCTGCTCGCGAAGGCAGCGCCTCGGTTAATCGGCGGGCACATAAAATCCGCATCCGCTCGATATACACCCGAATCTCCCGCTCCGCCGTCTGCGGACGATCAAACGATGCTGCGACCTGCACAGTTTCATTCGCGCCTGCTCGCCAACTGTCCCTGTGTGCCAGACGCCTCTGCGCCTAGAATGACGCTTCTTGCCATCTGGCTGTTGGGGTTCGCATGCACATTTCATCCGGTCGCTGGGTCTACGGTCTGTTTCTGGCCTTGCTGACTGCGCTGTTGTGGGGAATCCTGCCGATCAAACTCAAGCAAGTGCTGCTGGTGATGGACCCGGTGACCGTCACCTGGTTTCGCCTGATCGTGTCCGGTGGGTGCCTGTTTGTGTATCTGGCGGCGACCCGGCGTTTGCCGAGTCGCAAAGTCCTCGGCCCGCGGGGTGGCTGGCTGGTGTTGATGGCGGTGCTCGGTCTGGTCGGCAACTACGTGCTGTACTTGATGGGCTTGAATCTGCTCAGCGCCGGGACCGCACAATTGGTGGTGCAGATGGGCCCGATCATGTTGCTGATCGCCAGTCTGTTTGTGTTCAAGGAACGTTTCAGCGTGGGGCAGGGGATTGGCCTGTTGGTGCTGCTGATCGGGTTCGCACTGTTCTTCAATCAGCGCCTGGCCGAGCTGCTCACTTCGCTGACCGATTACACCACCGGCGTGCTGTTGGTGTTGCTGGCGTCCACGGTCTGGACCTTCTACGCCTTGGGGCAGAAGCAATTGCTGACGGTGTGGAATTCGCTGCAGGTCATGATGGTGATCTACCTGTTCTGCGCGTTGCTGCTGACACCGTGGGTGCATCCACTTGAGGCGTTGCAACTGAGCCCGCTGCAAGGCTGGTTGCTGCTGGCATGCTGCATGAATACGCTGATCGCCTATGGCGCGTTTGCCGAAGCGCTGGCCCACTGGGAAGCGTCGCGGGTGAGTGCGACGCTGGCGATCACGCCGTTGGTGACTTTCGGCGCGGTGGCCGTGGCCGCGTGGCTGTGGCCGGACTTCGTGCATGCCGAAACGATCAACGGTTTGGGTTATGGCGGGGCGGTGCTGGTGGTGTTGGGGTCGGCGTTGGTGGCGTTAGGGCCTTCACTCATTGCAGGGCTCAAGGCACGCCGGGTTCGGATGGCAGCAGGTTAACCTGCGTTATCGTTCTTCGCGAGCAAGCCCAGTCCCACATTCAACCGTATTCCCCTAAAAGGACTCGGTGAAATGTGGGAGCGGGCTTGCTCGCGAAGACTGACTGTCAGGCGCTACAAATCTCAGCCCTTGGCCCCAGCCTCCAGCATATTCTCCGGCCGCACCCAGGCATCAAACTCTTCATCCGTCAGATACCCCAGCTGCAACGCCGCCTCCCGCAACGTCAGGCCTTCGGCGTAAGCCTTCTTGGCAATCTCCGCCGATTTGTCATAGCCGATGTGCGGGTTCAGCGCTGTCACCAGCATCAACCCCCGCTCCAGATGCTCAGCCATTTTTTCTGCATCCGGTTCCAGACCGGCAATGCAGTGCTGCTGGAAGTTGCTGCAACCATCCCCCAGCAGGCGGATCGATTGCAGCAGGTTGTGAATAATCACCGGTTTGAACACGTTCAATTGCAGATGCCCCTGACTTGCCGCGAACCCAATGGCGACGTCATTGCCCAGGACCTGACACGCCAGCATCGACAGCGCCTCGCACTGCGTCGGATTGACCTTGCCCGGCATGATCGAGCTGCCCGGTTCATTGGCTGGCAATTTCACCTCGGCGAAACCGGCCCGGGGACCGGAGCCCAGCACGCGCAGGTCGTTGGCGATTTTCATCAGGGTTACCGCCAGGGTCTTCAGCGCGCCGGAAAGTGTCGTCAACGGTTCATGACCGGCCAGTGCGGCGAATTTGTTCGGCGCGGTGACGAAGGGCAGACCGGAGAGGGCGGCCAGTTCGGCAGCAATGGCTTCGCCGAAACCGTGAGGCGAATTCAGGCCCGTGCCGACGGCGGTGCCGCCCTGGGCCAGTTCACACACGTCAGGCAGCGCGCTGCGGATCGCCCGCTCGGCGTAATGCAGTTGCGCGACGAACGCCGAGACTTCCTGGCCGAAGGTGATCGGCGTAGCGTCCATCATGTGCGTTCGACCGGTCTTGACCAGTTTCATGTGGCGCGCCGCCAGCTCGGCCAACCCGCCCGACAGTTCACTGATGGCCGGCAGCAAATGTTGCTGTACCGCTTGGGCTGCAGCGATGTGCATGGCGGTGGGGAAGCAGTCGTTGGAGCTCTGCGAGCGGTTGACGTGATCGTTAGGGTGCACGGGCAACTTGCCGCCGCGCGGGTTGCCAGCCAGCTCGTTGGCGCGACCGGCGATCACTTCGTTGACGTTCATGTTGCTTTGGGTGCCGCTGCCGGTCTGCCAGACCACCAGCGGGAACTGGTCGTCGTGGTCGCCATCGAGCACTTCGTCGGCGGCCTGTTCGATCAACCGGGCGATGTCGGCGGGTATGTCGCCATTACGGTCATTGACCCGTGCCGCGGCTTTCTTGATCAGCGCCAGGGCATGCAGCACCGCCAGCGGCATTTTTTCGTTGCCGATAGCGAAGTTGATCAGCGAGCGTTGCGTCTGAGCGCCCCAGTAGGCTTCATCCGGGACTTCCACCTGGCCAAGGCTGTCGGTTTCGATACGGCTCATCGTGCACACTCCTGTAGGTCTGATAGCGCAGTTTAGGCGCTGATCGGCAGCTGTGGTTCCATCTGACTGGTTTTTGCCCCTTCAACCCCTCTAATTCAGGGCCGACAAGGCTTGGGGTTGAGCGACACACTTTTTTAGGCGCAGAATGGACGCCCTTGGGGTTTTACCTCGCCTGCTAGAAAAGGAAACTCGATGACTCGTCTTCGTGCCATCTGTACCGCGGTTGCACTGGTCTGCGCCAGCGGCCCAGTTTTTGCCGATACCGCCAGCCACAACGCCAGTGCCGAAGCTTTCCTGACCCTGGCGCACGCTGACAAATTGGGCACTCCGGTGTACATGCAAGTGCAGCAAATGTTCGCTCAGCGCTTTGCACAGACCAAAGCGCCTGAATCGAAAAAAGCCGTGCTGGAAACGTATCAGGCCAAAGCCAATACCGCGCTGGACCAAGCCATTGGCTGGAACAAGCTGAAGCCGGAAATGGTCAAGCTTTACACCTCCAACTTCAGTGAGTCCGAGCTCAAAGACCTGGTTGCGTTCTACCAGTCGCCACTGGGCAAGAAAGTCCTGGAAAAAATGCCACAGCTGACTCAGCAATCGGCCCAGATGACTCAAGCCAAGCTGGAAAGCGCGGTGCCTGTGGTCAACAAGCTGCTGGCTGACATGACGGCCGAGCTGGAGCCTAAAGGCGCCGCTCCAGCCAAGAAAAAGCCTTAAGCGGAGTTCGGTATGACCATGCAACAACGCATTGAATCGACGCTGGGCCTGTTACAGCCGCAGCATCTGCAAGTGCTGGATGAAAGCCACATGCACAGTCGTGGGTTGCAGACCCACTTCAAGGCCGTGGTGGTCAGCCAGCAGTTCGAAGGGCTGAACCGGGTCAAGCGTCATCAAAAGGTCTACGGCACGCTCGGCGAGCTGATGGGCGAGTTTCACGCGTTGGCGCTGCATACCTACACGCCTGAGGAATGGGCACAGATCGACGCGGCCCCGGCCTCACCGACCTGTGCGGGCGGAGAGAGGCAGTAAAAGCAGCTACAAGCTGCAAGCTGCAAGTTTGGGGGGCTACCTTGAGCTTGTAGCTCGAAGCTTGCCGCTTAAAGCTGCTCCTTTGCTACAATCCGCAACGCGCCGCTCACCCGGCGCGTTTTTTTTCGCATCCGGTTCACCCCTTACGAGGGTAGCCACCTGGAGAATCACCCATGACACAACAGATTGTCGTGGCGGCACTGTATAAGTTCGTCACCCTGGAAGATTACGTCGCCCTGCGCGAGCCACTGCTGCAAGCAATGGTCGACAACGGCATCAAAGGCACGCTGCTGATCGCCGAAGAAGGCATCAACGGCACCGTGTCCGGCAGTCGCGAAGGTATTGACGGGCTGATGGCGTGGCTCAAGAACGACCCACGCATGGACGACATCGATCACAAAGAGTCGTACTGCGACGATCAGCCGTTCTATCGCACCAAGGTCAAGCTCAAGAAAGAAATCGTCACCCTCGGCGTTGAAGGCGTGGACCCGAACAAAAAGGTCGGCACTTACGTTGATCCTCAGGATTGGAATGCGCTGATCAGCGATCCTGAAGTGCTGTTGATTGATACCCGTAACGATTACGAAGTTTCGATCGGTACCTTCGAAGGCGCCATCGACCCGAAAACCACCAGTTTTCGCGAGTTTCCCGAGTACATCAAAGCCAACTTCGACCCGGCCGTACACAAGAAAGTCGCGATGTTCTGCACCGGTGGCATCCGCTGCGAGAAAGCGTCGAGCTACATGCTCAGCGAAGGCTTCGATGAGGTCTATCACCTCAAGGGTGGCATTCTGAAGTACCTCGAAGAGGTGCCGCAGGAAGAAACCAAATGGCAGGGCGACTGCTTTGTGTTCGATAACCGCGTGACCGTACGTCATGACCTCAGTGAAGGTGACTACGATCAATGTCATGCCTGCCGTACACCGATCAGCATCGAAGACCGCGCCTCCGAGCATTACGTGGCAGGCATTAGCTGCCCGCATTGCTGGGATACGCTGAGCGAGAAGACCCGCCGCAGTGCCATTGATCGGCAGAAGCAGATTGAACTGGCCAAGGCTCGCAACTTGCCTCACCCGATCGGTTACAACTACAAGCAAACCCCTTCCGAGGCTTGAATCATGTCTGCACGCCGCCTGCTCTATGTGATGGACCCGATGTGTTCCTGGTGCTGGGGCTTTGCGCCAGTGGCAAACGCCTTGGTCGAGCAGGCGCACGCGGCGGGCGTAGAGGTGCATCTGATCGTCGGTGGTTTGCGCACCGGCAGTGGAGCGGCGCTGGAACCGACCACCCGCCGCTATATTCTGGAGCATTGGCAGGCGGTCACTGAGGCCACCGGCCAATCGTTCAAAACCGAAGGCGCTCTGCCCGACGGCTTTGTCTACGACACCGAGCCTGCGTGCCGGGCGCTGGTGACTGCGCGTAGCCTGGCGCCGGATTGTGCATGGAAACTCCTGGGCCTGATTCAGCACGCGTTCTATGTCGAGGGTCGCGACGTCACCCACGCCAGCGTGCTGGTGGAACTGGCCGAGCAGGCCGGTCTGCCGCGCATCGAATTCGCCGCGGCATTCGACCGTGCAGATATGCACACCGCCACGGCGGCTGATTTCACTTGGGTCCAGGACCTGGGCATCGCCGGTTTCCCTACGTTGCTGGCTGAGCGCAATGGTCAATTGGCGTTGCTGACCAATGGTTATCAGCCCCTGAGTGAACTGTCCCCGTTGCTCGGCCGCTGGCTGGAGCGCGCTGCCTGTGCATGATGTACCCGATGACGCCCCGGCTCCCAAGCATGTCGATCGATTGAGCTGGGCTGAAATCCGCCGACTGGCCCTGCACCATAAAAAATCCCTGTGGATCGCCAATGGCGTCGCCGTGCTGGCTACCTTGTGCAGTGTGCCAATTCCCTTGCTGCTGCCGTTGTTGGTGGACGAAGTGTTGTTGGGGCACGGCGACACCGCGCTGAAGGTCATGAACCAGGTGCTGCCCGAAGGCTGGCAGAAAGCGGCGGGCTACATAGGCCTGATGTTGCTCGTAACCTTGTTGCTGCGCTGCGGTGCCCTGTTGTTCAACGTGGTGCAGGCAAAATTGTTCGCGGCACTGGCCAAGGACATTGTCTATCGAATTCGCACCCGGCTGATCGAGCGGCTCAAGCGCATTTCCCTTGGCGAATACGAAAGTCTGGGCAGCGGCACGGTGACCACGCACATGGTTACTGACCTGGATACGCTGGACAAATTCGTCGGTGAAACCCTCAGTCGTTTCCTTGTGGCGATGCTGACCCTGGTCGGCACCGCGAGCATTCTGATCTGGATGCACTGGAAGCTGGCGCTGCTGATCATGTTGTTCAATCCGTTGGTGATTTACGCCACGGTGCTGCTGGGCAAGCGAGTCAAACACCTGAAGAAACTCGAGAACGACAGCACCTCGCGCTTCACCCAGGCACTGACCGAAACCCTCGACGCGATCCAGGAAGTCCGCGCTGGCAACCGTCAGGGATTTTTCCTCGGTCGCCTTGGCCTGCGGGCCCGGGAAGTGCGCGACTACGCGGTCAACTCGCAATGGAAAACCGATGCCTCGAACCGGGCAAGCGGTTTGCTGTTCCAGTTTGGCATCGATATTTTTCGCGCGGCGGCCATGCTTACCGTGCTGTTCTCCGACCTGTCCATTGGCCAGATGCTGGCGGTATTCAGCTACCTGTGGTTCATGATTGGCCCGGTGGAACAACTGCTCAATTTGCAATACGCCTATTACGCCGCCAGCGGTGCGTTGTCGCGGATCAACGAACTGCTGGCCCGGGCCGATGAACCTCAATACCCCGGTGGCGTCGACCCGTTTCAGGGCCGTGATACCGTGGGCATTGAAGTCCAGGGCCTGAGTTTCGGTTACGGCGATGAGTTGGTGCTGAACAAGATGGACCTGTCCATCGCTCCGGGTGAAAAAGTCGCGATTGTCGGCGCCAGCGGAGGCGGCAAGAGTACGTTGGTGCAGTTGTTGCTGGGCTTGTACACGCCACAGGCCGGGACTATTCGCTTCGGCGGCTCGACCCAACAGGAGATCGGCCTGGAAACCGTGCGTGAAAATGTCGCCGTGGTCTTGCAACATCCTGCGTTGTTCAACGACACCATCCGGGCCAACCTGACGATGGGCCGAGTGCGCAGCGACGAAGCCTGCTGGCAAGCACTGGAGATTGCGCAGCTGCACCACACGGTTCGAGCGCTGCCTGACGGCCTCGATAGCATCGTCGGACGTTCCGGTGTGCGTTTGTCCGGTGGCCAGCGCCAACGCCTGGCCATTGCGCGGATGGTCCTGGCCGAACCCAAAGTGGTGATTCTCGACGAGGCCACCTCGGCGCTGGACGCCGCCACCGAATACAATCTGCACCAAGCGCTGGCGCGGTTCCTCAGCCACCGCACCACGTTGATCATTGCGCACCGCTTGTCAGCGGTGAAGCAGGCCGACCGGGTGCTGGTGTTCGATGGCGGACAGATAGCCGAGGATGGCGACCACCAGCAATTGATCGCAGAGGGTGGTTTGTACGCCAAGCTGTATGGGCACTTGCAACAGCTATAACGCCGGATGCAGTTCAGCACGTCATTATCAGCGCAGGTACAGATGTTGACAGTTTGCTTGCCCGGATCGGGATCGCACCCTAGTCTAACGGTAGCGATCACATTGGGATGATGATCTGGCAGTGCTAAAAAGGGACCTCATGAATCAAACCCGGACTCTCGGAACACCACGGTTGTTGGGCATTGTCTGGCCATTTATTGCCGTCGTACTGTTTCAGGCCCTGTTGGGCGGCGTGAGCCTTTACGTTCTGTCGGCGGTGCGCGGCTATGTTGCCGGTGAAAGCCTGTGGTCGAAGGGGCAAAAAGACGCCATCTATTACCTCAACCTCTACGCTGACAGTCGCGACGAGGCGATATTCCTCAAATACCAGAACGCCATTGCCATACCCCAGGGTGGTCATGAGTTGCGTCTGGCGCTGGATCACCAGCCACCTGAAATCGATGCCGCGCGAGTGGCGATTCTCAAGGGGGGCAACCACCCTGACGACGTTTCCAGTCTGATCTGGCTCTACCTCAACTTCCGGCATTTCTCTTACCTCGAAAAAGCCATCGACCGCTGGACGGTGGGTGACGCCTACCTGCAGCAACTCGATGATGTTGCGCAGCAGATGCACCAACGCGTTGCCGACAGAAAGGTCACACCCGCTGATATCTGGCGCTGGAAAGACCAGATACTCGCCATCAACGATGCAGTGACGCCAGCCGCCAAAGCGTTCAGTGATGCATTGGGCGAAGGCTCGCGCTTGATCCTCCGGTTCCTGCTGGTGACCAACCTCGCCACGGCGCTGGGCTTGATTGCGCTTGCGTTGCTGCGTACGCACAAGTTGCTCAAGCAGCGCCATGAATTCGCCGAAGCGCTGCAACTGGAGAAAGACCGGGCGCAGATCACGTTGCAGTCCATTGGCGACGGCGTGATTACCACGGATGTCGAAGGTGCTATCACCTACATGAATCCCGCCGCCGAGGCGCTGACCCACTGGAAAGGCGAACAGGCGACGGGTCTGCCGCTGGCTGCGCTGTTCAATCTACTGGATGAAAACGCTCAGGCTGACGGGTTCACGTTGATCGAGCATATTCTGAGCGGTCAGCTCAGCGGTGGCAGCGAACATTCCAAACTGATTCAACGTCTGGATGGCAGCACGGTTTCGGTAACGCTGGTGGGTTCGCCGATTCGCAATGCGGGCAAGGTCAGTGGCACCGTGCTGGTGTTGCATGACATGACGCAGGAGCGCCAATACATTGCCAATCTCTCCTGGCAGGCGACTCATGACGCCTTGACCGGGCTCGCCAACCGCCGCGAGTTCGAGTTTCGACTGGAGCAGGCACTGCACAACCTGACGCGTCATACCGGGCGCCATGCCCTGATGTTTCTCGATCTGGATCAATTCAAACTGGTCAATGACACGTGCGGTCACGCGGCGGGCGATGAACTGCTGCGGCATATCTGTGCGTTGTTGCAATCCGGTTTGCGCGAAGGTGACACCCTGGCTCGGCTGGGTGGCGATGAGTTCGGCATCCTGCTGGAAAACTGCGCCCCAGACGCTGCGGAGAAGATTGCCGAAAGTTTGCGCCTTACCGTACAAAACCTGCACTTCGTCTGGAAGGGTCGACCCTTTGTCACCACGGTGAGCATCGGGCTGGTGCATGTCGCGCACCCTCCTACGACGCTGGAAGCATCACTGCGCGCCGCTGATATGGCGTGCTACATGGCCAAGGAAAAAGGGCGCAATCGAGTTCAGGTCTATCACGCCGACGACTCGGAACTGTCATTGCGTTTTGGCGAGATGGCCTGGGTGCAGCGCCTGCATATAGCGCTGGAAGAGAATCGCTTTTGCCTGTACTCCCAGCAAATCGCGCCATTGGGGCATACAGAGCGCGGCGGCGGGCATATCGAAATCCTGTTGCGTCTGCATGACGAAGCTGGCCGCATGATCTTGCCGGACAGTTTTATTCCAGCTGCGGAGCGTTATGGATTAATGACCGCACTTGATCGTTGGGTGGTGGAGAACGTCTTCAAGATCATTGCCCAATGCAGGGCCGAAGAGCGCAAAGGCCCATTAGCGATGTGTGCGATTAATCTGTCAGGCACAACTATCGGAGATGAGGCGTTTCTGGACTTCCTGCGTGAACAATTTGTTAACTATTCAATTCCACCTGAAATGATTTGTTTTGAAATCACAGAAACCAGTGCAATTTCAAATTTGGGCAGCGCAATTAGATTTATCAATGAACTCAAAGGTTTAGGTTGCCACTTTTCGTTAGATGATTTTTGCGCCGGAATGTCCTCGTTCGCTTACTTGAAACATTTGCCTGTAGACTTCCTGAAGATCGACGGGAGTTTCGTAAAGGATATGTTGGACGACCCGATTAACCGCGCCATGGTCGAAGTAATTAACCACATCGGGCATGTCATGGGTAAGCGCACGATTGCCGAGTTTGTAGAGTCACCCCAGATTGAGCAGGCACTGCTTGAAATCGGGGTCGATTTCGCTCAAGGGTATGTCATTGAACGCCCGAATCCGTTTACCTGCGATAGTTTGCAAAGTCGTCCTGCCAGGCCTCAGCCTTTGTTATTCAAGGCACCTGGCACGTTCCGTTGAAATCTCTCGCTGATCCGAACAATCACAATCAAAAGGAGCTCGACAGTGATCGACACATTCCACCGAACCGGACCCCTCATGGAAGCGGCAAGCTATCCCGCCTGGGCTCAACAGCTCATCAAGGATTGCAGCGAGAGCAAGCGCCGGGTTGTTGAACACGAACTGTATCAGCGCATGCGAGACAACAAGCTCAGCGCCAAGACCATGCGCCAGTACCTTATTGGTGGCTGGCCGGTTGTAGAGCAGTTCGCGTTATACATGGCACAAAACCTGACCAAAACCCGCTTTGCCCGCCATCCCGGTGAAGACATGGCGCGGCGTTGGCTGATGCGCAATATTCGTGTGGAATTGAACCATGCCGATTATTGGGTGCATTGGAGTCGGGCCCACGGTGTCAGCCTGGAAGACCTGCAAGCACAGCAGGTTGCCCCTGAACTTCACGCCTTGAGCCATTGGTGCTGGCACACCAGTTCGGCCGATTCGTTGATCGTGGCCATCGCTGCGACCAACTACGCCATTGAAGGCGCGACCGGTGAGTGGTCGGCCCTGGTCTGCTCCAGTGGCGTCTACGCCGCGGCATTCCCGGAGGAAGATCGCAAACGGGCCATGAAGTGGTTGAAGATGCATGCCCAGTACGACGATGCTCATCCATGGGAAGCGCTGGAAATCATCTGTACCCTGGCGGGCATGAACCCGAGCAAATCCCTGCAAGTGGAACTGCGACAGGCGGTGTGCAAGAGCTATGACTACATGCACCTGTTTCTGGAGCGTTGCATGCAACTGGAGCATTCGGAAAAGGCGCCTGTGACGCGTGAGCGCCTGGCCTTGGCTGAAAGCTGATCCATAGGCAATACAAACCAAAACGTGGGAGCGAGCAGGCTCGCTCCCACAGTGGTTTCTAGTGTTGCCTAGGGCTCAACCCGCCATTGCCAGCCGGTTGCGTCCCTCGCGCTTGGCGACATACAGCGCACTGTCGGCCCGCCGCACCAAGCTTTCGGCAGATTCGCCAGGCAGGAGGGTCGAGCATCCGAGGCTGACGGTCAGCTCTATTGCATTGCCTTCGGCTTGGTAATCCTCGACCTGAGCCGCCATGCGCAGGCGCTCGCCGACCATGGCCGCGGCGTCCCGGGTGGTGTTGGACAGCAGGATCAGGAACTCTTCGCCGCCAAACCGGAACACCATGTCGACATTGCGCAACTGGTTTTTGATCGCGGTGGCGACAGCCTTGAGCACCTCATCGCCCGCATTGTGGCCGTAACTGTCGTTGACGTTTTTGAAGTGATCGATGTCCAGCATCAGCAACGACAAAGGCATCAAGTGGCGTCGCGACATCTCGATTTCCCGTTCCAGGGTCTGATCCATGGCAATGCGGTTCCCGGTATCGGTCAGCGGGTCGCGCAACGCGCTTTGGGTCGCGGCTCGGTAAAGAAGGGCATTTCGCATCGGGAAGAGCAGTGCGGACAACAACGACTCCAGATTGCCTTGATCCTGCTCGCTGAATCGCTGATTGCGCCGGAACACCAGTTCGCCGAGCTGTTCGCCTTCATGGCTGAGGCTATAACTGACCGAATGATGGCCGCGCTGGCCAAACTCCAGGCGCAAGTCACTCTCCTGATGCTGATAGTTCAAGGCATCCAGTGGCACCAATTGCTGAACTTCGCGGAAGAAAAGCCCGAGAATGCGTTGTGGCTCAAGACTGGTTTGCAGCTGCTGACCCAGTTGCTGGCGCAATTGCGCAAGACTGACAGGCCGCTCCAGAAGGGGAGGCAGCTGAGCAAATCCCAGGCGTTGCAACTTGGCACTGTCGAAGTCAATTGCGTTGGACTGGGAAGGTAATTTCATATGGCGTAAGCCCCTAAGCGGTAAAGCTGTCTTACAAGCTGGGTGAGAGCGGCTTTGGGCTACGCGTCATACTGGTCCATCAGTCCCGTAGACATATGCCGCAAGTTTAGTCCGCTTTGCCGAAGGTCAATAATCTATCGACTCAGGCGTGCACCCGTTGCTTTCATACTGCTGTCTGAGAAGCTTTAGAGCGAAAGTCGTGCCATTCGGTTCAGTCTTATAAAAACCTATATGAATCATTAGGTTGGATGCTATGGCAAGGGTGGGAGATGAAATGGGTGACGGTTGTTTGACTCATAAGGGGGCATGGTAATGGCGCGCTTTGTGTGCCACGCCGGGAAGTCGGCACGGCACTAAGCGACGCACGGTGTTACTGGGCGTTGAACGCCTGGCCATTAATGCCGGTACTATCCGGGCCCATCAGGTACAGATAGACCGGCATGATTTCTTCCGGAGTCGGGTTGTCGAGCGGATTTTCCCCCGGGTAAGCCTGGGCCCGCATGCTGGTGCGGGTGGCGTCCGGGTTGATGCTGTTGGAGCGGACCGGGGCCACGGTGTCCACTTCGTCTGCCAGGGTTTGCATCAGGCCTTCGGTGGCAAACTTGGACACACCATAAGCGCCCCAATAGGCACGCCCCTTGCGGCCGACGCTACTGGAGGTAAACACCACCGAGGCATCCTGCGACAGCTTTAGCAGAGGCAGCAGGGTGCTGGTGAGCATGAACATGGCGTTCACGTTGACGTGCATGACGCGCATGAAGTTTTCGCCGGACAGCTGTTCGACCGGCGTGCGCGGACCGATGATCGACGCGTTATGCAGCAAGCCGTCGAGATGGCCGAATTCGGTCTCGATCATGGCGGCCAGTTCGTCGTACTGGTGGGGCAGGGCGGTTTCCAGGTTGAACGGGATCACCGCCGGCTGTGGGTGCCCGGCTGCTTCGATTTCGTCATAAACCTGAGTCAGGTTGGCTTCGGTCTTGCCCAGCAGCAAGACGGTGGCGCCATGGGCTGCGTAGGTTTTCGCAGCCGCCGCGCCGATGCCGCGACCAGCACCGGTGACCAGAATGACCCGGTCCTTGAGCAGTTCAGGGCGAGCGGAATAATCAAACATAAAAAACCCTCAACAAAAACAGTAAAGAGAGCGCGACACGACCATTCGCGAGCAAGTCCGTCAGGCCCGGATGCGGTCTGTAGCAGCTGGCGAAGCCTGCGTTCGGCTGCGCAGCAGTCGCAAATACTGCGAGCATGGACAAGCTGAAACACCGGGTCGTCTGATTTCACGACTGCTTCGCAGCCGAACGCAGCCTACGGCAGCTGCTACAAGGAATGCATAGTTGCTGGCATTCCTGACTCGCTCACAGAATCGGTTCTCAGCAACCACACAAAGCGCTATCAAGCACCTTGCGCAGTTCCAGCGGATGATCCACCACCACGTCCGCGCCCCAGTGTCGCGGGTTGTCGTCGGGGTGAATGTAGCCGTAGGTCACCGCAGCTGTCTTGGTGCCGGCATCACGCCCCGACTCGATATCGCGCAGGTCATCGCCGACAAACAGCACGCTGGCCGGGTCCAGGTCGAGCATTTTGCACGCCAGAATCAGTGGTTCCGGATCAGGCTTGCTGTTCTTTACGTGATCGGGACAGATCAGGAGTGCGGAACGCTCGGCCAGCCCCAGTTGCTGCATGATCGGCTCGGCGAAACGCAGTGGCTTGTTGGTGACCACGCCCCAGATCAGGTTGGCCTTCTCGATGTCGGCCAGCAGTTCGCCCATGCCATCGAAGAGTTTGCTGTGCACCGCACACCCGGCCAGATAGCGCTCCAGGAACTCCAGTCGCAGTTCCTCAAAGCCCGGTGATTCCGGGTCGATCGAAAAGGTCACGGCGACCATCGCCTTGGCGCCGCCGGAGATCTCGTCACGAATGTGCTGGTCATTCATGGGCGGCATGCCACGATCAGCGCGCATCGCCTGGCAGATGGCAATAAAGTCCGGCGCGGTGTCGAGCAGCGTGCCGTCCATGTCAAAAAGGACTGCTCTGATACGCATCGGCTTACTCCTCTCGCAGGGTCTGGATCATGTAGTTGACGTCCACATCGGCCGCCAGTTTGTAGTGCTTGGTCAACGGGTTGTAGGTCAGGCCGATGATGTCCTTGACGGTCAGGCCCGCCATGCGACTCCAGGCGCCAAGCTCGGATGGGCGGATGAATTTCTTGAAATCGTGCGTGCCGCGCGGCAGCAGTTTCATGATGTATTCAGCGCCGACAATGGCGAACAGGTAAGCCTTCGGGTTGCGGTTGATGGTGGAGAAGAACACCTGGCCGCCGGGCTTGACCATGCGGAAGCAGGCGCGGATGACCGAAGACGGATCGGGTACGTGCTCAAGCATTTCCAGGCACGTGACGACGTCGAATTGCTCGGGCATTTCCTCGGCGAGACCTTCGGCCGTGATCTGTCGGTATTCGACGTTCACGCCCGACTCCAGTTGGTGCAACTGCGCGACCGCGAGCGGCGCTTCACCCATGTCGATACCCATGACGGTGGCGCCGCGCTGGGCCATGGCCTCGCTGAGAATCCCGCCGCCGCAACCGACGTCCAGCACCTTCTTGCCGGCCAGATTGACGCGTTCGTCAATCCAGTTGACCCGCAGCGGATTGATGTCGTGAAGTGGCTTGAACTCGCTTTCACGGTCCCACCAGCGATGGGCCAGGGCTTCGAATTTGGCGATCTCGGCGTAGTCGACGTTGCTCATGGTTCAGTCCTCTAAAACTTGAAAAATCCTGTTGCCCCGGTGTTGGGTCCGGGGATCTTACGAATCGGTGCGGCCACTTATACGTTGGCCCCACGCCTTGGCGGTGGCGCATAACTGCTCTTCATCCAGGCGGGTCAGGCGCCGGTCGTCGAGCAGTTGCTTGCCGGCGACCCACAGGTGTTTCACACAATCGCGACCGGTGGCGTAGATCAGTTGCGAAACCGGGTCATAGACCGGTTGCTGCGCCAGACCGGACAGGTCAAACGCCACTATATCGGCCGCCTTGCCAACTTCCAGCGAACCCGTTTCAGCCTCGATCCCCAAGGCGCGGGCGCCATTGAGTGTGGCCATGCGCAAGGCGCGATGGGCATCCAGCGCGGTGGCCGAGCCGGCGACGGCCTTGGCCAACAACGCAGCGGTACGGGTTTCGCTTAGCAGGTCGAGGTCGTTGTTGCTGGCGGCACCATCAGTGCCGACGGCGACGTTGACGCCCGCCTGCCACAACCGCTCGACCGGGCAAAAACCGCAGGCCAGCTTCAGGTTGGATTCCGGGCAATGAATCACATTGGTGTTGCTTTCTACCAGCGTCACCAGGTCTTCATCGCTGATTTGGGTCATGTGAACGGCCTGGAAGCGCGGCCCGAGCAAGCCCAGGCGGGCAAGGCGGGCCAGCGGGCGTTCACCGCGCTGCTCGACCGATTGCTGCACTTCGAAAGCGGTTTCATGGACGTGCATGTGGATCGAGGCATCCAGCTCTTCGGCGATCACGCGGATTTTCTCCAGGTTTTCGTCGCCCACGGTGTACGGCGCATGGGGGCCAAAGGTGATTTTGATGCGCTCGTGATGCTTGAGGTCGCCAAACAATTCCACGCCCTGACGAATGGCGTCGTCCGCCGTGCTGGCGCCCGGGATCGGGAAGTCGAGGATCGGAATCGCAATTTGTGCGCGAATACCGCTGTTATGTACGCGCTCGCTGGCAACCTTCGGGAAGAAATACATGTCAGAGAAGCAGGTGATGCCGCCTTTGATCTGTTCGGCGATAGCCAGGTCCGTGCCATCTCGTACGAAGGCTTCATCGACCCACTTGGCTTCTGCCGGCCAAATGTGGTTTTCCAGCCAGGACATGAGTGGAAGGTCATCGGCGAGGCCACGAAACAGCGTCATGGCCGCGTGCCCGTGAGCGTTGATCAGCCCGGGGCTGAGCAGCATGTCCGGCAACTCACGGACTTCAGTTGCGTTAAGCTTCAGCGCAATCGAGCGTGGGCCGATAAATACGATGCGTCCGTCACGGATGCCCAGGCCATGCTCTTTGAGGACAACGCCAGCGGGTTCGACGGGTACCAGCCAGGTCGGCAGCAACAACAAGTCGAGCGCAGCGGCAGTGTTCGGCATCGAGGATCGGTTCCAGTGCTTTTGTAAAGGATGGCGAAGTATACCCGAGCGTCTTGGCGGGGTGATCGCTATAATCGGCGGCTTTTGTGCTTGAGTGCGGGGTGAGGGATGCGCGATCGACTGTTGGCTGCGGAGAAAGTGAAGGCCATCGATTGGCGTGATGGCACCCTCTACCTGCTGGATCAGCGGATTTTACCTTTCGAAGAAACCTGGATTGCCTACACCAGTGCAGCCGGTGTGGCCGAGGCCATCCGTTCGATGGTGGTGCGCGGTGCGCCAGCGATCGGCATCAGTGCGGCGTATGCCATGGTGCTATCGGCCCGCGCCCGAATTGCCGAGGGCGGTGACTGGCAGGCCGCGTGGGAAGAGGATTACGCGTTACTGGCCGATTCCCGTCCTACGGCAGTGAATCTGTTCTGGGCCTTGAGTCGCATGCGTGACCGCCTGGACCGTCTTAAGGAAGCCGCAGACCCTCTGGCAGCGCTGGAGGCGGAAGCCATTGCCATTCATGAAAGTGATCGCGAAGCCAACCTGACCATGGCCCAATTGGGTGTGGACCTGATCCGCAAGCACCAGGGCAACGCCCAGGCGATCCTGACCCACTGCAACACCGGCGCGCTGGCCACTGGCGGCTTCGGTACCGCGCTGGGGGTAATTCGCGGGGCCTTTATCGAAGGCATGGTCGAGCGCGTTTACGCCAACGAAACCCGACCATGGCTGCAAGGTTCGCGTTTGACCGCATGGGAACTGGCCAATGAAGGCATTCCCGTGACCGTAAATGTCGACTCCGCTGCCGCGCACATCATGAAAGTCAAAGGCGTGACCTGGGTGATCGTCGGCGCTGACCGGATCACCGCCAATGGCGACGTGGCGAACAAGATCGGCACCTATCAGCTGGCGGTCAACGCCATGCATCATGGCGTGCGCTTCATGGTGGTGGCGCCGAGTTCTACCATCGACCTGAACATGGCCAGTGGCGACGAAATTCCTATCGAAGAGCGCGACGGCCGCGAGTTGTTGGAGATTGGTGGCAAGCGGCTCGGGGCGGATATTGGTGCGTTCAATCCGGTGTTCGATGTAACGCCAGCGGACCTGATCGACGTGATCGTCACCGAAAAAGGCATCGTCGAACGGCCGGACACCGCGAAAATGGCGCAGTTGATGTGCCGCAAGCGTCTGCATTGAGGGCGCCGGCGCCTTGTGAATCGCCATCGCCAGCAGGCTGGCTCCCACAGGCTATGGGATCGACAACGATCTTGTGGGAGCCAGCCTGCTGGCGATAAGGCCCTCAAAGTCAATAAATAAGCGTAATTCAGTCGCGAATTCTTCATTCGGAGCGGCTCTGAGCCCCTCTCGTCCCCGTTAAGCCTGTCACCGGTCAACTAACTATGCTCCATGCGCGTCTGGGGGATAGGTGCGTGGCGGCTCTTGTGATAACATCCGGCGTTTTCCGAGGCAGCCCCATGGGGTTGTCTTTACTGCGCAAATCCATGGTTCTTCTTGTTGATTTGTCGTAAGTCGGTGTATGGCACTCAGCCTGCAGCGGCGAGCTTCGTTCGTCCCATATGGATGTGACGAAGTTTCACCAGAAAAAGGAATCGAGCTTCTCATGGGCGAACTGGCCAAAGAAATCCTCCCGGTCAATATCGAAGACGAGCTGAAGCAGTCCTACCTCGACTACGCAATGAGCGTAATTGTCGGGCGGGCCCTGCCGGATGCGCGCGATGGCTTGAAGCCCGTGCACCGGCGTGTGCTGTTCGCGATGAGCGAGCTGGGCAACGACTTCAACAAGCCGTACAAGAAATCTGCCCGTGTTGTCGGTGACGTCATCGGTAAGTATCACCCGCACGGTGATACCGCGGTGTACGACACCATCGTCCGCATGGCGCAGCCGTTCTCGCTGCGTTACCTGCTGGTCGACGGTCAAGGCAACTTCGGTTCGGTGGACGGCGACAACGCCGCGGCGATGCGATACACCGAAGTGCGCATGACCAAGCTGGCGCACGAGTTGCTGGCCGACCTGCACAAGGAAACCGTGGACTGGGTGCCGAACTACGACGGCACTGAAATGATCCCGGCGGTCATGCCGACCCGTATTCCCAATCTGCTCGTCAACGGCTCCAGCGGTATCGCCGTGGGCATGGCGACCAACATTCCGCCGCACAACCTCGGTGAAGTCATCGACGGTTGCCTGGCCCTCATCGACAACCCAGAGTTGACCATCGATGAGCTGATGCAATACATCCCCGGTCCGGACTTCCCGACTGCCGCGATCATCAACGGTCGCGCCGGCATCATCGAAGCCTACCGCACCGGTCGTGGCCGCATTTACATGCGCGCCCGCTCGACGATCGAAGACATCGACAAGGTCGGTGGCCGTCAGCAGATCGTCATTACCGAACTCCCTTACCAGCTCAACAAGGCCCGTCTGATCGAGAAGATCGCCGAGCTGGTCAAAGAGAAGAAGCTGGAAGGCATCACCGAGCTGCGCGACGAGTCCGACAAGGACGGTATGCGCGTCGTGATCGAACTGCGTCGCGGCGAAGTGCCTGAGGTGATCCTCAACAACCTCTACGCCCAGACTCAGCTGCAAGCCGTGTTCGGCATCAACATCGTTGCGCTGATCGATGGCCGTCCACGGATCCTCAACCTCAAGGACCTGCTGGAAGCTTTCGTTCGTCACCGTCGCGAAGTCGTTACCCGCCGTACCGTGTTCGAGCTGCGTAAAGCTCGTGAACGTGGTCACATTCTCGAAGGTCAAGCGGTTGCCCTGTCGAACATCGACCCGGTCATCGCCCTGATCAAGGCCTCGCCAACGCCGTCGGAAGCCAAGGAAGCGCTGATCAGCACGGCCTGGGAATCCTCCGCCGTGGTGGCCATGGTCGAGCGCGCCGGTGCCGATTCTTGCCGTCCAGAGACCCTGGACCCGCAATACGGCCTGCGCGACGGCAAGTACTTCCTGTCGCCAGAACAGGCGCAAGCCATTCTAGAACTGCGTCTGCACCGTCTGACCGGTCTGGAACACGAAAAACTGCTGGCCGAGTATCAAGAGATCCTCAACCAGATCGGCGAGCTGATCCGCATCCTCAGCAGCGCCACGCGCCTGATGGAAGTGATCCGCGAAGAGCTGGAAGTGATCCGCGCCGAGTACGGCGACGTGCGCCGTACCGAGATCCTCGATGCCCGTCTCGACCTGACCCTGGGTGACATGATCCCGGAAGAAGAGCGCGTCGTGACCATTTCCCACGGTGGCTATGCCAAGACCCAGCCTTTGGCTGCGTACCAGGCTCAGCGTCGTGGCGGTAAAGGCAAATCCGCGACCGGCGTCAAGGATGAGGACTACATCGCTCACCTGCTGGTTGCCAACAGCCACACCACGCTGCTGCTGTTCTCCAGCAAAGGCAAAGTGTACTGGCTCAAAACCTACGAAATTCCGGAAGCCTCCCGCGCTGCCCGTGGTCGTCCGCTGGTCAACCTGCTGCCGCTGGACAGTGATGAATACATCACCACCATGCTGCCGGTCGAGGAATACACCGAAGGTCACTTCATCTTCATGGCGACTGCCAAAGGCACCGTGAAGAAGACCCCGCTGGAATCCTTCAGCCGTCAACGCAGCGTTGGTTTGATCGCGCTGGAGCTGGACGAAGGTGACGTACTGATTTCTGCCGCCATTACCGATGGCGAGCGTGAAGTCATGCTGTTCTCCGACGGCGGCAAGGTCACTCGCTTCAAGGAAACCGACGTTCGCGCCATGGGCCGTACCGCTCGCGGTGTTCGCGGCATGCGTCTGCCAGAAGGGCAGAAGCTGATTTCCATGCTGATCCCTGAAGAAGGCAGCCAGATCCTCACCGCTTCGGCGCGTGGTTTCGGCAAGCGCACGGCGATCACCGAGTTCCCTGAGTACAAGCGTGGCGGTCAGGGCGTTATCGCCATGGTCAGCAACGACCGTAATGGCCGTCTGGTCGGCGCGGTCCAGGTGCTCGATGGCGAAGAAATCATGCTGATTTCCGACCAGGGCACTTTGGTTCGTACCCGTGTCGACGAAGTGTCCAGCCTGGGTCGTAACACCCAGGGCGTGACCCTGATCAAGCTGGCCAGCGACGAAACGCTGGTCGGTCTGGAGCGGGTTCAGGAGCCGTCGGAAGTCGAAGGTGAAGAGCTGGAAGGTGAAGAGGGTGCAGAGTTCGTTGGTGAGGTCGTGATCGACGACGTTGTTGACGATCAGCAACTCGATGCCGCCGCTGACGAAGAGCCACAAGAGTAAGCGTACAAACAGGGGGCGGATGAGAATTCGCCCCCTTGTTATTTGTCCGTAATGAAAAATCGACACCTCCGGAGATCCCTTGTGGGAGCCAGCCTGCTGGCGATGCAGGCGGCTCGGTGCATTAGATGTATCGCGGTGATGCAATCGCGAGCAGGCTCGCTCCCACAAAAACCGGTTTCAGAAGGGGCCCGGTGTCGGCTGACAATGCGATTTATTGCGTGATACCACCAGATCAGAGCGAGATTGGATGTGAGCAAGAGAGCCTATAACTTCTGTGCCGGTCCTGCGGCACTTCCCGAAGCTGTCCTGCAGCGCGCCCAGGGTGAACTCCTTGATTGGCACGGCAAGGGCCTGTCAGTCATGGAAATGAGCCATCGCAGTGATGAGTTCGTGTCCATCGCCACCAAGGCCGAGCAGGATCTGCGTGATCTGCTGAATATCCCTTCGAACTATAAAGTGCTGTTTCTGCAAGGTGGCGCCAGCCAGCAATTTGCTCAGATTCCTCTGAACCTGTTGCCGGAAAACGGCACCGCCGACTATATCGACACCGGTATCTGGTCGCAGAAAGCCATCGAAGAAGCTTCGCGCTACGGCAACGTGAATGTCGCCGGGACCGCCAAGCCTTACGACTATTTCGCTATTCCCGGTCAGAACGAATGGAACCTGTCGAAAGACGCGGCCTACGTTCACTACGCGCCGAACGAAACCATCGGCGGTCTGGAGTTCCAGTGGATCCCCGAAACCGGTGACGTACCGCTGGTGGCTGACATGTCTTCGGACATTCTGTCGCGCCCGATCGATGTTTCGCGCTTTGGCATGATCTACGCCGGCGCCCAGAAAAACATCGGCCCGAGCGGCATCGTGGTCAACATCGTTCGCGAAGACCTGCTGGGTCACGCCCGTTCCCTGTGCCCGACCATGCTCAATTACAAGGTCGCGGCCGATAACGGCTCGATGTACAACACCCCGCCGACCCTGGCCTGGTACTTGTCCGGTCTGGTGTTCGAGTGGCTGAAAGAGCAGGGTGGTGTTGAAGCAATCGGCAAGCTCAATGAAGTGAAGCAGCGCACGCTGTACGACTTCATCGACGCCAGCGGCTTGTACAGCAATCCGATCAACAAATCGGACCGCTCGTGGATGAACGTGCCGTTCCGTCTGGCCGATGACCGTCTGGACAAGCCGTTTTTGGCCGGTGCCGACGCGCGTGGCCTGTTGAACCTCAAGGGTCACCGTTCCGTGGGCGGCATGCGCGCCTCCATCTATAACGCCGTCGACATCGTTGCGGTCAACGCGCTGATTTCGTACATGGCAGAGTTCGAGAAGGAACACGGCTAATGTCTGAGCAAGAACTAAAGGCACTGCGCCTGCGCATTGATGCCCTGGACGAGAAAGTCCTGGAGCTGATCAGTGAGCGCGCACGCTGCGCCCAGGAAGTTGCGCGAGTAAAGATGGCCTCGCTGGCCGAAGGCGAAGTGCCGGTGTTCTATCGTCCTGAGCGCGAAGCTCAGGTGCTCAAGCGTGTGATGGAACGTAATAAAGGGCCGCTGGGTAACGAAGAGATGGCGCGGTTGTTCCGCGAAATCATGTCCTCGTGCCTGGCGCTCGAGCAGCCGCTGAAAGTGGCTTACCTCGGCCCTGAAGGCACCTTCACCCAGGCGGCGGCCATGAAACACTTCGGCCACGCGGTGATCAGCAAGCCGATGGCGGCGATCGATGAAGTGTTCCGCGAAGTGGCGGCCGGTGCGGTGAACTTTGGCGTGGTCCCGGTGGAAAACTCCACCGAAGGCGCCGTCAACCACACCCTCGACAGCTTCCTTGAACACGACATGGTCATCTGTGGTGAAGTCGAGTTGCGGATTCACCACCACCTGTTGGTCGGTGAAAACACCAAGACTGACAGCATCAGCCGCATCTATTCCCATGCCCAGTCGCTGGCCCAATGCCGCAAGTGGCTGGACGCCCATTACCCGAATGTCGAGCGCGTGGCGGTGTCCAGCAACGCTGAAGCGGCCAAGCGGGTAAAAGGTGAGTGGAACTCGGCGGCCATTGCCGGCGACATGGCTGCAGGCCTGTACGGGCTGACCCGACTGGCCGAAAAAATCGAGGATCGTCCGGATAACTCCACGCGATTCCTGATGATCGGCAGTCAGGAAGTGCCGCCGACCGGCGATGACAAGACCTCGATCATTGTTTCCATGAGCAACAAGCCCGGTGCGCTACATGAATTGCTGGTGCCGTTCCATGACAACGGTATCGACCTGACGCGCATCGAAACGCGTCCGTCGCGCAGCGGTAAATGGACCTACGTGTTCTTCATCGACTTCGTCGGCCACCATCGCGATCCGTTGATCAAAGGTGTGCTGGAAAAGATCAGTCAGGAAGCAGTGGCACTCAAAGTGCTGGGTTCCTACCCGAAAGCAGTTCTCTAAGGGGTAGCAAATGAGTGATGACTTCCTCGCTCTGGCACAGCCGGGCGTGCAACAACTTTCACCGTACGTCCCGGGCAAACCTGTGGACGAACTGGCGCGCGAACTGGATCTTGATCCGGCAAGCATCGTCAAACTGGCCAGCAATGAAAACCCGTTAGGCGCAAGTCCCAAAGCGCTGACAGCGATTCAGGATGCGCTGGCCGAGCTGACCCGGTACCCGGACGGCAACGGTTTTGCACTCAAGACCCTGTTGGCCGAACAGTGCCGCGTCGAGCTGAATCAAGTGACGCTGGGCAACGGCTCCAACGACATTCTGGAGCTGGTCGCGCGTGCCTATCTGGCGCCGGGCCTCAATGCCGTGTTCAGCGAACACGCATTTGCGGTCTATCCGATTGTGACCCAGGCCGTGGGTGCCCAGGCCAAAGTGATTCCGGCCAAAGACTGGGGGCATGACCTGTCGGCCATGCTGGCGGCGATCGATGCCGACACTCGTGTGGTCTTTATCGCCAACCCGAACAACCCGACCGGGACCTGGTTCGATGCCGAGGCACTGGACGAATTCCTCCAGGATGTTCCCGCGCATGTGCTGGTGGTGCTGGACGAGGCCTACATCGAATACGCCGAGGGCAGTGATTTGCCGGACGGTCTGGACTATCTGGCGGCTTATCCGAACCTGCTGGTTTCACGCACGTTCTCCAAGGCTTACGGTCTGGCGGCGTTGCGGGTCGGTTATGGCTTGTCCACCGCCGTGGTCGCCGACGTACTGAACCGTGTGCGTCAGCCGTTCAACGTCAACAGTCTGGCCTTGGCCGCTGCCTGCGCTGCGCTGCAAGACACCGATTACCTGGCTGAAAGCCGTCGCTTGAATGAGTCCGGCATGTTGCAACTGGAAGCCGGTTTCCGTGAGTTGGGCTTGAGCTGGATTCCGTCTAAAGGCAACTTCATCTGCGTTGATCTCGGTCGCGTGGCAGCGCCGGTATTTCAAGGCCTGTTGCGCGAAGGCGTGATCGTGCGTCCGGTGGCCAACTACGGCATGCCGAACCACCTGCGCATCACCATCGGTTTGCCGGCGGAAAACAGCCGCTTCCTTGAGGCGCTGACCAAGGTCCTGGCTCGTGGGTGATGTCACTGCACTGCAATCTGCTGCACCTATGATCGGTCGCCTGGTGGTGGTTGGTCTGGGATTGATCGGTGGTTCGTTTGCCAAGGGCTTGCGTGAAAGTGGCCTGTGCCGCGAAGTGGTCGGGGTCGATCTCGATCCGCAGTCACGCAAGCTGGCGGTCGAGTTGGGCGTGGTGGATCGCTGCGAAGAAGACCTGGCGTTAGCTTGTCAGGGTGCTGATGTGATTCAGCTGGCCGTGCCGATCCTTGCCATGGAAAAAATGCTGGCGCACCTCGCAGCAATGGAGCTGGGTTCGGCCATTTTGACCGATGTGGGTAGCGCCAAAGGCAACGTCGTCCGTGCGGCAACCGCAGCCTTTGGCTGCATGCCGTCGCGTTTCGTGCCGGGGCATCCCATTGCCGGCTCCGAGCAGAGCGGGGTGGAAGCCTCCAATGCCGAGCTGTTCCGTCGCCATAAAGTGATTCTGACGCCGCTGGATCAAACCGATCCGGCCGCGTTGGCAGTGGTCGACCGTTTGTGGCGCGAATTGGGCGCCGATGTCGAGCACATGGAGGTCGAGCGCCACGATGAAGTGTTGGCGGCGACCAGCCATTTGCCGCACCTGTTGGCGTTCGGTTTGGTCGATTCGCTGGCCAAGCGCAATGAAAACCTTGAGATCTTCCGTTACGCTGCGGGCGGTTTCCGCGATTTCACAAGAATCGCGGGAAGCGACCCGGTCATGTGGCACGACATCTTCCTCGCCAACCGCGAAGCTGTTCTGCGCACACTTGATACATTTCGCAGCGATCTCGACGCCTTGCGCGACGCGGTCGATGCAGGGGATGGGCACCAATTGTTGGGCGTGTTCACACGCGCCCGGGTTGCCCGCGAGCATTTCAGTAAAATCCTGGCCCGCCGGGCCTATGTGGACGCTATGAACTCCAACGACCTGATTTTCCTGGCACAACCTGGTGGCCGCCTGACTGGGCGGATTCGTGTACCGGGCGATAAATCGATTTCCCACCGTTCGATCATGCTTGGCTCTCTGGCCGAGGGCGTCACCGAAGTCGAAGGCTTCCTTGAGGGCGAAGACGCTCTGGCGACCCTGCAAGCCTTCCGGGACATGGGCGTTGTAATCGAAGGTCCGCACCATGGTCGCGTGACCATTCACGGCGTTGGCCTGCATGGCCTGAAGCCGGCGCCGGGCCCAATCTATCTGGGCAACTCCGGCACCTCGATGCGTCTGCTGTCTGGTCTTTTGGCTGCTCAGAACTTCGACAGCACCCTGACTGGTGATGCCTCGCTGTCCAAGCGTCCGATGAATCGCGTCGCCAACCCGCTGCGTGAAATGGGCGCTGTGATCGAGACCGCTGCTGAAGGTCGTCCACCGATGACCATTCGTGGCGGCAACAAGCTCAAAGGTCTGACCTACACCATGCCAATGGCCAGTGCCCAGGTTAAATCCTGCCTGCTGCTGGCGGGTCTGTACGCTGAAGGCAAGACCACCGTTACCGAGCCTGCCCCGACGCGCGACCACACCGAGCGCATGTTGCAAGGTTTTGGCTATCCGGTCAGCGTCAATGGCGCGACCGCATCGGTCGAATCCGGGCACAAGCTGACCGCGACCCACATTGAAGTGCCGGGCGATATCTCGTCGTCCGCGTTCTTCCTCGTAGCCGCATCGATCGCCGAAGGTTCGGAGCTGGTGCTGGAACATGTCGGCATCAATCCGACCCGTACCGGCGTGATCGACATCCTGCGTCTGATGGGTGGCGATATCACTCTGGAAAACCAGCGTGAAGTCGGCGGCGAACCTGTTGCGGACCTGCGCGTACGTGCAGCTAAACTCAAAGGTATCGAGATTCCCGAGGCGCTGGTTCCGCTGGCCATCGACGAATTCCCGGTGCTGTTCGTGGCTGCGGCCTGTGCCGAAGGGCGCACTGTCCTGCGTGGTGCTGAAGAGCTGCGGGTCAAAGAGTCCGACCGGATTCAGGTCATGGCTGATGGCTTGCTGGCGCTCGGTGTCAAATGCGAACCGACCCCGGACGGCATCATCATCGACGGCGGCCTGATCGGTGGCGGCGAAGTGCATGGTCACGGCGATCACCGGATTGCCATGGCATTCAGCGTTGCATCGTTGCGCGCGACTGCACCGATCCGCATCCATGATTGCGCCAACGTTGCGACATCGTTCCCGAACTTCCTCGCGCTGTGCGCGCAGGTTGGTATCCGGGTAGCTGAAGAGGCTCAGTCGTGATCAACAAGTCGCCAGTCATTACCATTGATGGCCCGAGCGGTTCCGGTAAAGGCACGATCGCCGGGATACTGGCGAAGCGTCTGGGCTGGAACCTGCTGGATTCCGGTGCGCTGTACCGTTTGCTGGCGTTCGCCGCGCACAATCATGGTGTTGATCTGACCAATGAAGAGTTGCTGAAAAAACTGGCCGCTCATCTGGACGTGCAGTTTATCGCTGCGACGGACGGTCAACTGCAGCGAATCATTCTCGAAGGCGATGAAGTCAGCGATGTGATTCGTACGGAAAGTGTCGGTGCCGGTGCATCCCAGGTCGCAGCGCTGCCCGCGGTACGCGAGGCGCTGCTGCAGCGCCAGCGTGCTTTCCAGGAAATGCCGGGGTTGGTCGCCGATGGCCGAGATATGGGCACGGTGGTTTTTCCGGACGCGCCTTTGAAGATTTTCCTCACTGCCAGTGCCGAGGAGCGTGCGCGCCGTCGATACTTGCAGTTGAAGGGCAAAGACGATGGTGTTAGTCTGTCGAGTCTGCTAGATGAGATACGTGTCCGCGATGAGCGTGACACCCAGCGAGCGGTAGCCCCGCTCAAACCGGCGGCTGACGCCATACAGCTGGATTCCACGGAATTATCCATCGATCAGGTGCTGGAACGCATCATGAGCGAGATCGCCATTCGCGATATCGCCGGGTGACCAAGAAGGCCGCAGGGGACCAGTCATAGTCCTGCGGTGGCTTCTTTTAAATGAAACTAACCCATACCGTCTGGGGTGTGGAGATGGGCGTAGTCTTCGCCCTCATCAACAGGAATTAAAATGAGCGAAAGCTTTGCGGAACTCTTTGAAGAAAGCCTAAAAACCCTGAACCTTCAGGCAGGCTCCATCATCACCGGTGTTATCGTTGATATCGATTACCAGGCTCGCTGGGTAACCGTTCACGCTGGCCTGAAGTCTGAAGCACTCATCCCGCTTGAGCAGTTCTACAACGACGCTGGCGAACTGAACATCAACGTCGGTGACGAAGTTCACGTTGCTCTGGACTCGGTTGAAGACGGCTTTGGTGAAACCAAGCTGTCCCGTGAAAAAGCCAAGCGCGCTGAATGCTGGATTGTTCTGGAAGCAGCCTTCGCAGCCGAAGAAGTGGTCAAGGGCGTTATCAACGGTAAGGTTAAAGGCGGCTTCACTGTCGACGTTAACGGCATCCGTGCGTTCCTGCCAGGTTCTCTGGTTGACGTCCGTCCTGTGCGCGATACTACGCACCTGGAAGGCAAAGAGCTGGAATTCAAGGTCATCAAACTCGACCAGAAACGCAACAACGTTGTCGTTTCCCGTCGCAGCGTCCTCGAAGCCGAGAACTCCGCCGAGCGTGAAGCTCTGCTGGAATCCCTGCAGGAAGGTCAGCAAGTCAAAGGTATCGTCAAAAACCTCACCGATTACGGCGCATTCGTCGATCTGGGTGGCGTCGATGGCCTGCTGCACATTACCGACATGGCTTGGAAGCGTATCAAGCATCCTTCCGAAATCGTCAACGTTGGCGACGAGATCGATGTCAAGGTTCTGAAGTACGATCGCGAGCGCAATCGTGTTTCCCTGGGCCTGAAGCAACTGGGCGAAGATCCATGGGTTGCTATCAAAGCCCGTTACCCAGAAAGCACTCGCGTTACCGCTCGTGTAACCAACCTGACCGACTACGGCTGCTTCGCTGAGCTGGAAGAAGGTGTTGAAGGTCTGGTACACGTTTCCGAAATGGACTGGACCAACAAGAACATCCACCCTTCGAAAGTCGTACAAGTCGGCGACGAAGTGGAAGTTATGGTTCTGGACATCGACGAAGAGCGTCGTCGTATCTCCCTCGGCATCAAGCAGTGCAAATCTAACCCATGGGAAGATTTCTCTGGCCAGTTCAACAAGGGCGATAAAATCTCCGGCACCATCAAGTCGATCACCGATTTCGGTATCTTCATTGGTCTGGACGGCGGCATCGACGGTCTGGTTCACCTGTCCGACATCTCCTGGAACGAAGTGGGCGAAGAAGCCGTTCGCCGCTTCAAGAAAGGCGACGAGCTGGACACCGTTATCCTGTCGGTTGACCCAGAGCGCGAGCGTATCTCCCTGGGTATCAAGCAACTGGAAAGCGATCCGTTCTCCGAGTACGTTCAAGAGAACGACAAAGGCGCAATCGTTAAAGGCATCGTGAAAGAAGTTGACGCTAAAGGCGCCATCATCACTCTGGCCGACGATATCGAAGCGACTCTGAAAGCCTCCGAAATCAGCCGTGACCGCGTTGAAGACGCGCGCAACGTTCTGAAAGAAGGCCAGGAAGTAGAAGCCAAGATCATCAGCGTTGATCGTAAGAGCCGCGTCATTCAGCTGTCGATCAAATCGAAAGACGATGCTGAAGAGAAAGAAGCTATCCAGAGCCTGAAAACTGCTCCGGAAGGCGAATCTACTGATACCACCATGGCGGCACTGCTGCGCCAGGCAATGGCCAAACAGAACTAAGTTCTGCTTGATCATTAAAAAGGGCGACTTCGGTCGCCCTTTTTTGCACCTGCGATTTGGTGGGTTCAGCGTCGCTACCCGGCTGCATTGGATGCTAGTGAAACCAACATGCTCGATAAGCTGTCTCTTTCTTTAGTCGGATCAATCGTTTATTTGCAGCTAACCTGTAGCCTGAAAAGAGCGATAGTTGGGTAGGGCGCCAGGTATAGGGAGGTGAATGAACAAGCTCATTGTCGCAATAGCAGTGCTGACATTGGCAGGTTGCGCTACTGGTGCCAAGACGCACGTCGTGCACGGGGTCAGTGGAATCGAGATAGATTGTTCGGGGTTGGGTTCCGGGTGGGAGAAATGTCGCAAGCGCGCAGAAAGGGAGTGTAAGGCGGCGGGGTATAAGGTCCTGGCAAGGTCTGATGATGCAAAAGAGGAGGATGTATTCCCGTTTGACATCAATCCCGCGGGATACCTGACTCGAACCATGCTGGTGGTCTGTAGATGAGGTTGATCTTTGTTGAAGCTCTTTGCGATTGGTTGACTCGACCTGGTAAATATATGTCAAAACTCAGGCTGTTCAAATTCTTCCGGGCATGCTAAAACCTTTGAAGCAATTTTCCTAGCTGCTTGAAAAAGAAGGGAAAAATATGACGAAGTCGGAGTTGATCGAACGAATTGTCACCCATCAAGGGCTGCTCTCATCCAAGGATGTGGAGCTGGCTATCAAGACCATGCTTGAGCAAATGTCCCAATGTTTGGCTACCGGGGATAGGATTGAGATTCGTGGGTTTGGTAGTTTTTCGTTGCACTATCGCGCGCCCCGGGTTGGGCGTAATCCGAAGACTGGGCAGTCAGTTAGTCTGGATGGGAAGTTTGTTCCTCATTTCAAGCCGGGGAAAGAGCTTAGGGATCGGGTGAATGAGGATGAGGAGGAGGAGGTTTGACGTCCGTAGCACTTCAAGGATCCGTTTATGCGTAACTTCAAGCGCGTACTGCTCGCTGTATTCGTTTTATTGCTGGTTCTGGCAGTCCTTGCTTTTATCCTCGAAAATCAGCAGTCAGTTTCCCTTCTATTTTTGGGGTGGGTGGCGCCACAGCTGCCAGTATCAGTGCTCTTGGTGCTAGCGCTATTGGTTGGCATGATAATCGGACCGATTCTAGGTTGGGTTTTGGGACGTGCGTCCAGATCTACGCACAAGAGCGTTTTCTGACAGCAATAAATGCATGGCGCGCATCGAATTTGTATCGCGGCTTGTCTATATCCAATAGTAAAACCTTCATTAAGCTGTAAAATACTGCTCTTGTCCGATAGTGGCATATGCCCACATCGGTTTAGGCTGACTCTGTCAGAAGCTTCAGCAAGCTTGATGGCTTTTGCATTCATGGATTAGACAGTGCTCGGTTGGCGGCCCTGTCAGTTGCTCAAGGGTATGGTTTCGCGTGAAAATTCTAGTAACCGGCGGCGCCGGCTTTATCGGCTCGGCAGTCATTCGTCACATCATCTCCAGCACTGCCGACTCGGTCATTAATGTCGATAAGCTTACTTACGCCGGTAACCTTGAGTCGTTGGCCGAAGTTAGCCAGAACTCGCGTTACGTATTCGAGCGTGTCGACATCTGCGATCGTGATCAGATCGACCGCGTCATGCGTGAACATCAACCAGATGCCATCATGCACCTGGCGGCAGAGTCTCACGTTGATCGCTCGATTACTGGTCCGTCTGAATTCATTCAGACCAACATCATCGGTACTTATACCTTGTTGGAAGCAGCGCGCCACTATTGGGCCGCACTGGATGATGCGCGTAAAGCCAACTTCCGCTTCCACCACATCTCGACTGACGAAGTTTACGGAGACCTCGAAGGTCCGGAAGACCTCTTCACCGAGACCACGCCTTATCAGCCAAGCTCGCCTTACTCCGCCAGTAAGGCCAGTTCCGATCACCTGGTTCGCGCCTGGAGCCGTACCTACGGCCTGCCAACTCTGGTGACCAACTGCTCGAACAACTATGGTCCTTGCCACTTCCCTGAGAAGTTGATCCCGCTGATCATCCTCAATGCGCTGGAAGGCAAGCCGCTGCCGGTCTATGGCAAAGGCAATCAGGTTCGTGACTGGCTGTACGTCGAAGATCACGCCCGCGCCCTGTACAAAGTCGTCACCGAAGGCGTTATTGGTGAGACTTACAACATTGGCGGCCATAACGAAAAGCAAAACATCGAAGTCGTGCATACTCTGTGCGCGTTGCTCGACGAACTGCGTCCAGATTCCGCCCATCGTCCGCATGCAAGCCTGATCACTTACGTTCAGGATCGCCCAGGCCATGACCAGCGTTATGCGATCGACGCCAGCAAAATCCAGCGTGAGCTGGGCTGGACGCCGGAAGAAACTTTCGAGACCGGTATCCGCAAAACGGTTGAGTGGTATTTGAACAACACTGAATGGGTAGCTCACGTGAAGAGCGGCAGCTACCAACAGTGGATCGACCAGAACTATGCGGATCGTTCGAGCAAGGCATGAAAATCCTCCTGCTTGGAAAGAACGGCCAAGTCGGCTGGGAGCTGCAACGCTCACTTGCACCTTTGGGTGAGTTGATTGCACTGGATCGCCATACCGTTGATGGATTATGTGGCGATCTGTCCGATTTGGAGGCTTTGCGCGCCACGATCCGTCAGGTCAAGCCTGACGTCATCGTCAATGCTGCTGCCTATACCGCCGTCGATAAAGCGGAATCCGAGACTGAATTGGCCGACCGTGTTAACGGTCTGGCCAGTCAGGTCATGGCTGAGGAGGTTGCTGCTTTATGCGGCTGTCTGATCCATTATTCGACCGACTACGTCTTCAGCGGTCAAGGTTCGCAGCCATGGCATGAGACAGACGCAGTCGCTCCGGTGAACCACTACGGCGCCAGTAAGCTGGCCGGCGAACAGGCGATTTCAGAGTCTGGTTGCAAGCACCTAATCTTTCGCACCAGTTGGGTTTACGGCGCTCGTGGTAACAACTTCGCCAAGACCATGCTGCGTCTGGCCAAGGATCGCGAGACGCTGAGCGTAATCGCGGACCAGATCGGTGCGCCGACAGGTGCCGATCTGATCGCTGATGTTACTGCGCTGGCCATCCAGCAAGTCATGCAGCGCCCGGAGCTGGCAGGTCTGTATCATTTGGCCGCCGCTGGCGAAGTATCCTGGCATAGTTATGCAAGCCACGTGATCGGTTTTGCTCAGGCCAATGGCGAGCAACTCGCAGTGACGACAATCAACCCGATTGAAACCACCGCGTACCCAACACCTGCACGCCGTCCCCTGAATTCGCGTTTGAATACTCAGAAGCTGCGTGACAATTTTTCTCTACACTTGCCGGATTGGCAAAGTGGTGTAACCCGAATGCTTAGGGAAGTTCTGAACAAATGACCACGACAAATCGCAAAGGCATCATCCTCGCTGGCGGTTCGGGCACGCGCCTGCACCCGTTGACCCTTGGTGTGTCCAAGCAGATGTTGCCGATCTACGACAAGCCGATGATCTTTTATCCGCTGTCGGTCCTGATGCTGGCGGGTATGCGAGAGATCCTGATCATCTCCACGCCTGAAGATCTGCCGTCGTTTCGCAAGCTGTTGGGTGACGGCAGTCTGTACGGCATCAAGCTGACTTATGCCGTACAGCCGAGCCCGGACGGACTGGCTCAAGCATTCATCATCGGCGAAGAATTCATCGGTAAAGATCCTTGCTGCCTGATTCTGGGGGACAACATCTTTTATGGTCAGCACTTCTCGGACAACTTGCGTTCAGCAACCAATCAGCAAGCTGGCGCAACAGTGTTCGGGTATCATGTCTCCGACCCTGAGCGTTTTGGCGTGGTTGAATTCGATGCTACTGGTCGTGCGCTCAGCATCGAAGAGAAACCGCTGGAACCTAAGTCCAACTACGCCGTTACCGGCCTGTATTTCTACGATAACGATGTTGTCGAGATCGCCAAGAACATCAAGCCGTCCGAGCGCGGCGAGCTTGAAATCACCGATGTGAACCGTGCATATCTTGAGCGTAAAACTCTCAGCGTCGAAATGCTTGGCCGTGGCTTCGCCTGGCTCGATACTGGTACTCATGACTCGCTGCTTGAGGCTAGTCACTTCGTGCATACGATCGAACAGCGTCAAGGTTTGAAAGTAGCCTGTTTGGAAGAAATTGCCTATCACAACTGTTGGATCACTGCCGAGCAGTTGGGCGCTCAAGCCGATGCTCTGAAGAAGACTGGCTATGGTCAGTACCTGCAGAAGCTGCTGGACTCGCCTTCTCACTGATTTGAAAGAACCTACTTTTGAGCAGAAGCGTTTAATCAGTGTAAGCAGGAATGGCATGCCAGTAAAACATCCCAAGGTTGCGGTTTTGCTGGCTGCCTACAATGGTATGCAGTGGATCGAGGAGCAACTCGATTCGATTCTTTGCCAATCATTCGTCGATTTAACAATATACATCAGTATTGATCCGTCTACAGACGCCACAGCGGCATTGTGTGCAGCTTACGCGGCTGAGCATCCATGCGTGTTTGTTCTACCTGCAGTGGGGGCTTTCGGTGGCGCATCTCGTAACTTCTTTCGTTTGATACGCGACATTGATGTCGAGGCGTATGACTATATAGCCTTCGCCGATCAAGACGACGTGTGGTACGCCGACAAGTTGCAACGTGCGACGACTATGTTGTTGTCAGATTCTGCAGACGCCTACTCTAGTAATGTTACTGCCTTCTGGCCGACCGGCAGAGTTTTGATGCTGGACAAGGCTCAGCCTCAGGTTGCTTGGGATTTTCTTTTTGAGGCCGCGGGTCCAGGGTGCACTTATGTGATGAGTCGCAATCTGGCCGTTTCATTGAAAAAGTCAATGCTGTTAAATTGGACGAAGTTACAAGAGGTCAGTTTGCATGACTGGTACTGCTACGCTTTTGCACGCAGTCATGGATTCAAGTGGATTATCGATCCAGAGCCCTCCATGCAATATCGTCAGCATGAGCATAATCAGGTGGGTGCCAATACTGGATTGAACCCGTTGATTTCTCGTTATCAGACCATTCATGATGGTTGGTGGTTCTCACAGGTCCAACTCATTGCCAATTTGGTAGGTTTGAGTGGCGATCCATTTGTTAGTCGGTGGTTGCGTCTAGGTAGTCGCGAGCTATTCAGACTCTCACTTAGTGCTTGGAGTTGCCGGCGGCGCTTTAGAGATAAAATATTTTTCTTCTGTATATGTTGTGCGACGGCAGTGATAGGGAAAAAACCCACATGAAGCTTCGCGAGTATTGGTAACAGGTGCGACAGGCTTTCTCGGTGAGGCTGTGGTTTATCGGATGTTAGTGGGTAAAATATTTACGCCGATAGCAGCGGTCCGTGGTCAGACAAGGTTAAGTGGCTTATGCCCTGTAATGTTGTTCAGCTTGGACGGCTCCTCGGTGATGCCACTGCTCACAAATGTTCAAGTAGTCATCCATTGTGCTGCTAGGGTGCATGTGACGGCAGCGTCGTCAACAGATGCGCTCGCGGAATTTCGAAGGGTCAACGTTGATGGGTCAATATTGCTTGCCAGAAAAGCGGCGCAAGCTGGGGTTAAGCGATTCATTTTTATCAGCTCGATCAACGTCAATGGTGAAAGCACGGCTCCGGGTTATCCTTTCACCGGGCTAAGCGAACCAGCCCCAGTCGACATATGTGGTATTTCAAAATGGGAAGCCGAACAGGCTCTTAATCAGATCAGTATGGATACGGGAATGGAGGTCGTTATAATTTGACCGCCACTTGTGTATGGGCCTGGGGTCAAAACCAACTTTCTTAGCATGATGAGGTGGCTGGACAAGGGTATCCCACTCCCATTGGGTCCAGTTCATAACCAGCGAAGCCTGGTCGCACTCGGAAATCTTGTGGACCTTATAGTGACGTATATTGATCATCCGAATGCTCCAGGTGGCACCTTTTTGGTCAGTGATGGTGAATATTTATCCACTACCAGCCTGCTGCAAAATTTGTCCGTTGCCATGGGCAAACGTGCGCGTTTGTTGCCTGTCCCAGTGCCGCTATTGAAGTTGACAGCAGCGATCTTTGGACGAAAGAACCTTGCTCAGAGCATATGTGACTCCTTGCAGGTAGATAGCAGTATGACGCGGGAGCGTCTTGGCTGGTTGCCACCAATAAGTATGCAAAAAGCTTTTCGCCAGACTGTTGATTTTTACCGGCGCAAACAACCTAAATGATTTTTTGGTGGCTACTTTTAGCGGTGTTTACAGTCTCTTGGGGGCTGACTTTTATCTTGATTCGATATGCTTTGGCTAGAAGCCTGGTAGATATTCCGAACGAGCGAAGTTCGCAAAGTGTCCCAACTCCTCGCGGTGGCGGCATCGCCATTGTAGTTACTTTTACATCCGTCCTCCCGTTTTTGGCGATGCAGATCTACTGAGCCTGTCCATGTTGACCGGGCTTCTCTGTTCAGGTGTGTTAGTTGCGATTATTGGTTTTGCTGATGATCATGGGCATATCGCCGCGAGGTGGCGCCTTTTAGGGCATTTTATTTCCGCAGCCTGGGCGCTTTACTGGGTTGATGGTCTTGCACCTGTTGAACTCTTCGGTTTTTCCGTGGATCTTGGCTGGGCTGGTGCTGTTCTAGCGCTGATATATCCGGTGTGGATGCTTAATCTCTATAACTTTATGGATGGCATTGATGGCTTGGCTAGCGGCGAAGCGATCTGTGCCTGCGTCGCGATGAGCCTTGTTTATTGGGTTCGCGGGGATGTCGAGTTGATCTCTGGCCCCTTAGCGCTGGCTGCCGCGACTATGGGATTTCTATTTTGGAATTCTCCTCCTGCCAAGGTTTTTATGGGTGACGCGGGTAGTGGTTTTCTAGGCATTATATTGGGGGGGCTAGTGCTTCAAGCCGCCGCAGTTTCTCCAGCGCTACTTTGGAGTTGGTTGGTAATGCTGGGGGTGTTTATCGCTGATGCGACTATGACGTTGCTGAGGCGGTTGGTTCGGGGGATAAAGTGTATGAGGCGCACCGGACGCATGCCTATCAGCACGCTACTCAATACTTTAAGGGACATCTGGTTGTTACATTGGGTGTCGTGGGTATAAATATTTTCTGGCTATTACCCATCGCTTTACTGGTTGGGCATGGAAATCTCGAAGGTGTGTGTGGAGTTATCGTGCCTTACGCTCCGCTGCTTCTACTAGCCAGGAAGTTTAGGGCTGGTGTTTCTTCAAAATAACGATTGGCTAGATTTTTAGATTTTATTAAGGACGGTCGCGATGAGCAGGCTGATGTTGCCCTTCAATGTCTGGCGATAAGCGCCACTTTTGCCCATCAGTCGCAAACGTGGAATAAAACTGCTTTTTCGTGCTTGTTCAAAATTTCGAAGTCGCTGTTGATTTTCATCTGTCAAGTAGTCCTTGATTGAGTTAAGAGCGATTAAATTCAACGTGCTCCATTCGCTGAATCTGCCGGAGAGCATTTTCCGAATCCGTAAAATCTGATTTTTAAGATCGGCATTGGCTCCGATCAGATTCCCTTCGTGCTGGCGGTAACTGAGGGTTGGAACCGGGTCATAGATGACTTTCCCGCCACATCCGCTAACTAGCAGGTAGGCAAGCCAGTCGTGAGCAACTACTGGGGTATTGTCCGCAAGGCGCAGTATCAATTTTCTTGAAGCATTATTAATCAGCATCGTATTCGCGCCAGCAATGCTCTGAACCAATGCATTCTGGAAGCTTGTCGGTTTTTTGAATAGTGGGGAGTGTCCAATTTTTTTCTTTTTTGAGTTCACCAAGAGTGTTCTTGAGCAATACAGTGAGGGGGTGTTTTTCGAAAGGGTGGCGAGTTGCGTAATACTTCTTTCCAGTTTATTTTCGAACCAAATATCATCTTGATCACTGAATGCAAAGTAATCTGCCGAGATTGCCGGATTTCTGACCAGGGAAAAAAAATTCTTGGCAAAGCCTTGCTTTGGTCCCTGAAAGATGGAAAGGCGGCCATTTCCCAGTTTAAATTGATACTCGTTGAGAATCTGCAATGTTTCATCGCTAGATCCATCGTCGGATGCATAAATTGACCAGTTTTGATGGGTTTGTCTGACAAAGGAATCGAGTTGCTCGCGCAGAAATCTGGCTCCGTTGTAGGTACAGATGAGTATTGCAACTTTGCTGTTGTGGGGGAGGGCGTCAGTCGCTGAGGATAGGTCAGGTGATTGGATGGAAGGGGGGGAGGCGATTTTCATGGGGCAATCTCAAACAAGCCGATGCAGTGGCAAAAATACAGTTGGTTTTAGCCTGTAGTGCGTCTGTCAGTTCGTCATGCCCGGCAGAGCAATCTTTTTTTGAACGGGCTCCGAGGAGGTGATAAATTTTAACAGTATCAGCTCGCAATTGACGAGTAGTCATCTTGCTAGTTGTTGACTGAGTCGGCCGGTAGACGTGTCTGGCATCTCAACGAGCTGATAATGTGTCTAGTCATGTGGAGCCGAGAAATAGTCGGGTATTTGAGCGGTTAGATGGATAAATTATGGTCAACCCTATAGACGACACCTCGTCGAGCAGATTCTCACTGGTATGGTAAAGGTGGGGCTGCGCAGTGGTTGGCCTTCATCGTGCGTCTTGGCGTAGACGACATGTACAATTCGACCAGGGTCCATTTGTGGCTCTTTGCTAGCATTGCAGGTGTCGTAATTTTTCTCTTTTTTCGATTTGATACACGTAATTTTGGTGATGATGCATTTTTTGCGGTAATCAAATGGATGAGCTTTGGCCAAATACCATTGCCCCCCCCCCCGACGGTGCTGAGCTTCAGAGTTCTTTTTGGGAGGGGCGACGACCCGGTGCAAAAGTCGAAAAAGTGAAACCGTACCCCAGGTCCGTGGGCTTCAAATAACTTATCAATGGCCCGGCTGCGTGGGACGTGCTGGACATAAGATGGTCGTGTTTAACCCCGTGCTTTTGTCTTCCTCAACGAGACCCGCAACCGCGTGAAGCTATTGTATTCGGAACGCTACGGGTATTTACTTTGGCTCAAACACCTATAGTCAGAGCGATTCAAAGCATCGCCAAATATCAGCTACGAGACAATTGTCCTGACCGTTCAGGAATATCAGCTGGATGCTCGACGGCTTCGACCTCTGACATAACCGTCCCCATCAGGTTTAGACGCCGCTTTCGCGGCCAGATACCTTTTAATCCAGGGGCTTGATTTCGTTGCCCGAGTCCTCTTTGGCGATCCTGAGTTACCTGCTGCTTGCGACAGAGCAGCTCGGTCGCCAAGGCAAAGATCAACTCACGTGTACAAGACGCCAAGGCGATGATGGCACCGCAGGTCGAGGAGCCGTTTTAGCGGGCACTGGATTACCCTGGCGGATGCCTACATTCGTGCGCCTGTCAATGGAGCGCGACTGCTTAGCGTGCCCACAATCGGAGAAGCAAAATCAGCAATCCTCCCAATGTCAATTTTCAATTGGAAGGGTGGGACGGTTTTCATTCTGCACCGACAGATACACCTCGTTCTGTTATATTTGGAAGGTTAATTCCTAACCATAGGGCTGTTGGATTGAACGATACTACTCTTTCTGCAACCTGCATCGAAAAGCGTGGATCCACAGCTTATGAAATCGTTGACTTTGAGCCCTTGCCTTGATCTATGTACAAGCTCGCCCATGATCGCATGCCATCAGTTACACAGATTTCCATGAATTTCGTCTGAGTAGTCAGCGAGTTTAAGCCAATAAAATTTTGCGAAACCGGGAGTTTTTCCATGAAGGCCAGCCGCCTCTCAATCCCCGAGGTCATCCTGTTTGAACCTAAGATTTTTGGGGACGACCGTGGTTTTTTCTTAGAGAGTTTCAACCAGAAAATTTTCGATGAGTTGGTCGGATACGCAGTACATTTTGTTCAAGACAACCACTCTCGTTCGTCCACTGGCGTATTAAGAGGTCTGCACTATCAGATTGATAACCCACAAGGAAAATTAGTAAGGGTTACATCGGGAAGCGTCTTAGACGTTGCGGTTGACATGCGTAAATCGTCTCCAACTTTTGGGAAATGGGTCAGTGCTCTGCTGACTGCAGAAAATCATAATCAGTTATGGATTCCAGAAGGATTTGCTCATGGGTTCTTTGTTTTGTCTGAGTTTGCTGATTTTATGTACAAAACAACTGACTACTACTCCCCTGGATTTGAACGAAGTGTGAAGTGGGACGACCCGGACTTGGCAATTGATTGGAGGCTCAGCGACATAATGGCTGTGCGCCCGACATTATCGGCTAAAGACCTGTCAGCCCCTTCATTTCAAGACGCAGAGAAATTTTCATGAATCCGCATGCCCTGAATTCAACATCGCCCATCAATTTACTACACCGACTCCAGCAGCATTGGCAGCTTATTGTTCAGATGACCAAGCGTGATGTGGTAGGGCGCTACAAGGGTTCAGTCATGGGGTTATTGTGGTCATTCCTCAATCCCCTATTTATGCTGATAGTGTACACCTTCGTTTTTTCGGTTGTGTTTAAAGCCAGATGGGCAGGCGATGGCGAAGAAACTAGAAGTGAGTTCGCCGTGGTTCTATTTACAGGGATGATTGTCCATAGTCTGTTTGCTGAAGTGATTAATAAAGCACCAACAATAATATTGAACAACGCCAGCTATGTAAAGCGCGTCGTATTTCCGCTGGAGGTCCTACCTATAATAACTGCGGGGGGGGCGTTGTTTCATACATTTATTAGCCTGTTAGTACTGATTGGGGCGATTTTTTTTGCCGGAGGTCAGCTTCATCTCACAATTTTTTTGATTCCAGTTGTTATATTCCCTCTGCTGGTATTTACTTTGGGTTTGGCTTGGTTTTTTTCTTCGTTGGGAGTTTATCTTCGAGATGTAGGGCAAACAGTGGGGATTTTTACGACTATTATGCTTTTTTTGTCTCCTGTATTTTTTCCAGTATCTGCACTTCCTGATTATATGCAGCCCTATATGATATTTAATCCGTTAACCTTTATAATTGAGCAATCGAGGGCGGTCTTAATTCTCGGGCAGCTTCCAGACTGGGAAGGGTTAGGAATATATATGGTGATTGCTTTGATAGTTGCGTGGCTCGGATTTGCCTGGTTTCAGAAAACCCGCAGAGGATTTGCCGATGTCCTCTGAAAAAATCGCAATCTCCGTCCGGTCTGTCAGTAAGTGCTACAGGACTTATGCAAATCCGAGAGATCGCTTGAAGCAAGCGTTCATTCCACGAGTTCAACGTTTGGTCGGCGTGCCACCCTCGAAGTATGGGCAGGAGTATTGGGCATTAAATGACATTAACTTTGATATATATAAGGGTGAGACTGTTGGGATTGTAGGTCGCAATGGTTCTGGAAAATCTACGCTACTCCAAATGATTTGCGGCACATTGACCCCGACTCTAGGTGAAATTCAGACAAATGGGCGTGTCGGAGCGTTACTCGAGTTAGGTTCTGGATTCAATCCTGAATTTACAGGACGTGAGAACGTTTATTTAAATGGGGCTGTTCTAGGTTTAAGCCGGAGCGAAGTTGATGCCCGTTTTGATAGCATTGCAGCTTTCGCTGACATCGGAAGATTTTTAGATCAACCGGTAAAGAACTATTCAAGTGGAATGGGGGTTAGACTTGCGTTTGCAGTGCAAGCCCAGATAGATCCTGACATTCTAATTGTGGATGAGGCATTGGCGGTAGGCGATGCGCGCTTCCAAGCGAAGTGCTTTGAGCGACTTAGGCAACTGAAAGAAAACGGAACCAGCATATTGCTCGTCACGCATTCAGGTGAGCAAGTTGTTACTCACTGCTCTCGCGCGTTATTGTTGGATGCTAGTGTACTAAAAATGGTCGGCGAACCACGTAAAGTGGTTAATCACTATATGGATCTGTTGTTCGGTCGCGAGAAGAAAACCAGTACAGAAAACGGGATTAATGATCCCGTCGAAGACTCGGCTGAAGATGACGAAAATATTTTCACTAGTAGTAAGGACGCAGATCTTTATCACACCAGGGCCCATTACAATTCAAACGAGTATCGTTGGGGGGATGGTGCGGCCACGATTATTGATTTTGATATTAGGAGTAATGGCAAGCGATACAGTTCTGCGAGCGAATCATTATCCGTTATTACAATCGACCTCTCCATTAAATTCAACAAGCTTATAGTTTCTCCGATTCTTGGTTTTACTTTAAAAACTAAAGAAGGGGTTACTATATTCGGGTCTAACTCTGCTCTTCTAGATTGTTCTGGCTTTGAAGAAAAAGGGGAAGAAGGGTCCGTGATCTCCGCAAGGCTAAAGTTTGATAATTATCTAGCCGGCGGAGACTACTTTATCTCCATAGGTGTAGCATCAAAAAACGGTGAGGAAGTAGTGCCCCATGATCGTAGATATGACTCTATCCATTTAATAGTGACTCCTACAAATCATCTTTTTGGACTCGTAGACCTTAAGCTATCTATGGATGTAGAACAGGTGACCACTTATGTTTCATCTTGAAGAATATGGTTACAGCTATAATGGTTGTAATAAGTTTTGGATGCGATCCGATTTTTCGGGAATTGCCTATAATGATGGTGATGCATCGGAGCAGAAGCTTGCGCAGATTATAAGAGATACGGATGATGTATCTATTTTTTCCGTAGACCTCCGCCGCCAATGTACTGAGTGGGCGATCCATTATCATTTAAGCTCTCAGCGCGGGAATATACTCCGTCCGTTTGAACACCTTTTGCAAGGCACTGTGCTAGAAATTGGTGCAGGTTGTGGTGCGATCACTAGATATTTGGGAGAGTCCGGCGGCCAAATCTTATCGCTGGAGGGGAGTCCCAGACGAGCTAGTATCGCGGCGAGCCGAACGCGCGATTTGAAAAATGTTACAGTCCTTGCGGAGCGTTTTGATGATTTCGAGTATCATGAACAGTTCGACGCGATAACACTAATCGGTGTGCTCGAATATGCGAGTATGTTTAGCGATGGTGAGTCCCCCGCGCTCAATATGCTGACAAAAATTAAAAAAATGTTAAAGCCTGACGGGCACCTTTTCATCGCTATAGAAAATCAGCTTGGATTAAAATATTTTGCTGGTGCACCTGAAGACCATATCGGGGAAGCGATGTATGGCATTGAGGGTCGCTATCAGGAAACTGGTCCCGCTACTTTTGGCAGACAGGAGTTAGAGCAGCTTATAAATAATGCAGGGTACGAAGGCGTTGAATTTCTGGCACCGTTTCCCGATTATAAAATGCCTCGTTCGATACTTACTGAGCAGGGTTGCCAGTCGGGAAGCTTCGATGGCAGCGCGTTCGCTTGGCAAAGTGTAAAAGCGGACCCACAATTACCAAAGTCTATAAATTTCAATTTAGGCTTGGCATGGCCAGTGATTTTTAGAAACGGCTTAGGGATGGAGTTATCTAACTCCTTTCTAGTTGTAGCTAGTCTAAGTCCCAATCATGTTGTAGACGAAAATTCGTTAGCATTCCACTACAGTACCGAGCGCGCAACCACCTACTGCAAAGAAACAAAATTTCATAAAGTGGGTGAGGGAAATATAGCTGTTGAGTATCGGCTTTTTGCTGGTGATGCTGCTCTCTCAACCTCGCAATATCAGCTCAACTTGCGTTCTCCTGAAAAGTATTATCATGGTCACGTATTAAGTCAGCCATTTATTGAGCTGCTATCCTCTAAAAATTGGAAAATCCAAAACGTAGCGGACTATCTAAATGTATATTTGAAGCACCTGTCAAATATCTTGATGGCGTTGGGTCACGATCTTGACCTCACACTTCGTATCGACTCGAAAATCCCTGGGGATTTTATTGACGCTGTACCACAAAATATTATTATCGATGAACTTGGCAAGCCAAATTTTATCGATATGGAGTGGCGTTCGTTGGAAGATGTTCATCTTGGACATCTAATTTTCCGTAGCTTACTCCTGCTGTTGAACCAAACATCCAATCTTCAGGCCTCTAGGGAAAATCCCGCGCTCACTCGCAAAGATTTTTTCGTTACCCTTTACTCCCTGTTGGGTATGCCGGTAACTGATGAAGATTTAGATAGATTCAACGCGAGCGAAGTAAACTTTCAAGAAGCAGTAACCGGGTTACCGTCGGAATCACTAATCGACTGGTTTCCTCACCATCCGCTGGTTACAACCAACCTCTCCGCAAGCATTTTTTATGCGTTCAATGGCGAAGGTTTTTCAGAAGATCATGCAATACATCAACCTATGCAGGTTGGCAGACAGAAAATCATTTTCCCATTATCAGTTGAGTCTGAATCTGTTTTGACGATCCGATGTGATCCTGTAGATCAATCGAAGTGGTTCAATCTCTACGAACTCACTATTCGCGACAGTTTTGGATCTGTTATATGGACTGATGTTAGCGATAACAACGATGCGATCAAGTCAGGACTTTTAGAGGTTTCGACCGGCGAGCAAGGTATTCTCTATTACGCCTATAATAGTGATCCGCAATATATTATCCCTGAGTTGAATATTCAAGCCTCCACAGAATTGTATATTACTCTGGATGTTGAGATACTCGACGGTCAGCAAGCCATCCACGAAGTTTTGCGACTAGGTGAATCTTTTTCACAGTTACATCAACAGGTTAAGCTAAGTAATGCAGAAAGCCACAACCTAAGTAAACAGGTTGAATTTGTTAAGCAAGAAAATATATCTTATCGAGAAACTCTAATTGAGTTACAGAATTCGATAAGTTCGCTAACAAGTGCGATAGAGCTTTCAAACGTCAATCTCGATCTTCGTGACTCTGAAGTTCGCTCTTTGCGCGAAAGCACAGATGCGTATCGGGCGGAAGCGATTGTTTTAAGTAATACTGTTGCTTCACAATTTGATCAGATTACTGATTTGCTGACAACAATATCTATTAAGAGTACTGCTATCTCGGATTTGAGCGCTATTGTTTGTGCTAAAGATCAAGCTGTCGAGCATTTAAATGATTTATTGTCTGGGTGCAGTACCCAGCAGTCTGAATTAACGGAAGTTATTTTAGAGCGCGACCATGAGATATCCAAGCTTCAATCAGCTATAACTGAACTGCTCAACTCTAATAGTTGGGCGCTTACTAGTCCGCTGAGAAATATAAAACGCGTTCAAGGAAATATGCGTAACATGACAAATATGAAAAATTCTTTGGGTCGCTTTGCAAAGCGCGCTTATGATAATTTACCTTTTAGTCAAAGAAATAAGCTACGGGTGAAGTCTGGCCTGTTCACAATCATGTCACCTCTGCTTAAGCAAACAAATAGCTACAAGGCTTGGGCAAGAAATCACGCCAATGACACACCAACCGTCGTTATTTCAGAAGAGTTTCAAGCGTCGAGCGCTGAACCTGGATCGACGGGTGGCGATGTAGCTGCGCGTTATATTCAAAACATGATGAATATACCTGGTCCAGCTGATCAGGATTATTGTGCGATTTCAGAGGCCCCGATCGATCATTCGACGCTACGCGCCCGAGCAATCGCATATTACCTACCGCAATTTCATCCAACACCCGAAAATGATGAGTGGTGGGGCAAGGGCTTCACTGAGTGGACTAATGTTTCCAAAGCTGTCCCTCAGTTCATCGGCCATTACCAACCTCATCTACCGGGAGAGTTGGGATTTTATGACCTGAGGCTTGTTGAGGTCATGGAACGACAAGCTGAGCTTGCCAAACTGTATGGAGTGGAAGGCTTTTGCTTCCATTATTATTGGTTCGGGGGCAAGCGAATACTTGAGCGGCCGCTGGAGCAGCTTGTTAAGTCCAATATTGATATGCCATTTTGCATCTGCTGGGCAAATGAAAATTGGACCCGTCGTTGGGATGGTCTGGATAATGAAGTTCTCTTGGCACAAAATTATGGTGCAGTAGATGACCTTGCGTTTATAAAATCTTTAGAGCCATTACTGAAAGACAAACGCTATATACGCGTTGATGGCCAGCCTTTAATCATTTTATACCGGCCTTCACTATTACCTGATGCCGCCGCGACATTAGTAAGATGGCGTGAATACTGTCGTGAAGTCGGTATCGGTGAGTTATTTTTGTGTATGGTTCAGTTTGATAAATTGGATCCGCGTGAATATGGGTTTGATGCTGCTGTAGAATTTCCTCCTCATAAAGTAGCTGCAAATCTACCTTGTATAAATGACAGCTTGGAAATTGCCAATGCTAATTATGCAGGCTATGTTGTTGACTATCAGGATGTGGTGGATCGCGCCTCGGTAGAACCTGTATCGGAATTTCCACTCATCCGGGGCGTCTTCCCGTCATGGGATAATGACGCGCGGAAGCCTGGGCGCGGATATACCGTGGCAAATTCGACTCCGGCGAAATATAGAACTTGGCTACGTTCGTCGATAGAATATGCACGTGCGAACCCAGTCAAAGGTGAAAGCCTAGTATTCATCAACGCTTGGAATGAGTGGGCAGAGGGTGCGCACCTGGAACCAGATCGCCGTTATGGCTATGCGTATCTAGAAGCTACAAAACAAGCACTAAAAACGCCACCCTCAGTGTTGCCGAGCCCCTTGGCTAGCAAAATTTGTGTAGTTGTACACGCGTTTTACCCAGAGTTGCTTGCTGAAATCTTTGATTATCTTAAGCAATGGTCAACGCCTTATCGCTTGGTTATCACCACTACTCCAGACAAATCTGAAGCCGTTCAAGTAGAACTGGATAAGCATTCGATGACGGCAGACGTTTTGACGCACGAAAATCGTGGCCGCGATATTCTCCCGTTCATCAAAGCGCTGCAGACGGCTGTCAAAGACGAACCACTGATATTAAAGCTACACACCAAAAAATCTATGCACAGGGAAGATGGCGACACATGGCGCAAAGATTTGTTGAGCAAATTGCTGGCGCCTGAAAAAGCCAGCAAGGTATTTGCCGCATTTGCTGAACATAATGATTTGGGACTGATTGCTCCAGAGGGCCATATCCTGTCGATGAGCACCTACTGGGGGTCAAACGCTAATACTGTCCATAGACTCACCAAAAAAATGGGCGGTGATGTTTTCCTTCCGGAATCTACTTTATTTGCTGCAGGATCCATGTTCTATGTCCGTAGTACGGCGATTCAACCCATAATCGATCTCGGCCTTCGAAATGTTGATTTTGAAGAAGAGGCTGGCCAAGTCGACGGCACTCTAGCCCATGCAATAGAACGGTGTTTCAGCGTCGCGACTTGGCTATCAGGCTACTATCTCGCTTCGAGCGAGCATCCGGAGGTCGTAGCATATCGCTCCGCGGAAACGTATGCCTATGCACGACCGAGCATCTAGGAAAACTTCGAAACAAATTGTGTAAAAGCCTAGCAATCTGCATGGTGCTCAAAAAAATGCTCCTTATCGAAAGATACGGAGCATTTGTATGCGATCCATAAACCCCACCTTCTAAGAAGTGGGCTTTATGTTTACCGTGGCATCTCTGGCGAGCAGTTCCATGGCAGCAAGGCTTCGTA